>NZ_RQET01000007.1 GCF_004769195.1 Leptospira fletcheri
AATCATTTTCTCTTTCAGAAGAAACTGGGGCCACCGGTTTTTCGATGACTGTCAGGTGAATACTATCTCACCACATCTGGAATTTGCAGCAATGGACGGCAGTAAAGAGTCAGTAAAACTTCTACTAGATGCTGGTGCAGACCCTCACGCTTTAAAGAAGTTGTCTTTTCGGTTGGCTAAGGAAAGGGCGGAGCAGCTTTCCGGAGACGACGAGAGTTGGGCGATTTTCAGGCTGATTAAGGCGAGGATGTAGAGGAAGAAAAGGATAAGAAATCTTACCAAAACCCGGCTTTGGCCGGGTTTCTTCGTAAAAAGGGGTAAAGAGTAAATCTGATCAAGGAATTATGAGAATATTAGAATTCACAACTTTGCTAATTCTAACTGCGATGAGCTATGAAGCCAAAGCTGGGATTCTCACGTACAACACCGCGAAGGATCGAACCGTGGTCAAGTTATTGGGGGCGAAGGAAATTGTGGAATTTGAAAGGAGCGCAATAACTTGACCGAAGGTGAGAGCCTGACCCGAGGATAGAAACATGAAGGTATTAGAATAAAGGAAAATGCGAGGGGCGCGGCCAAAGGAGAAGTGGGCGGGAACGCGATCCGACTGCAGTTAACAAACGGAGCGGTCGCAGGACTGGTCAACGGAATCATCAGCACATATTATCGTTCTAAAAAGTTCTCCGAAATTTGCCAAGATATGCGCAATCAAAGAGTGAGATATATTTCGAAAAAAATGATTAACTTTGCACCAAATGATTTAAAATTAATCCTGGAATAATCCAAGTGCCCAAAACTTTTTTGTATATTTATCAATTCAAAGGAAATTTTTATGGACCAGTTCAAAATTATAATTAGCAATTTTGAGCTAAAGAATCTTCATTCCAGTCGAGGAGAGTAAGAATCACCTAAAAGTTATCTAAGTTGATGAAACGCGACTTAAAAAAGAATTCGAGGTAGCTTGAAGCGCAGTGTTTTTATACAAACCCAATGACTTCGGTTAGCAGATAGAATTGAAATTTGGAACTAGATGAAAAAGAGTTTCCGATTCTCGCCCGAGTCTAGTGACCCTCTCCTCCCTCGGAAAAAGTCTTTAAGGAAGTGAGAGCTCTTTCCCAAAGTCGATCCAGATATTTCCTCATGATTTCCACGCCTTTCGGATCCGCATAGTAAAGATGACGGGTGCCGTTTCTGCGCACACGCACCAATCCTACGTCCTTTAGCACCTTGAGGTGTTGGGATACTGCGGGCCGGGAAATGGGAAGGTTCTCCGCGATTTCCACGACCGCAAGAGGACATTTCGAAATACGCTCGAAAATTTCCCTCCGAGTCGGGTCTCCTAATGCTTGTATAGCAGCCGCTCCGTTGGCCATAAACTAAGGTAATTATATACTTACCTGTAATTTTGCGTCAAGACCAAATTCTCTTTTATAACGCACTAACCTAATTGATTTTGGTGGTTGACAAAACCAGTTAGGTTAGTATATACTTACGGTAGGTCTACACTAACTCTTTTGAGACTCTGTGGGGCCGAAGAGGAAGAATGATATGAGCTATGAAATCAATCATAAGATAGGACTCAAAGTGGCTCCAGAGAAGTTGTATGAAACTTTGACGGATCCTAAAAAACTCGCACAATGGTGGACCTCGGACACGCGCGGTAACGGAACGAATGTGGGCGGCATTCTTGAATTTTGGTTCGGAAATTTTTGCCAGAAATTCGAAGTCCGGACGTTGGAGCAGGGAAAATTGGTGCGCTGGAAAGCGACACAGGAAGGAGGAATGGGGGAGTGGGCCGGTACCGAGATCACTTTTCGGATTTGGACGGACAACATCCAAACATTACTTCATTTTAGACATTCCGACTGGAAGGATAGCACGGATTTTCTCGCGCATTGTTCGATGAAATGGGCCACTTTTCTACTGAGCTTAAAGGACCTCATGGAAAAAGGACAGGGGCGCCCCGCTCCAAACGATTTGAGCATCGACTATAACTGAGAATAGAGCCCATATAGTTAAAGTCGAAAACGGCAGTCGATATACGCATGAAAGACTGTCTACTTGAGGGAGCGGCTTTATCGAATATGGTTTCGAGATAGATGCTTTCTTCCGATCGGAATGTTACAGTTCGATCGGAAGAAGATTTCTCTCTTTTATGCGCAATTGCGCCTAGGAATTTATCATTATAAAAATTTAATAAATTATCTTTTCCGCCTGTGTATTTTCTCTGGTCCTTTCTTTGATACATGCCTCTTGTATTCGAAATCAGGTTTGCCGGAAAGGAGATGAAGATTAAGAGATCCTTCTGTTCTTTCTGAAGTTACAAGCCTTCATTGTCGTTCAATTTCCCGTGGATGGCTTAGAGGAATTGATGCAAAATTCTGTTTAAGCTTATATTCCGCTTAATTGCGAATTTTCCTCGGCTTAGATTTCGGATCCGCCGGCAACTGCGGGACACATTGAATCATCGCTCGTTTGGAAAAAGATCATTTCTTCCATAAATTCAACGATGAACGGAGTTCGTTTTTCTAAAATGAGACATATTTGTATTAGCGCTTCAAAGTAGCAAAATTCCATTTCTATAATATTCTAAATAAATTAATAATGAGCTCGATCCATTTTTGTTCCGGAATTTAATTTTATTGACACGTTTTATTCTCCTGCGGATATTCTGTCTCTGTTTTTCTTCAGAGTTACTGGTTCCGGTTCGGCCGAGATGAGAAGGAATGAATATGCTTACCTCGCTTGTAATATCGTTGGTTCTAACCGCGATCTTTCTCGCGGCGAGCGGAAGATTTACCTCATTTAAAAAGAGGTCGAACCGGGAAATTCTTGAGGAGATAAACCGGAATTATTCACACAAAAAAGGAGGATAGAATGTTGATCACTTCCTATACCGTAAAGAATCGAAGCGAATACATAAGGGCGAGCAGGAGAGAAAAATTTTTGGGAGAGTTTGGTCTTCAGGAAAAGGAAGGAGAAGAAGGCCATTTTTATTCTAAAGAATTTCCGGAGTTGAGCGTTCGAATTAAAGATACCATCTGGATCGCTGAGCGTGATAGGTATGTTAAGATCACGGATTCTTGGGAAAATGCCTCCGCCTTTTTGGAAGATTATAGAAAATACGTTAAGAATTCCCGAAAACGAGCTTAAAATTTGGTTTGGCTTCGAATTTTTTGATTTCGCAAAATCTTGTTAGAAGTGGTGAAAACGACCGAAACGGAAAATAATAGAATTGATCCGTTTGAAAGTATGCTTACCCTAAGGTTCCTCGCATAAATGCGCGAGAGGGAAGATCTATGACTCGGATTCAAATAATAACGACCGTTCTATTTTTGGGTTTTTTTTGCTTCGACTGTAAGAAAGAAACGAGCAATAAGAAGGGGTTCGTCGGCTTCGTTTCGGGAACCGTGCACATCCAACGGGATGGAAAATCGATAAAACCGGAAGTGAACCAAGAGATTATCGGTGGGGACGTGATCGTAACCGGAGATAAATCCATTGCCACCGTCGTATTCGGGGAAAATTCAACCGTGCTGGAAATTCAGTCGAATTCCAAATTCCACTTCAACGAAATTGCGAACGATAAAACTTTTTTCCAGGAGTCGGGGGCTTCTTGGATTGTTTCGAACAAACTGTTGAAAGGCGAGGGGATCACTTTACAAACTCCTTCCACGACCGCAGGAGTTAGGGGAACGAAATTTTACACCACCGTTTATGAGGACATGATTTTTACCTGCCATTGCGAGGGCAAAATAGAGCTGGAAAACAAAACCGACAAGTCCAAACGGACCAACGAGCAGGATTACCTTTCTGTCACTCGGGGCAATAAGACCATATACATTACTCCGGCAGATTCGCAAAAAGAAGGTATTTCTTATAACCACAATCATAGTGAAATCCAGAATTCGCCTTTGGGACCTCAGAATCAAATGAGCAAAGAGGAGTTCGGGATGTTGATCGCAATCGTAAAGAAAAAGTTGGACTCTCCCTGACTTAACCTGTGCGCATAAACAATGCGGAAGTTTTACGGACCCACTTTTGTGAACACCGTTCCTTCCGCGTCGTCGTTCATGCGGTGTCTATCCCCGCAAATTCCTCTTTTCTTACATCGATACTGAAACCATTAAGTAGAAGAATTTGGAATTTGGCGTGAAACTATTTCTATCCAGCGGATTTGCCGCATACGGATTGTTTCTCGCATTCCGGATCGCGTCTTCCGCTCTTGCCAAGGAAAAACCGGACCAGATGGAAACGTATTCCGAATAATTGTAAATCCACGTAAAGTCATACTGGTACATCAGATGTTTTCCCAAACGCCCATTGTCGACAGTGAATTTGTTATCGGAATAATTTTCAGTGCTTGCGCCAGTGTTCGGTACTCCGGAAACTTTATACCAAGCATCTTGCGGAGTTGCTTTGTAAGTATCGTAAATCGTGAATATCAAAGTTCCATAATTTTCCGTTTTGATATTCAAACGGGCGGAGTAGGTCCGGATATTTGCGAACCCGACAAGTAAAGATTGACCGTTCATAACATTCCAGTTCGGAAAAGAGCCAGCCACTTGTGGAAATAAAGTCTGCCAGGTTCCTACTTTAGCATCGGAACGATTCGGATCTCCCGAGGCAAAAGTATACCCTCCTCCTAAGCGGACATTGTCTAAAATTTTCACGCCCGTATCGATGGATAGAAATCTCGTATCGTATTGAACTCGTTGGGTATAGAAATTTTTTCCAGAAGGAGCCTGAATATTCAGAATATCCCAATCCGCCTTGACTCGATCACCCGTATAGCCCGTTTGCCAAGCGGATTCGATCGTCCAGTCCCAAATCTTTCCCGCAGGAAGAGTGTTCGAATTCGTTCGATTCGTTAAGCGAAACCCTGCAGTGATCAGATCGTCCCTTTGTTTAGATCGGTTATCGTTCATATCTATGGGAGGATTCGGATTCGCTATCCATTTTTTGGAGATATCAAAAGTATATAGATCTAGATCGAAAAGACCGTTCCCCTTGATCGTATTATACATTCCCATAAAATAGGCTTCGTCGATACTTCCTTTCGCCTTTCCGTTGCTGGTAGTCAATCCGTAGGGAGCATCGTATTGGTTTGAAAGAATAGTGCCGAATACGTGACTTCTAAACCACTTGGAATCGTGAACGAATCTGATTCCGTCGAAAGAGAATCCGGTATTCAACCAGTTAAGGGGGCCGACCATTTTGAGATCTCCGAATGCGAATACTTGCCTTCCGATCATTACGGATACCGGTAGTTTATCACTTTTCTTTAAAGTTATAAAGGCCTCCCGAATGTCCGTGGGATTTCTTAAATTCGTATTCGTCGTAGTTCCCGGAGTCAATGTCGTTCCGCTTCCGGTAGTTAAAGCGTATGACCAGTTTCCCGCGTTTTGCGCGCCTTGGCTTCCTCCCCATAATCTCGTATCTTGAATGGTGACCTTGATCGCGAAATAGGGGGACGGATCGAGAAGAAACCACAATTGCGTATTTTGACCGACAAAAGAGGAATAATCGTCCATCCGTTTGCTGAAGTTGGAATGCTCTCTGGATTCGTATCTTGGACGAACGGAAAAGCCGATTTTTAGATTATCCAACCAGAACAGATTCGATTTTTGCGTGTCCTTCATCTGTTCCGGTGAAACTAAAAGAGTCCTCAGATAATCGATGGGGATGTCACCTTTCCATGAGCTTGCGTATTTATTTTCCTCAGGCTTTTTCTTCGGATCCGGCTTTGGATCCCCGGATTCCGTTTTCGGGGAAGTCGAAGGAAGAGGCTCTTGCGGCTTCGGCGATAACGATTCCGTCGATCCCTCTTTAGTGGACGGGGGAGGTAGATCGGCGGATTGCGGATATACGGCTCCGAATGAAAGAAATAGACAGATAGAAAACAATCCGACAGGCAAGCCGTAGGGATATTGTTTTCGTAAGCTTTCGAAGTGATTATGCTCACCGAGTTTTTCCGCTCGGGATTGTTTTTTAGATTTCCTATGTTTCATATGCAGCGATTCCTATACAAAATTTTATTAGCAAAAATCATGCCAATCGCTATCAATTATGTAAAAATGATTATCTTTGTGAGTATCGGGGTTTTATAGCCTTTTTGAAGACTATGGCTGCCTAACATATTGGCTGGATTTTTAAGATTTGTTTAGTATCTAGACTAATACTAGAGTATTTGGTCTAGATTTTAGCGTTTTTATTCTTCTCGAATCTTTTCTCTATGGGCAGCTTGCTCTATTTTTAGTTAAAAATCGATTTTAGTTGGCTTGGTTGTCTATATTTGAATAAAAATTTAAAATTGGTATGAAATTTGCTTATATTCTTTCGTAATGCTGCCCACTTCTTTTGAAAAAGAAAGGAATATTATGAAATTGAATGATTCTTTGAGAATGTAATGAGGAGGAATCGCGAACGATTCGTTGAGAAAGAGTGGGAACGGTTTTTATAAGATCGCTCAGATCTTAGGTAAGAAAACGTAAAAAGTAGTTTTTCCCGGTTCTGATTCTAAATCGACTCTGCCCCCGTGTTTCTCCACGATTCTTCTGCAGATATCTAAGCCAAGACCGGAGCCTTCCCCGCGAGGTTTGGTGGTAAAGAAAGGTTCGAAAATTCTGGATCTCATTTCCTTAGGGATTCCCGGTCCGTTATCCGTCACTTCTATGCATACGTTCTGATCGAATTCTTTGACGGAAATCGTGATTTTGCCTTTAAATTCTATCGCTTGCAGAGAGTTGTAGATCAGATTCGTCCAGACCTGCATGAGATCATCGGGAAAGGCTAGGATGATCGGTCTAGAGTCGAATTCCAGCTTCAAGTCGACGCCATTTATGATTTTATTATTATAAATAATTAAAACTGTTTCTAGAGTTCCGACGATGTCGGACGGAATCTTATTGGAAATCGCTTCGATGTGGGAATAGTTTTTTAAGGCATAAGTGATTTTGGAAGTCCTTTCCACGGCAAGCCGAATCGATTCTAGGTTTCGGATCGATTGAACTTCGGACAGAATGAATTCGAGAATCGGATGGTTGCTTTTGTCCGCAAAGAATTCTTCATTTTTTTCAAGAACGGAAAGAAAACCTATGTCGATCACTTGCGAGGCCGTGGATAGAGGATCGTGGAATTCGACTTTTTTTAAGATGGCTTCCGCTTGATTTAAAGAGATTTTCCTTTCCGACCTTGTTAGGATTCTGATTTTGCCTGTAGTTCCGGCCTCTATCATGCCGAGAATGGAGTCGATCCGGGAAACATTCGCGGAAGAGAACATATTTATGTAGTTAGATAGACGATTCGAAGTTTGTTTGAAGTAGTCCGTCAGCTCTCCGCTCAGAGCTGAGATCGCGCCTAAGGGATTGTTGATTTCGTGAGCTATCCCCGAAACCAATTGTCCAAGAGAGGCCATTTTTTCGGAAAGAATGAGTTTGTCCTGGGTTTTCTGTAAAGTTTCTAAAGCATAGGCGATCTCCTTTCTCGCATTTTCGTTTTCGTTCAAGGTCTCACGTATTCTTTTTAGAACCAAGTTATAGCGTTTGGCGATCTGTCCGACTTCAGTAAAGGGCTCCTCGTAGACGTCGCAAAGATCTCCGGTGCGATGCTGGTGTTCCATAATACGTAAAAGGTCCACTAGGTCCGTTCTCGCGTTATGCTCGGAAAGATTAAGTCCTTCCTCCTCTTCTTTGGAGCCGACACGTAGCGGGCCGAAAAACGGGATTCTGTTCAATATGAGAAATACGAGATATGAGGTGACAAATACGAAGATCCCTACGGATAAAATCCCGAGCAGTTGGACTTTCAATAAGGAAATTCTATCGCCGAACCCTAGCAAGGAGTAATCGGCAAGTATACCAACGGAAAGGCTTCCCCATATCCCTCCGACCAAATGGACCGGTATTGCACCGACAGCGTCATCAATTTTAAATTTTTCTAATAATTCTTCCGAAGGAAGAAGAAGCATTCCGGCCAAGAATCCAATGACGCCGGCCTCGACTACTGAAAACAGATCAGCACCTGCCGTAATCGCAACCGCCCCGATCAAGGAACCGTTTAAAAGAGAGGAGGGCTGTGGAACTCCTTTTGCGAACCAGGAAACGATCATTGCGGTAAGCATGGATATTCCAGACGCCATCACGGTATTTACTATGATTCCCGGTACTTTTGAGTTGAATCCGAGGGTGCTTCCTCCGTTAAATCCCAGCCATCCAAACCATAAAAGAATTCCTCCGAACATGGCTACGGGAAGGTTGCTCCCGTTGATCCGTTTCGCGATTCCTATGTCGAACCTTCCTTTTCTGGAACCTAAAACCAATAACAAAGCGAGAGAAACCCATCCACCGACGCTGTGCACTATTGTAGATCCGGCAAAATCATGAAAACCTAATCTTTTGAGCCAACCTACCGGTTCGAGGGATAGATTTCCCCCCCAGCTCCAATGGCCTGCAACCGGATAAATAAATCCGGAGACCAGGAGGGTCACGAGTAGATACGATTGGAATTTCAACCTTTCGGCGACCGCACCCGAAACGATCGTCGCGGAAGTACCGCAAAAAACCAGTTGAAAGAGGAAAAATGCGGCAGGCCACGCTTCTTCTTTCGAAAAGATAGGGAAGAACATTGTCGTCCCCCAGAGTCCTTCGAAAGAATGGCCGAACATTAGCCCGAATCCGAAGCAATAAAATAAAAGCGTCGCGATCCCGAAATCGGCGACGTTTTTGATCGCTACGTTAATCGAATTTTTGGCGCGGGTTAATCCGGATTCGAGGACGAGGAAACCGGCCTGCATGAGGAGTACGATCCCTGAACACACGATGACCCAGAGAATATCCAATAAATTCTTTTCCGGGTACATGGCTATTTTTCCTCTAGCATCCGATTTAATTTACTTCGCTTATTCTTTAATGTCTTGCGAATAATGGACGTCTAAATCTAAAAGAATACGTTTCGTATTTGGAGCGGTCATTCGAAGAGTAAGAACTTAGAATCTATATCATTTAGATCAACATTTTATCCGATAACTCTTCAACAAAAATCGAGGGTTTGGGTTTTTGAGACGTAAAAAGGAAACAGTATTTTTACCGAAGTGGCAAAAATAACATAAAAATCGGTCTACTGAAGATTTCGTTTGTCGCTTCGAATGCGACAAGAGGGTCATTAGATAAAAGGATATTCCCCGAAGGAATACGGACGAAAGCTAGGGTGATTCTAACACCCTAGCAGTGCGGAAATATTAAGCGAACATTTTCGAAAAGAGGAGGATTAACGCGACGAACGGAGGAAAGCCTTGTATGAATGCGGCCCTCGCCATTTTCTTTCCAGCGGAAAAAAATAGAACCGTTCCTGCGCCGAATACGCTGAGGCAGGAGAAGATCATGATCGCCGGCGCATACATCGCGTTTGCCTCGAAAAAGATCGCCCCGTAAAGGGCTCCTATTGCCAGAAAAAGATTGTAAAAGCCTTGGTTCAGAAACACGTTGCGCATCGCTTCAGCTTGTTTCGAATCCGAAACTCCGAACCTCTTAAAGATTGCAGGTTTCATCCATAGGACGCTCTCCATGATGAAGATCCAGACGTGAAGTAGGCCGACTAAACCCGCCAAAATTCTAGCTGCGAGGATCATTTTATAAACTCCGAAAATTAAGGATAGATTAACGTATCACAAGTTTCCCCGAAGGTCCAGTTCGTAAAATGCCATTTTTCAGTGCGAATAGGCCAAATTTAATCTGTCCTAATACGGTAAAAAGATTGTAATTGGCCAATTTCCGTAGCAGAACGGAAGGCATGAATGTGGCCATTCTGCTTTTACGGGATTCCCCCGCTTCGGTGATTACCGGGCTTTTCGAATTTTTCGAAATCGCAGGGATAGATTTGAGATACAGGCGGTCCCGAAGACGGTGCAACGTATTTACTGCCGCGGTAGATTCGTCTACGGTGAGGCTCCACGGAAGAGTGACCATCGAACCGGATTCGGTAGGAAGGCTGACGGAGCCTTGCGACGTAGTGATCGTGCCGGCAATCGGTCCTGAAGTTACGAACGTCGCGAATAGATTCGGGATGGAGATCGAGTGGTTAAAGGACGTGGCGCGTAAGGAGATTCGGATTGCGAGTGTTTGTTCCGGAGCCTTTCTTCTTGCTTCCGCCGGATTGCTGGACGGCAGGGCGGCGACCACCCATTGGCTTTTTGCCCCGGTTTTCCGGAGGATGTTTCCCGGTGTGAATTTGAACGTAGACCGTTTGGTCATAGATACCGGACAATTTTTGACTTCGGGGGGAAGTAACGCATTTTACGATCTCGCACTTCATTTAATCGAGCAGTCGTTTAACAGAGAGGTCGCAGTTTCCTGTGCACGGCATTTTTTGCTGGATACGGAACGTATTTCTCAAACTCCTTTTATGGCTTTTAGCTCTCAGAAACATCACAAGGACGAATCTATCGCGGCGGCTCAATCCATTCTGGAAAAGGAGTTTGCGACTTCCGTTTCCATGGAAGCTTTGGCACATAGGATCGGCTTGAACCCGCGGACGTTCAAGCGGCGTTTTAAATCTGCGACGGGAGATGCACCCTCCGTTTATCAACAACGATTAAGGATAGAATGGGCGCGGAAACGTCTTTCGGAATCGGGCGATTCGGTCGAGGAAGTCTGCTATGCCGTCGGTTATGAAAATCTAGGCTTCTTTCGCGCTCTTTTTAAGAGACATACGGGATATACTCCGTTCGAATACAGACGTAGATTGGCTAAGAATGTGGAAGGAAAGGGACGTTGATGGTTGCGAGGGATGGTCGGTGTAATTCCCGCGTAAACCGATCTATAAAAATAGAAATGACAATTAATCTGGGAGATTTACATTAACCCGGAGAGAGTTTGCGCAATACTTTTACCGGGCAAACACATGTGATGGACAGACTGTTTCGTTTCATACTCGTTATTATTATTTTCTTTTCCGGATCTTCTGGGGAAATCCAGGAACGGATAGAACAGTCCGAACTATTACTGAATACGAGAGTCAACCTTCACGTCCCATTCCAGAAGATGCGCCCCTATTTTGCTTTAGGGTTGATCGCTCACCTGGATCAAAACGAAGGAGTTCATTCAAAAGAAAAAGCGAGAAAGAGGGATTCGGAGTTTCAGATTCCTTTTGCTCAGGCTTTCGGTTTTGCTCGTGATACTTTTATTATACTTTTATATTCTTCCGGGATCGGATCGAATCAATTCTCTCGACCTCCTCCAGCATCCTTTTTAATCGTTTGAATACCTACGAATTCAGCGCGCTCGTTTAGACGCTTCTTCCTCGAATAAGAACGGGAAGAGTTCTGATCCGATATTCGGCATCGATTGCGAGACGAGTTTTATCTATAAAGATGAATTCCTTTGATATTAGGATATGTACTTGTTTAAAAAATCTTATATAATTATTTTCAACGTCGCCTTCCCGTTTCTACTTTTAAGCGTTCCGAGCGGCTTTTTGTCCGCCCAACAGGACCTCTTTAACGTTCCGGCGATGAATATCACAAAGAAAGGTCAAAATTTCGTCCAGGAGCAGATCATTTTTTACCAGCGTCAGATGCAATTCGATACGACCTACATGCACGGCTTGGGAAATAATCATGAGATCGGACTCAGTGCGTATAATTATTTTGTGGATACAGCGCCCAAAAAAAATTCCCTATCGGATTTTACCTCCTCTTTAGGCCCGTATCCCGCCGTGAATTCGAACTTACAATTCGTTTATCAGAAGAAGTTCGAACCGGCGGAATACTTTCATATCAGCTTAGGTACGAAAGCGGGGATCGCTTCCGGGCCAACCCCCTCCTCATCCACATTCGCGAACTCGAATTTCGTGATGACTTCCACCGAGATTAAATCGCTTAGAACTACTCTCTTCTTAGGTGGTTATTTTGGAAACTCCGCGTTTTACGGGCATTATAACCAAAGGATCTTTCCGGGAAACGAACCGAGCATTAGCAAGGTAGGCATGATGTACGGAATAGAAGTCGAAGTCGTTCGAGATAAACTCAGGGTGATGTGCGATTTGATTACGGGTGTAAATGCTCTCGGAGTCGGAGTCTGCGGATTTTCGTACCATTACAACGAATTGTACTTTATTTCCGTCGGATACCAAATCCCGAATCCGAAGGATGGAACTTTTAACCCGCATGCGTTGCTGATAGAACTGAACGCATATTTTTGAGATCCAATGGAAATTAATTGACAAGGCCGTTTTCCCCTTCAACGTAAACGAACCTTTTATCGTTCCGAAATCGGGTTCCGGTTTTGGAAGAGCTATTTGTAGTTTACGGATATTTCTGATTTACGAGGACATTATGGCGGGAGTCAAAGAACGCGGATCCGATAATCTGAAGATCTGCATTTTTATTCTGTCGGTACTTTGCAATCTAAGCTGCATCGGAGAATATTATCAGGATGAGATGGACAAAACCAAGGGGAATAAGATCGCCAGAGAAGATGCGAAGAAGTTACTGACTACCGATCTTCTCGCTTTGCAGCAACGTTGTCCTCAGTTCGGCACATCCGGTTACAACTGGATGAACAGTTACTTGTTTATGCTAATATCCGATCCGTGTCCTACTTCCTCCGGAAATTCCTCCAGTTCTTCCAAATCCACCAAATCGTCCAGCAGTTCTTCCCGGAGTTCCGGCCAGGGGAATTCTTCCTTAACCGGCTGCGCCGACTACAGCTACTTGGATCGGGGAGCGATCGCAACTTGCAGAATGCTGGTTCAGGGCGATCCCTGTACTCCCGTTAGTTGCAGTTATTGTAATGAATCAACTGCAACGGCAAACTATCGGTTTGCCGCCTTTGCGGACTGCGGTTCCGCCTTCAAATCGAACTACGTTTTTCCGCTCTTTCTTTAAGTATAGCGGCTTCCATTTTCACCGCTATTTTACTTCCTTGCATTCGGTTCTCCATTTCATAAGACCGGCGGCGTCCGCTTTCGTTGCAGCTTTGCATTCTTCCAATGAATTGAACGTGCCGATAGTGGAATATCCTCTGTAAGAATATAACCAAAGAACCCAGACGGCAAAAAACAAAACGAATCTTTTCATACGAAATTCCCTCCCTATTTATCCTCTCAGTACCATTCGACGAATCTTGCAAGGTTTCCATTACGTCGGATAAATTCACAATACCCTCCCAAACCAGCTAGACGAAGGTATACCGATCGCATAGGATGCGGAAAATAGTCACTTTTCATTAATTTCTTTTTTGTAATCGGTTTTTAGGGATGCTATGGCACGAAATATTTGATGACATCCCCGATCGGTAATATCTTTTGGGCATCTGCTATACTTACGAAAATATCTTAAAACGGTATGGCGAATTAAAGGAGTCGAAATGAAGAAGAACAAAATCATTTTTTGGACAAGCACGATTATCGTCAGCCTTATGATGGCTTTTAGCGCGTTTCAAGGACTTACCAATCCTCTGGCATTCGAAGGTTTCCAACATTTGGGATTTCCGGGATATTTTAGAGTGGAGTTAAGTATCGCCAAAATCTTGGGAGTCGCCGCTATTCTGATTCCTCAAGTTCCGGAGAGAGTAAAGGAATGGGCTTATGCAGGATTCGGTATTACTTTTATTTCCGCAGGGATCTCCCATTATTTCAGCGGAGACGAGATCGGAAAGGTGATTATGCCGTACGTGATGCTGGGGATTCTCGCGACTTCTTACGTTTTTAGAATTAAAATCGCCGCTGAGAAAGCTTGAACATCGATCGCTCTTAGAAATCGGCCTTATTCATAAGGTTCAACAATAAAACTCTCTCCCGGAAGCCCCGTCGTAAGGCCTCGTTTGCTTTGCGCCAGGGCTTTCAACGTTATCTCCCAAGTAAGAATGAAAATTCGCTTTTTGCGCTTGACGACGCTTATTTATTATTGTTAAGTATATACTTAACTTTTTGAAGAGTAGGCGACTTATGTTAACGAAGGATTTAGCGGCAACTTTTCGCGTCCCTGCGATCGGGAAAATTACGGAGTTTGTTATTTGAAGACGAAGCAATATAAAGTGGATCGTATCTTTCACGCTCTGGGGGATCCGACACGCAGAGCGATTTTGGAAATCGTCAGTAAAAGGCCGATGTCTTCTTCCAGTCTCGCCAAGCCCCTTAAAATTTCCCTCGCGGCAGTGGTCCAACATTTGAAATTGTTGGAAGAGAGCGGCTTGATCCGTACAGAAAAACTGGGAAGGACGAGGACGTGCAGTATCGAACCGGCCGGATTGTCTCTTGCCGCGGAATGGATCACTGAAAGAAGAGCGCTCTGGGAAAGACGCTTAGACAAACTCGGAGATCTGTTGGCAGAGTCGAACGACGAATGATTCGAGTTTTCAAAACGGAAAATATTTCACGGTAATTTCGGATAACATATCTTTCGTCAATGGTTTCGTTTTGAAATCGGAAAGCGCCTTTAGGTTTCTGGCTTTTTCTAGGTCATCCGGATTGTCCGACGTGGTTAACATGATGATGACGATTTTTCCTTGTAAATCGGTGTCCAGCTTATCGTACTCCGTCAGAAATTCCCAGCCGTTCATCCCGGGCATATTGATATCTAGAAAAATCAAGTCCGGATGGACTAAGTCTTTTTCTTTTTGCTGTTTCAGATAATTCAGAGCGTCAATTGCCGAAGTCAGTGCGACTACGATATTCGCAAAGCCGTTTTTTTTTATCACTCGATCGTGTATGAAGTTATCGTTCGAGTTGTCATCGATCAGCATAATGCAGTTGATTGAGCGATTCATATAGGCAAGTCGGATAAAGTGAAATGGAACGTGCTACCAGTGTCCTTCTCGGAGTCCAACCAGATTCTTCCTCCATGTAGTTCTACGATCTTCTTGCAATTTGCTAAACCGATTCCATACCCTTCGTACATGCCTTCCGGATGGAGTCGCTGGAAGATCTGAAAAATCCGTTCATGGAACATAGGGTCTATACCGATGCCGTTATCTTGGATCGAGAATTTCCATTGCTCCCCCAACTTTTCCGATTCGATTCGGATCTCCGGTGGTATTCCTTCCTTTTTGAATTTAATCGCGTTACTGATCATATTTTGGAAAAGTTGCCGAAGTTCCGTTTCATACGAATTCAATCGGGGAAGTTTCCCGATCGTCAATTTTGTTCCCGACGATTTGATCAGACTTTCCAAATCGGAAACCACATCAGACACAACCTTATTGCAGTCGGCATAAGAAAGGGTCTTTCCCCTACCTAAACGGGAAAAATCGAGAAGCGCCCGGACAAGGATGCTCATCCGGTTCGTGGCGCTTTTGATCGTGTTCAAAGAATTGCGGACCTCTGCGTTTAATTCTTCTCCGAAATCTTCCTCGATCACTTGGATATAATTGGATACCGTTCTCAACGGCTCCTGAAGATCGTGCGAAGCGAGATAAGCGAACTGTTCCAGTTCTTTGTTTTTTACCTCAAGTTCTTTTTGCCTGAGAACGATCTTTTCCTGCGTCTTTCTCTCGGTGATGTCAATCACGGACGCGATTACCATCAGGCCGTCGACGGTATCGATAGGATTCAAACCGATTTCAACTTGGACTTCCGTACCGTCTTTTCTTAATGCATAAAGGTCTCGACCCGCACCCATCGCTCTCGCACTCGGGTTCGCGAAGAAATAGTTTCGATGTTGCGGGTGATTCTGTCTGAATCTTTCGGGGAGCAGGATTTCCAATTTATTTCCGACCAGCTCGCTTCGATCGTAGCGGAAGAGTTTTTCAGTCTGATTGTTCGCCAAAGTGATAATTCCGTTTTGGTTCACGAGAATCATCGCGTTCGGAGCGGATTCCACAACCAACCGGAAGCGCTCCTCGGCTTTTTTTCTTTCGGAAATATCGATAATCGACGCTAGTACGAGCGTGCCGTCCGCAGTCACTACTGGATTCAATCCGATCTCTACCGGAAAAGTGGAGCCGTCCTTTCTTAATGCGAACAGATCCCGCCCGCTTCCCATCGCTCGAACGCTTGGGGAGTCAAAGAAACCTTCCCTATACTTCGGATGATTCGTTCGAAACCTTTTCGGAATCAATTCCTCCACAAGTCTACCGATCAATTCGAACCTAGTATATCCGAAGAGTTTCTCACTCTGGTTGTTCAGATAGACTACCTTTCCTTCCTTATTCACGAGTAATATCGCGTTCGGCGTGGATTCCACCATTGCCTGGAAAGTGAGTTCGGAGTGTTTTATCGTTTCTTGATTCATTTCTCGCGGGACGCCGGAATGCTCCGACCAAAGGCACCGATCGTTGATAAAGCATATTTTAATATTCGTCAATACATTTTTAGGAATTCATTTATGGAATAAACGTATATAAATATTATTATATACTACCGGAATCGAATTCAGTCGGTCTAAATATAAATTCCGGTCTCGATCGGAATGTCTGGGTTTTTCCCGGTTTAGATCTTCAAAAATCTTGACAGGAAAATATGGATTCAGTTCCTATTACCTTCGGCGGTTCTCCTTGAAATTCTTTCTTCTGTACAGCGGTCGTCGGTCCTTCTTTTTCATTTTGATCCTTCTTTTGGCAAACCTTGCTTGTTCGTCCAAATCGAATCCGGAAACGGACAAACAAGGCGAAAAGGACGACGCGGGATTTTCCCTTTTGGAAAAGGTAGAGATCGGAGGAGTCGACCAATGGTTGTTGGCGCGAGGAACGAGTAAGGACAAGCCGGTGCTTCTCATCCTTCACGGAGGTCCTGGAGCTGGCTCCATCGGTTTTGCCAGATATTTTTACGAAGAGCTGGAAAAGGATTTTGTCGTAGTAAACTGGGACCAGCGAGGTGCAGGAAAATCGTTTTCCTTCTTCTTTCCCGACGTCACTCCGGAGACTTACGTATCGGATACGATAGAAGTCGTTCGATTTTTAAAAAAAAGATTCGGTGCTCGAAAAATATATCTGATGGGTCACTCCTGGGGCGGGTATATCGGAGCGATCGCTTCTTATCGTATTCCCTCGGATTTGTACGCTTTTATCGCAGTGGGACCGGTGGTCGACGGAGAACAAAGCGTCCGGAGATCATTCGAATATTTGAAAAGGCAATCGTCCGAGAGCCGCGAGGTTTCTTCGGAGTTGCAGGATTTGACCTTTGATGAGTATATGAAAGATCGTCGAAAATGGTTGAACCTTTTCGGATTGGGAATGTTTCACGGAAAGCACAGAGCGGACGAGGATCGTTTTTTGGGGGGTATCATGTACGACTCTCCGGATTATTCGACCTGGAATATATTGACGTATCTTCCCGGAATCTGGCGTTCCTCTTCCAGAATCAGGCCTTACTTTTTTCAAATGAACTTATTCAAACAGGCGCCGTCCGCTTCTATTCCTTCGTTTTATTTCTCCGGCAAATTCGATTATTATAATCCCGAGGAGATCCTATTGAAATATTTTGCGGGATTGGATGCCAAAGATAAGACTTTCGAATCCTTCGACTGTTGCGCGCATGCGCCTCATTTCGAATCTCCCCGCGAATTTGCGGCAAGGATGAAACTGATAAAATCGTCGACTTACAAGTAACTTTTCTCCGAGTCGGTCTGACGGTTTACCGTTTCGTCTTGACGAAACCCTATATTGGTTTTCAATCTTTCGCATGTTTCTTTTGGCCCAAGATTTGGATTCTCCTATTTTAAAGTGGCCCGAGTTTTCTTGGATTCCGGTATTAAACGGGGGGCTGTTTGTCTTGGCCCTCGTGATCGCCGTTTACTATATTCAAAAATATTTAGCGAACCGCAACGTCAGCCAGAGGCAATATAGGGATAGAGTTTTAGCGAAATTAAATGTTCACGAATTTTCCCCCAGAAACGTCTCGCTGATCCATTCGTTTTTGGACAAGATCCCATATCTTAGTATGAAGGGCATCGCGGAGGACCCTTCCTGGTACAGAAAATATTTTCTGCCGGAATTTCTCCAATTTTTAGCGGACCAGGGAAATCTTCCCGCTTGGAAGGATGTCCAGATCGTGCGCTCTTTGGACCATGCGATCCAGGACCATCAGGCTCAATCGATTCACTTTATTCCGGCAGTATTGCAAGCGGATTCCGAGGAGCGTTTTTCCATCCTATTGAGGATCGATCAGATAGATTCCGAATTGGTCGGCCGATCGATTCACGCTCGCGTTTATTCCAAAAAAGGCACTCACCCCTTTTCGTTAAAGAGATATGAGAAGGTTCACATATTCTATCTAGACGAAAATAAACGATGGTTGCGAGTCGATGCAATTTTTATCTCCCAAGAAGGGGGAAATCTGACTCTTCAGATCGAAAGCGTGCCGGAGTTGGACGTTCAAAAATCGACCGAATGGGCGGAAGGTCCTAAAACGAATATATTCCAAAATTCTGAAGTTCCCGGTGGAACGGACGAATATACGGATAGTCTGAATCAGATTCTTTCTTACGCGAGCGTCGACTCGAGTGTCCGTTCGGAAGTAGAATATGCAATACGAATCTTCAAGGAACATCCCGGCACAACTCGGCGTTCCGCTTCTCAAGAAGATCTAAGGATTTTCATTCATATCTATAAGGTTTGTTATTTAAAATCAAGAACGAAGGGCGAGGAAGTACCGAAGCCCGTCAGGCTATTCCTACATTTCTTTTATTTGGATGAAAAATTGGTTTCGCGGAAAAGAATCCTGGAATTGGAAAATTCCCTTTCCTTGTTCAAATCCGCGAGATCGGAGCCTCGCCGTATAGAAGCAAATCTCTCTCTTCATACGCTGCCCGATTGGCTGGCTCTGATTTTAGCGGGGAAACGGAATCCTTCCCGAAACCATCTCGGCGAGTTCTACGACAGAAAACAAAAAACGGAGAATGTTCGGTTAACGGAATCGCAAGGAGCGGACCGTTTGAAAGAGGCGGAATACCTCTCGGACGTTCTTGATTGGGAATTGGAGAACCTCCTTTTTCGCGGCCTTTTTTCGATCTCCTTAAGCCCGGACATGGTTCACCCGTTTCTATCGGAAGATCTATTCTACGGGGATACCAAAGGAAATCTGTTGTTTTACGATAAGATTTTCGATTTTGCAGAGAAAATCCAAAGAATCGACCCTGGGCTTTTTTATAAAAAGAATCGGACTCAGACCGCGGAGAGCTCTCCTCGGATACCAAATATCGTTAAGGAATCTTATGCGGATTGTATTCTTTTGCCTTTTTCGGGAAATCGAAGCGCACTTTGGCAGGAAATATCCGACGGGAATTCTATCTATGGTAGGATTCTTCTGCCTTCGATTTTGAGCGAAAACGCAAGCCTCACTCTGGCAAAAGCGTTCGGGGAATTCAGATGGGAGACTGAGCGGATTCTTCACGGGAATCGTTGGAAAGATCCGATCTCCAGGTCTTTGACTTCCGAATATTATTCTTATCTGGAAGGATTTCGTAAAAACCCCAATCTGACTTTAGAGGCCAAGAAAAGGGTGGAACAGCAATGGTTCAAAGCCGGAAAAAACATCAAGGACATGTTTAGTCTCGATTATGCGTATTGGGTTTTGATGGAATCGCAAGGAAAGCCTAGATTGAACCGATTGGTTCGGGACATTTTGGCGCGTTTTGTTCCGTCCCATAAACCCGCCGGATCCTAAATTTATTCCCGTAAAGGAACTTAGCTCCTTCTTTCTCCGGTCACAGAAGTAAAATCTTATTTTAAAGAGCGGTCTTGCTCTTAGGAAGATCGGAGTGATTCGGAGAATGGTTTCTTTCCTTTATTTTTCGAGGTATACTAAGTTTTTTAACGGCATACCGGCAGCCGGCGGTTTTTTGCTTTTATTGCTCTCCTGTCAAAATACGGATCCGACAAATTCCGATCTGGCGATCCTTTCCGCAGACGGTTCCGTATCTTTTAATATACATGAAACATTGGACGAAAGTAAAACCGCGAATTGCGGTACGGCGACACCGTATTCCTCCAGTTCCACAAGTACGAGTACGACAACTACTTCCTCTTCGACTTCCTCAACCTCTACGACGACGACCCAATTTACGATCGTCAGCAGATTGTTCTATACCACCGGAGATTACGTGTATTTGAAGTTCCTATACGACTCCTCCCAAAACCAAGGACAGATAGATTCCCAACAAGGGTTCGCTTATTCCGGGAGTTTAACCGCCAAACCTATGGTGGCGAATTACGGTAAAATTACCTGGGGAGGATCGGGAGTGCCGATAGATACGACGATTTCAGGCACCCAAGCTTTGTCGTATTTAACGGTTTCTCTGGATCTGATCGGAAACGAAGTCTCAAGCGGGAGCGCAGGATTGGCTCTTACGCAATGCTATACGACGGATGAAGTCAATTGCACTTCCGCCACTTCTACGAGTATGTGCTATACCGAGAACGGAACGACTTGTTTTAATACACAATCGGTTTCCGGCACCATGGTTTCCATCAAGGGAGACGTAAACTGCACTAGTAATACTGTGACGACGGGATCTACCTCTACCACGTCGTCCTCTTCCTCCCAATAACGGATACACAAATTGAAAACGGGAAAAGGGATCGTTTTTAGAACGATCTTGGGGCGGTCTCCTGCGATCTCGGTATTTTCGGGATAACCGGTGTTGCCTCCAATATAGCAATCGTGCCGATCGCTTATTCGGAAATATCTTTTTTATAACGAAAGTCGTCCTATTTTTCTCTTTCAAATAAGAAAGATACTTTAAAAGTTCATTCTATACTTTTAAACTAAGTTCTGATAACCCGAAAGAAGTAGGCGAATTCGGGGATTCCAAGAGTGAAATAATCGGTATTTTTTCCGTTTTTTTCGTCTACTTGAACCAAATTATTTATAGAGACGAAGAATGGTTCTAGGATTTGCCGCTTCCCTATCCGTCGTTCCGAAGGAGAGGCTCAAAACATGAGTCTGAGCTTGATGCGAAAATCGATTTTGTTTGTCGAAGACGTAAAAACCGATTTACCGAGACTTTCAGAATTATTTTCGGAACCTGAGCGTGCGGAATCGTATTATATTCATTCGATTTGTTCCGGAGAGGCTGTAAGATACATCCATTCGTTTAACTACGATTTACTGGTTTTGGATTTTCAGGCCGCTTTTCTTTCGGATTCCAAATTGGCCGAAGAGCACAAACTATCTAACGGTTCGATTCCTTTCATCGTAGTGAATCGTGGAAGCGACGCCGGCGCTAAATTAAGAGCCTTCGAAGCTGGCGCTTCGTATTATATCGATCGGAGTGATTTGACCGGGGATTTTTTGGATAAGGCGATATCCGATTGTCTAAAAGGGAATAAGTCGCAGAATTTTTCCGCATCATCTTCCGATTCTCTTCATGAGGTCTTACAGTTCATTCTGGAAATAGTATCTACGGATTCGGATCTCGAGGACTTTCCGACATTTATCGCCGCAAAAACGGCAAGATTTTTGGATTGCGACGGAGTATCCGTAGCCAAACGGGAGGAAGGGGAATTCGTTTATATAGGGTCGTATGGCGAATTGGTTTTTCCTCCGAATTTCGGCATTTCGGAGGAACACCTGCTGTTAAAAAGCGCGGCTTCGGAGAAGCGGATCTTATTCCACGGCGAAAACGAATTCATCGAAGAGCTTTCCGGAAACTATCCCTCCGATCGTATCGGTTCCGGGATTCTCATTCCCCTTTTTTTCGGGAAAGCGATGGTAGGGGTCATCAGCATATTTTCCCGTAAGCGAAATGCCTTCCCGCCTGAATTAGAAAACCCTTTGAAACTTATAGGCACCGCGCTCGGACCTTTATTTTATAGGAAAAATGCGGAACAGGAATCCTCCGCAAACCGAAATATGTTGAATCATGCGCTTAAAATCGCGCACTTGGGAAACTGGCAGTCGGATATAAGGACGAATCGAGTGAAATGGTCCGACGAGGTATATTCCATTTTTGGAATATCTAAGGAGAAGTTCGGGGGAAAACGAGAGGATTTTTTCGAATTAGTGCACCCAGAGGATAGGGAGAGAGTGAGGGAATTCCGCGCTCAGATTTTTGAAGAGGATGCAATACAGGAAATCGAATACAGGATCGTACAACCTAACGGGGAGACCCGCTTCGTGGCGGTTCGGGCGGATCTGATCCGGAATTTTAAAGGTGAGGCGATTCAACTTTTCGGAACCGTCCAGGACGTGACCGAAAAGAAGCTTACCGAAGAAAGATTGGGGCAGTCCCAGAAAATGGAGGCGGTCGGTCAGTTGGCGGGAGGATTGGCACACGATTTTAATAATTTATTGAACGTAATTCTTGCCAATTTGGACCTTCTTGAGATAAAACTGAAAGATTCTCCGGAACTCCTAAAGAGAGTCAATTCCGGACAGGATGCGGTCCAACGGGGAGTCGAGTTGAATCGAAGGTTGTTATCGTTTTCCCGAAAACAGCCCATTAACCCCGAGGTTTTCGACGTGAACAAATTGCTTTTCGATTTTGTGCCGATCCTGGAAAGATTGGAAACGGAAAAGATCGGATTAGAGTTCGATATTTCCGAGGAATTCCTATCGTGCGAGATCGAAAAGAACGGAATGGAGAACGCCCTTTTGAACTTGGCGATTAATGCAAGAGATGCGATGCCTGAAGGTGGAACCATCCGAATTTCCTCCGGTCTATTAAAGAACGCGTCGACCGAAGGTGTAAGGATCTCCGGATTGAATTCGGCGGATTATTGCCTGGTCACCGTTACGGATACCGGAATCGGAATGGCGGAAGAAATCAAGGCGCATATTTTCGAACCCTTCTTTTCGACGAAAGGTTCCGGAAAAGGTTCGGGATTAGGATTGTCAATGGTTTACGGTTTTGTAAAGCAATCTAAGGGCTTCATCAAAGTGATTTCCGTTCCGGGACACGGTACCAGCTTTTTGCTTTTTCTGCCTATCTATAATTCCGATCCGGAAACTCTGCAAAATCCCGGAGCGATACTTCCATGAGCGATATTAAGGCCAAGAAACTTCTGATCTTGGACGATGAGGAAGAGATAGCGAAAATTCTAGGAGAAATCGCGGAGGATTGCGGATTTTCCGTTTCTCTCAGTCACGATGCGATGAACTTCCTTTCCATACTGGACAATTCCTACGATTGCATCATACTGGATCTGATGATTCCGGGTATGGATGGAGTCGACGTGATCCGTTCTTTATCCCAAAAGGAAGTGGATCCTGACGTGATTCTGATCTCCGGAGCGGATCGGAGGACTTTGCATAGCGCCCAAACCTTGGCAGGAGAATACGGTTTAAGAATCAGATCCGTAATGGAAAAACCGATACGGATTTCGGACATACGTTCCGTACTCTCGGAACTATTCGAAAAGTCGGCGAACATCCCTAGATTAAAAAATTCTAATTCGGGAAATTCCCGTTTTTCGTTCGATGCACAGGATCTTTATAAAGCGATACAGGCGGATCAATTCGTTCTACATTACCAACCCAAAATCGATTTAAAAACCGGCAAGGTGGAAGGTTTCGAATCCTTGGTTCGTTGGAGCCACCCAGAATTAGGCTTGGTGTATCCCGATTCTTTTTTGCCGATCATGGAAAAAGAAGCGAAAATATTGAACGCGATGACGGATAAGATCATCGATCTGGCGTTGGCCGAATGTTCCAAATGGAAGAATATGGGAAAGGAATTCAGAATGGCGGTAAACGTTTCTCCCGTTACATTAACCGAACTGGATTTTCCGGAAAGAGTATACGCTAAAGTGAAGGAAAAAGGGGTTTCTCAACGGGACTTTCAGATGGAAATCACCGAAACGAGCTTTTTGGAAAATATCCGTTTTACCCAAGATATTTTAACCAGATTGAGGATTCGTGGGATAGGCCTTGCAATAGACGATTTCGGCACGGGATATTCCTCGTTGAAACAGCTGCATAGATTTCCGTTTACTGAGCTCAAGATAGATAAGTCTTTTGTAATGGATTCTCTGGAAGATCGAGAATCGTTGTTTATCTGTCAAGCATCCATAGATCTCGGACATAAACTAGGTATGACTGTCGTCGCCGAGGGAATAGAAACGAAAGAAGTGGAAAATTTGATGAAGGAAGCCGGCTGCGATATAGGGCAGGGGTATTATTATTCGAGACCGATTCCTCCCGAGAAGATTCCCGAAGTCTTCGCAAATTTCGGATAAGCCTAAAGCGAATTCTTTTCTAGATTCTCTTTGACCGAAGGCTTTCGCTCGATGGACAAAAAAGTAAGATAAAAAAAGATCCAGAGTATTTTTGCACCGGCTCTCAGACTTCCGATCCAGTTTCCGCTGATTTTGGATTTTCCACCTTTTCGAAGTTCGTAACGGACGGGCACTTCTACGATTTTTAAATTTTTACGAACCGCACGGATCTGCATTTCAAGATTCCATCCCCAGGTTTTATCTTTGAGATCCAAGGAAAGGAAGGAACGCCAGCGTAAAATTCGAAACGGACCTAAGTCCGTGAACTCCGCCGCGTAAAAGAACCGAAGTAAAAAACAGGAAAGGCGGTTGCCAAAACGTTGTAGGAAGGAAAGCGATCCCTTCTCTGCTCCGCCTCGCGTCCTCGAACCGATTACGAATTCCGTCTTCGGATCTTGGTGGAAAGGCCGGAATAAATTCTCCAAGTCGTCGAGATCATCCGATCCGTCTCCGTCGACAAAGACGATATATTCAGGTTCTGGGGAAATATTCTTCAGCGTTTCGACCGCAGTAAGACAAGCGGAGCCGTAACCTCTATTCGGTTCCCATAAAACGACGGTTTTTTTATCTCGAGCGACCTGAGTGGTTCCGTCGGTGGAGCCGTTATCGATCACCAAAATCCGGGAGGGTTTTACTCCGATTTCGATCAGTTCCGAAAGAACGATAGGCAGACTCTCCTCTTCGTTTAACGCGGGAATGATATAATACGCGTTTTCGGGAGGATCATATCGGATGATTCTATTTTTCAATGCGGTTCCGGCCGAAATCCGAAAAGGGATTCTTAGAAAGGCTTCCGCTAGTAAAACGGATCAAGTTTTTTTGTCCAGTTCGATGGAATAGAAATCGGGTAAAAATCCGGTCGAAAAAACACCGGATCCGTTCCGGTCCTTGCAGGAGTGGCGAGCATTCTCTTCCTCGGCCGTGGGATTTTAAAAGGATTTTCAAAATAATCGATCCCCTTGAAAATTAGCCCGAATGAAATCCCTCCTGGACGAACAAGAATTCCCGACGTTGATTCGGGCGTATCGCTCGGCTCTTCGGAGACGCTATTCAACGGAAAACTTAAATAGGTATCCTAGATTTTCCGGGATCCCGCGGGACCGTGTGGATCTGCTGGTCCGTTATTTTTTGGAACTTTTATATCCCGAACTGGAAGGGCGTCGCAGACTGGACGGGGCTTTTTCCTCCCTGGCCGGTTTCGTTCATTCGCCATCGAAAGTGTTCGGACTTTTGGGTTCCTTAAGCGGAGCGGTCTTTAAGTTAGGCAGGCATTTGAGGTCCGCTTTCCAGGCCGGGTTTGCTGCGTTGCATTCCTACGTGACCGCGCATAAATTCGAAGAACTCATGTTCGCACGGGCGAAATCTTTGTTAAGCGAAGGTTTGGATTTGGAGCGTCCCGAGATATTCGATATCGTCCTGACTTCGGTTTCCGTAAAGGAAGCGGATGATTTCCGGAGAGATATCGTTCTTCTCTTCCGAACTCTTTCCGATCCGGAATTGTTGCCCCGGATCAGGAA
This sequence comes from Leptospira fletcheri, assembly GCF_004769195.1. Taxonomy (NCBI): domain Bacteria; kingdom Pseudomonadati; phylum Spirochaetota; class Leptospiria; order Leptospirales; family Leptospiraceae; genus Leptospira; species Leptospira fletcheri. The sequence goes on from NZ_RQET01000007.1 coordinate 25,667, forward strand.
TTTGATGGATGCGGTGGTGAATACGATGAAGTCTAAGCCTAAAATCTATTCTGAAAAAGAGATCGAAGGAATCCTTTTGGGAGCGAATATTCTTTCCAGCGGGGAACATATTTTCCAAGGAATGAGTCGGTCCGAGATGGATCTGATTCTGGACGCGATCGAAACCGTGGAAAAAGATTCGTTTTATGATGCTTTAGAAAGAGTTCAAAAGACGAAGAATGGAGTGGACTTGTCTGAAAAATAAGATTAGGGAAGGTAGGAATAAACCCTGCCGACGGTCGGAGTCGAACCGACACGAGGTTGCCCTCGCTGGATTTTGAATCCAGTGCGTCTACCAATTCCACCACATCGGCGGGTTTGTATGATTCCAAAAAAATTAGGAATCGAGCTCTATGTATTTTCCTTTTCCGCGAGCTACGATTTTGCCGATTTCATTTTCGATCTCGGCGCGGTTTTCGATCACTTTCTTATTCTTCTTCACGAACCAGCCGCGTAAATGCAAAGGCTGATTTACCTGGGCCGGTTGGAGAAATCGAATCGTCAATTCTCCAGTGGTCGTTTTGAAATTCATGGCCTCGTTAATTTTGACCATAATTTCGTCTAATATTGTGGCTATGATCCCAGGATGGATGACATCCGGGGATCCTTGAAACTTCTCGGGGACGGTATAATCGCCATAGGCGGTCTTTGTGTCTTCGTCAAAAGTGATTTTGAGTTGAAGACCGTCCGGATTGTCAGGGCTCGACCCGAAACTCAGGTTTTCCCGAACCGTTGATTTCATATATGTCAACTTATTACTTAACATTCATGGTGTCAATCGTAAAAACAATATGATCCTTGTTTAAGAACGAACCGATCCTCTGTCGAAACTAGATAGGAAGAACGTTTTATGACCACCGCATTGCTTTTACTTCTTGGCCTGCTCTCCGCAGGTGCGGGGGCTTATACCCTATTCCGTGACCCGAATCGTTCCCAACCAGGCGGGGGCGGAGGAGGGTCCGGAAGTGGTCCGGGTATGGGCGGCGGCGGATCCGCGTCTCAGGATTCTTCTCCTTCTTCCGGAGACAGAGGAAAGTTGGTCAATGTAGGAGAATCCGGAGCTCCTTCCGCTCCCTCTTCAAGCCGACCGGAGTCTCAACAATCGGGAGCTCCTGCTCCCGTAAAAGAGGGAAAGCAGGAATGGGAACCACCGGGCTCGGATTCGAAAGAGGAAGGGCAAAAACCGCAGTATCCCGGTCTGAAGAAGAAAAAGAAAAAATTAGACCTTCCTCATTCCACCGACGATATCATTCGCAATAATTCGCGTTATGCACACCACCGACGCCCTCTTTTGCACTCGGAAGCGTTGCTGGATAAGGAGAACTTTCACGGTGCATTAGAAATTCTGAAACGAACGAATACGAGAATTCCTGATCAGGAAATCAACGGCAAGATCGGCGAGAATATACAGGCCATCGAGGACCACATTCAATCTCCCGAAGAAGAGGAGACCTATACTCCGGATGATCCGAATTATACGGGCCCTCCGATTCCGATGGGGGATTTGGTTCGAGCTATCAAGGAGATCAGCCAGGCCTTGGGAGGCACCATCTCTCAAGGATTTAACCAACCTGTAGTTTTGCAAGCTCCGCCAGGGGAACTTCCGAGTCTTCCTTCCGAGTTACCTCCGGGACCCGTTTCTTATACTGTCGTTTCTTACGCTGCAGGAAGCGGAGGAACGGCTCCGACTCCTCCTGCGGATTCTCCCGACAGCTCTCCCGCCTCGCCACCCGGTCCTTTCGGATTTCCGCCTCCCCAAGGAGGGACTCCCGCTTCTCCTCCCGGAGAAAGGCCTTCCTCTCCGCCAAAGCCGCCTAGTCCGGAGCATCTCGATCCAAACGAGATGGATCTGCCTGAGGATACCTTCTTTACCGATGAATGGGAGAAGTTTAAGGACTTACCTCTCGTCGATAGGAGAACGGGAGAAGACAGACGCTTCGGTGGAGAACGAAGAGGGGACACCGGATCTCGCAGAGATAGACGAAGCGGTGATGATAGAAGACAGGAAGATCTTTTTCAGCTTCGGGACGACTATCTCAAGAAAAAAGCGGAGGAAAGACAAAGAGAAAGGGAGGAAGAGGAATTTTCCCCTTCTCCGGAGGAATGGCCTAGACCGGAGATTCCGTTATCCGACCAACTGCCTCAGTATGCCGCGCCTGCGATCCCTCAGATCGAATTAGTTCCGATTCGTCTGCCGGATCCCGAGGACAAGACTCTTCGCGCGGAGGCTTCCGGACCTCCGATCTCTCTTGAATCTTCTCCATCCGCATCCGCTCCCGAAGCTGGACCGGTGGAATTGCCTAAGATCGATCTTCCGGATCCGGTGGATGAAAGAAGGCTGGAAGAATCCCGACCGGAAATTCCCTCCTTGGCTCCGTCACAACCCCATCCCGAGGAGGCCGAGGCTCCGGAGATAGAAGTCCTAGAAGGGGGATTGGAACCTCTCGACGATAAGGAAGGTCCGGAATCGTCCGGCGGTGGAGAGGACGACGAGCCAAAAATGATCCACGGGATCCTGGAGCTCAAACCTCCGGAAGTGGACGATGCACCGTTCCTGACCTTGACTTACGACTTCGACAAAATTCCGCATTCATTCAAATTATCAAAAAATTATAGTATTATGGAATACTCATACTATAAATACAAACCGATGTTGATCAAGGCTCAGGAATTTGCCCGCCGGAAAATGTTGAAAAACGCGTTGAACTATTACAGGGTTATCAAGTCACAAAATATCCCGCCGGAGTTGCGGAAGATGATCAACCGGAACATCAAAGACATTACCGAATTTATGGAAAAATACCTGATGGCAAAGGGGTAAATTTCTTTGTCGTCCGGGGCGCGGACTAGGGTTGCATCGAGAATTTTTTGTGATGTTGCCTCCTCCGTTCGCGTGTAGGCGACTCGGTTCGAAACGGCCCAACGCAAAAATTACGTTTTGATCAGTTGCTTTCCTATTTTTTCTTGTTGGAGCTCATACAAGGTTTTCCGGAGAAATCTACTCGCCTAAACACCATAATTTTGATAACTGGCGAAAAGCTCCCGCTTGGGGGTACCACCGCACCGGCCCCCACCCAGAGCAGGGCGGGGACCCAAAACCCCTCAAATTCCGAAAAAACTGCTTCACAAAATAATCGTCTAAATTTAGAATGATTCTAAAATAAAGGAGCGTATCCCAATGCCTCAAGTTACTTCACTTGCACCGGACTTTAAAGCGGAGGCCGTTCTAGGCCAACAAATTCAGGAAATCAAACTTTCCGATTACAAAGGAAAGTGGGTCGTCCTATTTTTCTGGCCCTTGGACTTTACTTTCGTATGTCCTACCGAGATCATCGAATACGATGCTAAGCTAGACGATTTCAAAAAACTCGGAGCCGAAGTTTTAGGAGTCTCTGTCGACAGTGCCTTCACCCACTTGGCTTGGAAAAACACCCCTCGCAAGCAAGGCGGTTTGGGAGAAATCCGGTATCCTCTGGTAGCGGACATAACCAAATCCATTGCCCGCGACTACGGAGTTCTGACCGAAGGAGGAGTGGCACTCCGGGGAACTTTCATCATCGACCCGAAAGGAGTGATCCGCCAGGCTACGATCAATGACCTTCCGGTCGGAAGGAACATCGACGAGGCGATTCGTCTAGTGAAAGCCTTCCAATTCGTGGAAAAACACGGAGAAGTTTGCCCTGCAAACTGGGACGAAGGCAAAAAAACCATGAAGGCGGATCCTGAAAAATCCAAAGAATATTTCTCTTCGGTCAACTAAACCTTTCTTCCTCTCCCGAGAGATCCCGGCCCGAACGGTTGGCCGGGTTTTCTCTCGAATTTCTCCTGGTCCGACCGGCAGCATGGCCGGAATCTGGTAAAAAGGACGTATTCTTCAAAAATCGCGTCCGACACGACTCTAATCCTCATGCATCGGATCTAGGAAAGTCTAAATAAAAAGGGGGAAAAAGCGATGGCACAAGCACTGGAGACCCTGGTCTCGGAAGAAGAAAGATACTATCGCCCCGATAATTTTCCCAAAGGCCTGACACGGAAGGTTGTAGAGTCCATTTCGCATATCAAAAACGAGCCTTCCTGGTTGACGGAATTCCGTCTGGAAGCGTTCCGGATTTTCGAAAGCAAGCCCATGCCTACTTGGGGCTTCTTTCCGAATTTTAAAGTGGATATCGATGAATATATCCACTACATAGGCGCCAATCATAAAAAAAAGAAATCCTGGGACGAAGTGGATCCCGAGGTTTTAAAAAGTTTCGAACGTCTCGGAATCCCGGAGCACGAACGGAAATATCTGGCCGGGATCGAGGCGATGGAAGATTCCGAAACGGTTTACGCTAACGTAAAAAAAGAACTTACGGAACTTGGAATCATCTTCTGCGATATAGATACGGCCGTCCGGGAATATCCCGAAATCGTAAAGAAGTATCTCGGGACTGTGGTTTCCATCGGAGACAACAAATTTTCCGCTTTGAATTCCTGTGTGTTTTCGGGCGGTTCCTTTGCCTACGTTCCCAAGGGAGTCAAAACTCCTATGCCTCTCCAGGCGTATTTCAAAGTGACGGCTGCTTCCTCCGGACAATACGAGAGGACCCTTTTGATCGCGGAAGACGGAGCCGAACTGGAATATTCGGAAGGATGTTCCTCCGTTCAGGACAAAGGAACGAATTTTCACACTGCCGTAGTGGAACTGGTGGCCCATAAGAACGCGAAAATCTTTTACACTACGATCCAGAATTGGAAAAAGAACATGTATAACTGGACGGTCAAGCGGGGCCTATGTCATGAGCGTGCTCACATTACTTGGACCGATGTGAATATAGGCGCCAACACGGTCAAATATCCGGGCATCGTTCTGCAAGGGGATCATTCCACCGGGGACATTCTTTCCCTAGCGTTTGCGGGAGCCGGTCAGATCCAGGACACCGGGGCTAGGATCATTCACGTAGGAAAGAATACCAGGAGCAATATTCTGGCCAAGGGAGTTTCCTTAGACGGGGGAACGAATTCCTACCGAGGATTGGTGAAATTCACCTCCGGTTCCGTCAACGCGTACAGCCACGTAAAATGCGACGGACTCATGATGGACGACCGCTCCCAGTCGCATGCATATCCTTACAATGACGTGAGCGGCCAAAACGGAACCTTGAATTATGAGGCGACGGTTTCGCGTATCGACGAAGACCAGCTTTTTTATCTCCAGTCCAGAGGTCTGTCCGAAGACGACGCAAAATTGCTCGTAATTAACGGATTCTGCGAAGGGGTAACCAAACATCTCAACGTGGAATATTCGGTGGAAATGACCCGTCTGATCCGGATGATTTTGGAAGACGGAAAAGTCATTGCGGAGCACACCGGACCGGTTTCCTCCTAAAAAAAGGTGGCAGAAGTCCTCAAATTCGTCTTACACTAATCCGCATGCTCAACCGGCTCCTAGGCATATTTCTGATTATAGGCATTGCACTTCTGGGAATTTCCCTCTTTTTCAAAAGCCCGAAGCCTTCGGAAGAAGAGAATCCGCCCGGATCCTCGGCTCCCGTTACGAAAGAGAGTTTTTGGAAATCCTCCGGGCTTTCCGCCTTATCCTCTCAGATTTGGGAGAATCTTACCTCCGGAAGTAAGACGCCGGAACCGCCCGTTCCTACTCCTGAAACCAGAGATTCCAAGGAGATCTTTCGAGCGGGATACGACGCTTATGCGGGAGGGGATTACGAAGGGGCGATTCGCGAGTATGATCTTTATCTGAAGATCGTTCCTTCGGACGTTTCGGCGCTTTATAATAGGGGACTTGCAAAATACAGCATAGGTAGATTTTCGGAGGCGGAAGCGGATTTCACTTCGGCTCTGGAGATCCAGCCGGACAATGCGGACGTGCTTTTGTATAGGGGATACTGCAGAACGGAATTGGAAAATCGAAAAGAAGCTTTTACGGATGTGGATCGGGCGATCAAATTGGGCGCGAAATATCCGGAGGCATACGTCAATCGGGCCATCTTATATAATCTTTCGGACAGGCCCGCTGCCGCTTTAAAAGATGCGAATGAAGCGGTTAGATTGGATCAGAAGAGTTCCCGGGCGAATTTCCAGATCGGATATGCGTATTATAGTTTAAAAAAATATAATGAATCTATCAGTGCATATACCAAGGCTATAGCGCTGAATCCTCGGGATGGAGGGCAAACGTATTATAACCGAGGCTTGGGATTTTTAGCGGTACGGAAAAAACTCCAAGCCTGCGACGATTTTAAACGGTCCTTGGAGATCGGATATTCGAATGCAGAAGGAATGATCCGGGAGAATTGCAAATAATGGCCGAATTTTTGGACCGGTCTTTTCGGCAAGAATTCTCCGTCGGCGCTTCCTTAAAGGGAAAAACCTTGGAGGAACTGACCGTTTTGCTGGATTCCTGGGGAGAAAAACCCTTTCGAGCCAAACAGATTTACAACGGTCTATATGCGAACCGCTACGAATCTTGGGAACAGTTCACCACTCTAGGCAAGGATCTCAGGCAAAGACTGCAGGATTCTACTTCTTTAACAAAACTGAATGTAGTAAAACATCTAAAATCGGTCGACGGAACCCAAAAATTCACGTTCGAATCCGTACTAGGGAGCGGGAAGGAATTCGAATCCGTATGGATTCCTTCCGGAGACGGCGGAAGAAAGACGATTTGCATCTCTTCCCAAGTCGGATGTACTTTGAATTGTAAATTTTGCGCAACCGCCAAGCTTCCGTACCAAGGAAATTTAAAGGCTTCCGAAATCGTGGACCAAGTCCTGCAGGTGGAAAGCATAGTGGGGGATAAGGCTACGAACATAGTCTTTATGGGAATGGGCGAACCCATGCACAATTATTTCAACGTAATGCGTGCAGCGAACATTCTCCACGACCCTGAAGCGATCGGATTAGGCGCGAAAAGGATCACCATATCGACGTCGGGGGTCGTGAACGGCATCCGAAGATTTATAGAAAGAAAAGAACCCTATAATTTGGCGATTTCACTGAACCATCCCGATCCGATCGGTCGTAAGGAGATCATGGACATAGAAGAGAAATTCTCCCTCTCCGAACTTATAGAGGCGGCCAAGGATTTTACGAAGGTCTTGAAAAGAAGGATTACTTTCGAATACGTGATGATTCCGGGCGTGAACATGGGGGAAGAAGACGCGAAAAAACTGGTACGTATCGCCAGAAAAATGGACTGTAAGATCAACGTGATTCCCTTGAATACGGAATTTTTCGGATGGCGAAGACCCAGTTCGGAAGAGGTGGAGGAATTTCTCCGGAGATTGGAGCCTGCCGGTGTTCCTATTCTGAATCGAAGATCCCCCGGAAAGGATATCAACGGGGCCTGCGGAATGCTTGCTTCAAAAAGTTGACCTTGTCCGCTTCCTTCCGATAATGGAGAGAATGAACCCGGTTTCTCTCGTTAGAGTCCTATTTTTTTCCGCTTTACTCCTTTCGATCCATGCCTGCAAGGACCCGTACGAACAAAAGTGTCGTGATGTATGTAAATTCTACATCTCCTGCGCGGAGGATGAATTCAGAGGAAAACGGGAAATCACTAAAGCCGATCGGGATATGCTAGTGATAGATTGCGAATCCGGTTGTCTCAGGGAACAAAGTTTTGCGATTCCCTGCTATGAAAGCGAAAAAACCTGTAAGGGTTTCAATCGCTGTATCCTGGACTCGGGAATGATGGACTGATTTTCCTTTTCGATTTCAAGTTTTTCCAGGAGCATATTATATATTATGAATACTACTTCCGCAGACGATTTCGGCTCTTCCCGTAAATTCCTGCCCTGGCTGCTTTTGGCCCTGGCTACGTTACCGCTTTTACTTACTTTTCCGTTGGACGTCATCGATATAGATTCCTCCCAATACGCGGAAATAGCGCGTGAAATGACGAACAGCGGAGATTGGTTATTCATACGCGATAATGGGCGGAGATATTTAGACAAGCCCATCCTCACGTTTTGGGCGATCTCCTCTTCCTTTGTTCTTTTCGGTCAGAACAATTTCGCGTTTCGCCTTCCAGCAATTTTACTTACCCTTGCTTCCTTCTGGGGGATATTTACGATCACCAGATTGTATTCCGGAAAAATCAAACAAGCCTGGTTGTCGGTTCTGTTATACGTTCTTTCACCCGGACTCTACGCGATGGTCGTGGACCCTAAGATAGACGTCTACGTAACCCCTTTCATCATTCTAGTATTCGCTTTTTATTATTTGGGAAAGAAGAAAAATCCGGTCTATTATTACGCCATGTACGCCGCTATGGGATTGGGTTTCGTGACCAAGGGGCCGATCGCCGTCGTGATTCCGAGTATAGGGATCGGAGGGGATATATTATTCAGGAGAGATTGGAAACTTCTTTTTTCCATGAAATTGTTTCCGGGAGTTTTCGTTGCCATTCTTCCTCCGGTTCTCTGGTCCATACCTCTGTATCTGGAATTCAATACGTACGGACCTTACTTTTTTCTTTGGATCCAATCCTTCGGTCGTTTTTACATCAAAATGTACGACCAAAAATTCAATCCGGGGTTTTTCTACGCTAATTTTGCCTGGTCTTTCGGAGTCTTCATTCTTCCTTTCCTGGCCTATATTCTGGGAAGGGCCGTCCCTTACCTGAAGGAAAAAGGAAGGATCTTGTTGCCCGGAATTCGGGAAAATCGCTGGAGCAATTCCGACTTCGTTCCGGCCTTTTGGCTTTTCGTATTTTTATTTTTAATCAGCTTTTCCAAGTACCAACTTCCCCAGTACATTTATTGGTGTCTTCCAGCGGGATCCGTTTTGGGTTCGGGCTTTCTACTACAACTTCTAAGCCATGAAAAGAGTCGATTGGTCGGATGGGGCCGATCTTTGGTCTGGATCACCTCTTTAGGTTTTTTAGGAGCCGGATTCCTTCTCCCGGTTCTTTCTTTGGAAGTAGGTTTCGGATACGCTCTTTGGGTTGTCTCTTTCCTGTTTATCGGAATTGCGGTTTGGAAATTGGCGGAGAAGGGAGACAGATTGGTTGCGGTCTTGGTAACTTCCGTATCCTTTTTCTTTACTCTGGTAAGCGTTTACGCGTATCCTCTTTTGGTTTCGTACCAGCCTTCGAAGGCGATCGGAGAAATTATCCAGGAGGCGGAACCGAAGCAGGACAAGCTTCTCATGTTCGGAGTTCCCGCCTCGAAACGTTCCTACGCGTTTTATTCCAAACGATTGGCCCGGACCTTATTCGATCCGGACGTATTATTCGAGACACTCAGGAAAGATCCGGAAAGACTGATCGTAATTTCGGAAAAATTTCTACCGACCTTCTCCGAGTTTACCCAGGAGAAGGTGGACGTGGATATTCTAGCCGAATTTCCCAGCTATAAGGTTGCGACCCCGGAAAGAAAGTTTTTCCTAAAATCCGCAAGAGATTCTTTAACTACGAAAGTGTATCTGGCAAGAATCCGTATGAAAAAAAGCGAATAAGATATTTGGGGAATTTTTTTCATTTCCGGACAAAAAAAACCGCGGGAAATTTTCGATCTTCGCCGAATTCATTAGTAGGCTATTTTGTGAGCCTGGTTTGGTTTTGGTCCCAGGGTTCTCCTGGGACAACTTTTCCGTAGTTTTTAAGATCACACCTTCGTCTTGCCGAGGTCATTCGGGAAGCTTTCCGGAGTCCAAAATCCTTCTGATCTCCCCCGATCGGGAGATTTCGAATTTTCCGACACTGTGCTCGATTTCTCCTCCGTTCGACCTATAATTTATTTCCAGTAAGCTGCTTAACTCTCTTACATCCGATTCCGAGCCCCGGACCAGGATCCATCGATCGCTTAAGCCTTCCCTTTTTTTGAAGTCCCTCAATTCCCGGACTCCGTCCTTCGAATCTATATCCACGAGTAGAAATTTTTCGTTCCGGAATTTTACGTCCGATTCCATGTCCTTTAAGCTACGGATTACCATAGGACAAACGGTTTTACATGAGACGTAAAATACGCTAAGGACGAGCTTTTCTCCCTGAAATTTCCGGAACGCAATACGTTCCCCTTTGTCGGTCTCCCAAACGGACTCGAGGTCGGCGATGGAGCCTAATACCGGTCCGGTTTGGACTCGGGTAGCACACCCGGAAAGAAGCAGAAGCGGGATGATAGCGTAAAAGAATCGCCTCATGATTTTATACGTTCTTTGCACAGCGGAACCCTAGGTTCGGAGCCGAATATTTTGCTTTTAATGAATTTCTATAAGCGTATCTCATAAAACTTGCGTAATCCGTCTTATCTTTAACGTTAGCGGTACCGCTCGCACAAAAAGCTCCCTTGGAGTTTCCTTCCCGGTCCGAAAAGGAAGAGGAGGAATAGGAATTGAAATCCTCGACCCATTCCCAAACGTTTCCGAAAAGATTGCGTACTCCGTATCTATCTTCATAAGTTTCGGAACCGTTCGGCGAAATCTTTTTTGTGGGCGAGGAATACCAATCCAGAATCCGATTTAAAACCTTTTCCTTATCGCTTCCGCCTAACTCGGCGACGGCGATCCTCTCCCATTCCGAAGTTTGGGGGAGTCGTTTTCCCTTCCATTTGCAATAGGCCCGAGCCGCATACCAGCTCACGTTGACTACCGAGGAAGAGGGGGTTTTCTCCGCATTTCGTTTAAAGTCGTTCAGATAGGATTCGTCGACGAAGGAGAATTTTGCGTTCTCCTTCCGCCAGGCTGGACTATCGTTTAGGAATTTCGCGAATTCCGAATTCCTGACCGAATCCTTGTCTATTAAGAATTCATGAACTAACTGGGGTTTCTCTTTTGCAGAAGTCAGAAAAGGAAGAAAACTTCCCGCGGGGATGCGGACCATCCCCTGTTCCGTCGCCTCAAGCGAACATTCCGAAAAAAGGAGGAGTCCGCAGATTTGGATCAGGAGTACGGCCCGCATATTTTCTCAATGAATTCTGGAGACTTCTTCGGAAGAAACGCTTCCGCCCTTATTCTCGAAGGAGTTGAGCAGGTACGTCAGTACGTTCGCGATATCTTCGTCACTCAGACCGAGGGCGGGCATAACCCCGTTGTATTTTTCACCGTTCACCTGAATCTGTCCGGAAAATCCCTTTTTAACGATTTTGGCTGCGCGCAATTTATCCGCGTTTAAAAAGTCCGATTTTGCCAACGGAGGGAAAACTCCGGGAATTCCTTTCGCATTCGCTTGGTGGCATGCGGCGCAGTTATGCTCGAATACGTTTTTTCCCTGCTGCATTTTTTGTTCCTGCGTTGCTAATACGGATTTTTGAACGTCCCCGATGCTCTGCACGGCGCCCCCCTCCGGCAAATAGACTAGATCCGATACTTTTCCGAAAAAGATTTTTTCTTCCGGATTCCCTTCCACTTTCAGATGGGCCAATGCGCCTTTGTTAAAGGCCCGAAAGATGGAATGGTCTACAAGGATATAAGTTCCGGGTACTTTTGCCTCCATCTCCACGATGGTGGCTCCCCCTGCGGGAATCAAAGTGGTTTGTACGTTTTTGGTTCTTTCGCTCATCGACGCTTCGGGAAATACGGAATCGAAAATTTGGCCGATGACATGAAATGAGGACACTAGATTGGGTCCCCCGTTTCCGACGAAGATCCGAACTTTCTCGTCCTTTTTGACTTTGAGTGCGCGGTCATCCACGTTCGCGCCGACGCTCCCGTTAAAAACGACGTATTCCGGCTGTTCTCTCATCGCCTTTTCCATATCGAAGGGTTGCAATCCGCGTTCCCCGGTTTTTCCCTTCGTATAAAATTCGCTTTGCATAATATAGAATTCTTTATCCACGGACTCGAGACCCTTCTTGGGTTCCACTAAAACCAGCCCGTACATCCCGTTTGCAATATGCATTCCCACGGGAGCCGTCGCGCAATGGTATACGTACAAACCGGCTCTAGCGGCCTGGAATTTAAATACGCTGGTTCTACCCGGAGCGGTAAACGATACGCCGGCTCCTCCTCCCGGACCCATAACGGCGTGCAAATCGATGTTATGAGGCATCTTACTGCTCGGGTGGTTGCTGAGATGGAATTCCACGTCGTCCCCTTCCTTTAATCTGATAAAGGGTCCGGGGACCGAACCGCCGAAAGTCCAGAACGTATAGTCCACTCCCGGGGCCAGTTGCTTTACCACTTCCTTCGTTTCCAATTTTACGATTACGTTCGTCGCGCTTCGACTCAATGGGGGAGGAACATCGGGAGCGTGGGACATTGCTGCGGGTATGGGTTCGGCTTTTCTACAGGACGAGGAAAAGAAGATAAAATACAAAAATATTATCAAAAAATAATATACTTTCATGGGAAGTCCAATCTCTCTCTTTTTGATCAAGAACGCGTTCTTATATATCACGAAAGCCCTTCGATTGTCCAGGGATATTTCGCTTATTCGGGTTTTTCCCGTTCGAATCGGATCTTATACATGGAATGACAGGCTACGCATTTGGATGTCAAATTGGCGAGTTCTCGAACGGAATATTTCAGATCCCGTTTCTCATTTAGAGTATCCGCCAGGAAATCGAAATGATCATGGGTGCCGAATCCGAGTTTTTTGAATTCCAGCGGAACTTTCCGAAGCAATCCCTTTTCCGCGGTTTCGGAAGAATGGTCCATCCCTCGACCGGACTTGCGCGCCGCTTTCGCGGCCCTTTCGTAATCCTCGTCGGCTAAGGAAGAGTGGATTTCATGAACGGTCGCGAGTAGGGTTCTCATTTCGGTCAGAACAAATTCTTTTTCTTGTTCGTTTAATAGGATCGCTTTTCTGCCGTCGGGTTCGGCGGAAATTTTTCCTTCGGTTAAAACGAATACCAGTGCCGCTAAAGTTCCGATCCAAAGGAGCCAGCCGGCGTAAATCAGATATTTTCTAAACATGCTTTCCGTTTGCGTCGCGATCCGATCGCGGCATTCTTAGTCCCTAAAGGATTCGATACCGATCGTTGTTCTCTTCCACAATCCCTTCATCCAAGAGAAAACGGAATGCCCGACTTACGGATTCGGGAGTCGTCCCCAATAGGGAGGCTAACTGTTGTTTTGCAATGGGCAAATGCACGAAATTCGTTTCCGCCCCTAGTCCCTTGAGAAAACCTAAGATCTTTTCCTTAACCGTGAGGAAAAGATTCTCCACCATTTTCTTTCTAAAATAATTTACGTGGTCCACCGTTAACACGGAAAACAAGTATAGGGCTTTCGGATTTCCGAGCAGGAAGTCCAGGAATTGTTTTTTGGGATAGAACACCAACTCGCCGTCGGTTAGCGCTTGGCAAAAGGCGGGATAGAGACAGGGTTCTTCCGTTTGGAAAATCGGGGGAGTCGCTATCAATTCTCCGGCAGAGGCGATCTTGAAGATCGCTTCCTTTCCGTCGGCGTTCAGTATATAAACTTTAAAATTTCCGGATATGATTTCAAAAAAACCTTCGTAGGAATCCTTTTCACGGAATACGAGTTCGTCTTTGCCGAATTGCCTTTCGATTCCGATTCGTTTGATCATAGATCCGAACTCTTCGTAAATCGCCGCCCAATATGAGCCCACAGTAGACATCATGTGCGTATTTCCCGGGATTTCATTACTATTTTTGAATCATTTCCTTCCGATTGAATACTTTGAATTTATTCGGAAGAAGAATAAGAGACAAGTAGAAAACGCTCTCGACCAAGATCGGATTCGGATGATTTATATCATGCGCGTTTTCGTTCTTATTTTTTAAGAAATTGATACTGGTCAATCTTTGAGGATCTGCTTCATGCTATCCTTTCGAGCATATCGTACAGATGAACGGAAAGATAGAAATCATATCGACGGACGTGGCAATTATCGGCGCCGGGCTTGCCGGGATCGTCGCCGCTTTGGACTTACTCGACGCCGGAAAAAACGTGGTCCTTTTGGACAGGGACTCGGAGGAAAATCTAGGCGGATTGGCCAAACTGTCCTTCGGAGGGATTTTCATGGTGGACACTCCGATCCAAAGGTGGAACGGCATAAGAGACAGTGTTCCGTTGGCGATTTCGGACTGGAATTCTACGGCGGAATTTTCCGGTCGCGATCTCTTACCGAAACTTTGGGCGGAGGCTTACGTAAACCAATCATCCGAGGACATCTATTATTTTTTAAGAAAGTATTCCGTGAATTTTTTTCCCGTAGTTCATTGGGTAGAAAGAGGGCTGTTCAAACCCGGAAACAGCGTGCCCAGATTCCATATGGTTTGGGGAACGGGACAAGGCTTGATCTCATCCCTAAAGGGAAGATTGTTGAATCATAAAAACGCGGAAAGGATACGCTTTCTGTTTCAGAATCGAGTCGATCGACTTACGAGATCCGGCAGGTTCGTTAACGGTTGCATTTCTCGAAATACTCGGACGAATAGGGAGACGCAGATACGTGCAGAAAACGTAATCATCGCTTCCGGTGGAATCGCGGGAGATCTTACTAAAATCAGGAGACATTGGCCTAAGAATCTGGGCAAACCTCCCGAGGTCCTTCTGAACGGCTCTCATCCGTTCGCGATCGGAGACATGCATAGAGAGGCGAAAAAACTCAAGGCTAGAATCACTCATCTGGACAAAATGTGGAACTACGCAGCCGGAGTACACCATCCGGATCCGAAAATGGAGGCTCACGGATTGAGCCTGGTTCCGCCGAAATCCGCGTTATGGTTGGATTTCGAAGGACGTCGTATCGGTCCGCAACCTTTGATTACCGGATTCGACACGAAGTTCCTGGTGGAAGAGATCTGTAGGCAGAAGGAGAAATATTCCTGGCAGGTCCTAAATTGGAAAATCGCCGTCCAGGAATTGGCCGTTTCAGGTTCCGAATTTAACGAGGAAATACGTAATAAAAACATAATGGGATTTCTTCGGACGGTCCTCTTCGGGAACGAATCTCTTGTCAAAAAATTGGTCGCGGATTGTCCGGATTTCGTAGTCGCGGATTCGATTTCGGAGTTGGCCGACCGGATGAACATCCTGACGGGAACGAAATCCGTTTTGCCTCAGGTATTGAATAAATCCGTGGAGGACTACGATTCGATGATAGAACGGGGAAAATCCTTTTATAACGACGATCAGTTGAGAAGGATCGCTCAGCTCAGACAGTATCGGGGAGATCGGGTGAGAACCTGCAATTTCCGGAAAATCGTGGATTCGAAGGCGCTTCCCCTCATAGCGATTCGAGAGTTTATCTTGACCCGGAAGTCCATGGGCGGCATTCAGACTGACTTACAATCCAGAGTATTAAACGAAGACGAAAACCCCGTCCCCGGATTGTACGCCGTAGGGGAGGCCGCAGGATTCGGTGGAGGGGGAATTCATGGAAAGGCCGCACTCGAAGGAACGTTCCTCGGCGGGTGCATATTGACCTCCCGATTCGCGGTCAGGAGCATTCTGGAACGAAGGAATCGGAATCTATGAAAAAATCCGGAGCTTCCCTTGCGGTATTCGCGTTAGAACAGATCGGAGTCAAGTTTACGTTCGGAATTCCCGGGGTTCATAATACGGAACTCTACGACGAATTGAGCGGGTCTAAAACCATTCGGCCGATTCTAGTCACGCACGAATGCGGGGCCGCTTTTATGGCGGACGCAGTGAGCAGGACCTCGGACTCGATCGGAACGTTGTTGATCGTTCCTGCTGCAGGCATGACTCATGCGATGAGCGGGATCGGAGAAGCGTTTTTGGACGGGATTCCTATGCTGATTATCTCGGGCGGAGTCCGGACCGATACCGGAAAAAAATATCAACTCCATCAGATCGATCAGATGGAAATACTGAAAGGAATTACAAAAAAATCATATAGAATATCCGAGCATAAAGATATTATTCCTACCATTTACGAAGCTTACGAAGTTGCAACCACGGACGAGTGTGGCCCTGTGTTCGTGGAAATCCCCGTCAACATCCAGTTGTTTCGTGGAGAAGTATATTCCATGCCTCCTTTTGAGAGGAAGTTTCGGGGAACTGCGGAAGTGCACGGCGCGAAAATAGAAAAGGCCTGTTCACTACTGAAGTTTTCGAAGTCCCCGGGAATTTTCGTCGGATGGGGAGGGCGGGATGCTGGAGAAGAGTTGGTCCGAATTTCGGAATTATTGAATGCTCCCGTGGCCACCACTCTCCAAGGTTTGAGCGTCTTCCCTGCGTCGCATCCCAATCATACCGGCATGGGTTTCGGACCTTATTCGGTTCCGGCCGGAGAAGCCGCGTTTTCCGAGTGCGATTGTCTACTCGCCGTAGGCACCAGATTTTCCGAGATTCCTACGGGAAGTTTCGGGATGAAGGTCCCTAAAAACCTGATCCATATAGATATCAACCCGGAAGTCTTCTCCAAAAATTATCCCGCTGAAGTGGAGATAGAAGGGGACTCCAAAACGGTTCTTTCCGCACTCATCGGAGAGCTTGAAAAGGAAAAAGGTTTTCCCAGAAAGGATATTCGCTTAACGAAATTGATCCGTGACAAGAAGGCGGAGTATGCGAAGGAGTGGATGTCCCACTTGGTGGAAAATCGGATCAATCCGTATCTTTTTTTCGAGGAACTTCGAAGACAGATGGCCGATCCGGATCTTCTGGTGGTGGACGACGGAAATCACACTTTTTTGGCGGAGGAGCTGTTCCCCGTCAATCGTTCTAAGACTTTTCTTTCCCCTACGGATTTTAACAGTATGGGTTATTGCGTACCGGCCGCCATCGGAGCTAAGATGGCCAACCCGAAAAGAAAAGTGGCGGGTATAGCGGGAGACGGAGCTTTTCTCATGACCGGTATGGAGCTTCTTACGGCTTCGGTATATTCCTTAGGCGTCGTCATTTTCGTTTTTTATGATGGAGAACTCTCCCAGATTTCCCAAGGTCAAGAGATTCCGTACGGAAGAAAAACCTGTACCGTTCTCGGAGGAATAGAATTGGAAGGAATCGCGAAGGCTGCAGGCACCTCCTACTTGGTTCTGCGGGAAAACGAACGGATCGAAAAGACGATCCGGGAAGCTTTCCGATTGGCCGACAGTGGATTCCCCGTAATTGTGGATGTAAAAATCGATTATTCTAAGAGAACAAGATTTACGAAAGGCGTCGTAAAAGTGAATCTAGGTCGTTTTCCTTTAACGGAAAAATTCCGCTTTATCGGCCGAGCCCTTCTGAGAAAAATTACGGGTTAAGGAGAAAAGGAAGCGTTTCTTCGCTCGATTGAAATCGAAGAGAGATGGAGTCGATCGTTTATTTTTGGGCCCTTCTGTTTCATTTTTTTGCCGCGGCATTTTGGGTCGGAGGGATGTTCTTTTTTGTCTTCGTATTTAGATCGGTTTATACGGATCCAGAATTAAAGGAAGTGAAAAGCAGGTTACTATTCAAAGTAGCCGTTCGGTTTAGATCGGTTTCCTATCTTATCTTTTTGATTTTAGCGGTATCCGGCATCGGAATCCTTTTTTCCAAAGGTTTTTATCTCAACTTCGGAGATGTGAACTATTGGACCTCCTTTGGAGGAAAGGTTTTCCTTTTGAAAATTTCCTTATTTCTCTTTCTAGTTAGTAGTTCTGCGATTCATGATTTTTTGGTCGGACCGATCGCGTTTCAGGAAATGGAAAACGATCCGGAGATAAAGACCAAATATAGAAAATACGCCTCGTTTTTCGGACGATTGAATCTAATCGTCTCCGTCGGGATCGCCATTCTCGGATTGCTATTTTCTCGCGGGATTCGTTTCGGCGACCCCTAGATTTTCGTCCGCCGGTAAATCGATTGTTTTTCGCGGATTCACCGACCGGATATTCCGCCCGGTTCCGATCTAGGATTAACCAGTATTCTATAATATTCTAATAAAAAGATGAGAAAAGAGGATACCCAGCAGAAAGAGGAGATCATGTACGCCGCGATATTTTTACCGAAAAGAGGTAGGAAGGATCGGAAAATGACCGCCAAATTTATCAATAGGTACGCCAAAATGATCGGTTTGGACGCGCGAATCGGCCTACCCGTATGCCCCAAGGAGACTCTAGTAATCATTCCGAAGACGAACACTCCGATCGCTCCGGTCGTAAAGAGATGAAAGGCGGGAGAAGTTTCGAAAACCCCTAAGTGGGAAAAGCCGTAAGCCGTAAGGCCGACGACGAGCCAAAAATAACCGGAGTGCAACACCCATAAAATCGGGACCTTGTAGGATCTCCAAGGCTCCAACAAAAAGAATCTGAAAAAATGAACGATTGCGAGCCCAAGACAGAATAGGCCCGCAGGTAGCCGAAGGATGGGAAGCCAGTAGACTAGGGCTTCCAGAAGTAGAAAAAGAAACCAGGTGTATTGCACGATTCTTTCGAGGAGAGGACTTTTTTTCGGATTCGCTTTCGGAACCGCGACTGAAGTAAAGAAAGGAAGGATCCTCCCTCCGATGATCACCACGAATTGTAAAACGAGAAAGATCGATAAATGGACGAAATGCAGTCCCCATGCCGAGGGGAGTATCTCCAGGTAAGAGAATATTACGCAAACGTGTAATATGAAAAATAGCGCGTAGGAAATCACGATGATTCTGTTGTGTTCTTGTCCTTTTTTCCACAAAGGAGGGCCCAAGTAGAATAGGGTCAGAATGTCGCAGTATAGATCGGAAGTGATCGCCAAATACGTCAAGGGCTCGTATAGAAAGCCGAACCTCCCGACCAACCAAAGTGCGGATAGAAAGAATAGGGAATTTCTATTGAGCAACACAGATTTGGTCCAATTTTGCGCGGCCGTAAACAGAAAGCCTAGGATGGCGGCCCTGGCAAAGCCGAAGACCATTTCGTAGGAGTGAACCTGGATCCCGTTCAGAAGAAATGGGGAGCGTTGCACGGAGAATAGGATGAGCATCCAAAACGATACCGCAAACGCGGAGTGCAGTGCGGCGACCAGAAAGAAAGGCCGAAATGCCGCAGTCCAAAGCGCGGATCTCGGATTTAGTATGTTCTGCATCTGGATATTCTAAAACTTAATGTCCGATTTGTCCTTGATGATAATCAAGATCGTTCCGATTTTGCGGAATAAATTCCAAATATAGTACATTAAATTTATTTAAAATATTATTATGAAATTTTCGGGCCTAGCGGATTTGACAAAAGTCATTATTTTTTAATTCCGGGTTTTGACTTCGATCAATGAAAAAATACCGTTTCCATATATCCTTGGATTACGCCGATTGGATCGGCTCAGTTAGAAATCTCTTTTGGTGGGTTCTTTTATGGAATCGAAATCGTCGTTCAAGTTTGCTCGGGGTCGAGGAGGGAAAGCGTTCCTGATTCTTCTCGTTTCGGGCGTCATGCTCTCCGCTTGCGGAAAGGAAAAAGAAAAAGAACAGGCAGTTCCCGAAGCAGGAGGGAAAGGGATCGGTCCGGTTTCTTCGGTCGTTCTCGGTCCTATCGACGAGGCTACAGCCGAAAAGGGGAGGAAACAGTTCGAGACCAAATGCAGTGCATGCCATAAATTCGAAGAGAAAGTCGTGGGTCCTGCACTGAAGGGCGTAACGGAAAGAAGAACTCCCGAGTGGATCATGAACATGATTTTGAATCCAACGGAAATGACTCAAAAAGATCCGGTCGCAAAGGAACTCTTGGCCGAGCATCTGACCCAGATGACGTTTCAAAACGTCAAGGAGTCGGAGGCCCGGGAAATTTTGGAATACTTTCGGAAACAAGATAAAAGGTGAGTGGGATAAAAATGAACTATAAAACGTTAATAAAATCAGTATTGCTGATAATCGTAGGGACGACAGCCCTTGCCTTTTGCAAAAAAGGCGCCGCTACCGCGACGTTGGCCTCCGACGCCGCTAAAAAAGTGTATGTCGCTCCTGGGGAAAAGGACGAGGTTTACGCGTTCCTTTCGGGTGGATTCAACGGTCAGATGTCCGTGTACGGTATTCCTTCCGCGAGGTTGTTTAAGATTATTCCCGTCTTTTCCGTCTTCCCTGAAAACGGATACGGTTATGACGAGGAAACCAAGGATATGCTCAAGACCACGCACGGTTACGTTCCTTGGGATGATAGCCACCACGTGGAAGCTTCCATGACGGAAGGTAAGCAGGATGGAAGATGGTTATTTCTGAATGCGAACAACACTCCTAGGTTGGCCCGTATAGACCTGAAAGCCTTCGAGACGAAGGAGATTCTGGAAATTCCGAATTCCGCCGGAAACCACGCGTCCCCTTTCGCCACCGAGAATACGGAATATCTGATGGCGGCTACGAGATTCTCGGTTCCGATTCCTCAGAGCAGCGTTCCGATCGAGAACTTTTCCAAAGGAGATTTTAAAGGGACCGTTACGATGGTAAAGGTCGAACCGAAGACGGGAAGATTGTCTATCGAACTCCAGGTTTTAGTTCCGGGTTTCGATTACGATCTATCGCACTGCGGAAAAGGGAAATCCCACGATTGGTGTTTCTTTACGAGCTATAACACGGAACAGGCCCACAAAATGTTGGAGGTCGGAGCTTCCAAGAATGACAAGGATTATATCCTAGCATTCAACTGGGTACGTGCTAAACAGTGTCTCGACCAAGGAAAAGCTACTGCGCATTCCGGAGAATATTATCGGAACTATCTTCCGGAAAACAAACCGGTTGTGTCCGAGAAGATCAGCGGAGTCAAGATGCTTCACCCGAAAGATTGTTCCGGTATGATGTATTATCTACCGACTCCGAAAAGCCCTCACGGTACGGACGTGGATCCGACGGGAGAATACATAGTCGGCGGTGGAAAATTGGCGACGGTGATTCCGGTGCACTCCTTTACGAAGTTGATGGAAGTAAAGGATAAGCCGGAGCATAGAACTGCCGAAATCATGAATATTCCGGTTTTGAAATATGAGTCCACTTTGGCAGGGGAAGTCAAAAAGCCCTGTTTGGGACCCTTGCATACCGAATTCGACGGCCAAGGTTATGCATACACTTCCTGTTTCGTAAGTTCCGAAGTGGTCAAATGGGAACTCGGCACTTGGGAAGTGGTCCAGCATCTTCCGGCCTATTATAGTGTGGGACACTTGTCCATCGTAGGCGGAAGTTCCAAGGAACCTTACGGAAAATACCTCATCGCGTTGAATAAGATCACGAAAGACAGATATTTGCCGGTAGGGATGGAACTCCCTCAAAGTGCCCAGCTTTACGATATTTCGGGAAGAAAAGCGGAACTACTATCGGATTTTCCGACGGTAGGTGAGCCGCATTATTCCCAAATGATCCCTGCAAAGCTATTGATGGATAAGGCCGCAAAGATCTATCCTTTGGAGGAAAACAAACACCCTTACGGGATCAAAAGCGAGAAGGAAGCCAGAGTGGTCCGCGAAGGAAATACCGTACGGGTATATATGAGCCAGATCCGCTCCCACTTCAAACCGGATACGATCGAAGTAAAACGGGGAGATACGGTGTACTTCCACATCACGAATTTGGAACAAGACTTCGACATTCCGCACGGATTCGCGGTAAGCGGCGCTCCGGAAATGCCTAACCTATTGATCATGCCGGGACAAACCAGGACGTTCAAATGGAAAGCGCCAAACCCGGGGATCTATCCCTTTTACTGCACCGATTTCTGCTCAGCTCTACACCAGGAGATGCAGCAGTACATTCGGGTAACTCCTTAAGGAAAATAGAATATGAAATCGTTTTTTCTTAGGAAATTGAACGATAAAAACCGGCTCCTAGTAATAGGAGTCGGTCTCGTTCTTGTAGGAGTTTTTTTTACTCCGATCTGGCACATATCCTTGGATGCCCCTCAATATCCTGAGGGGTTAGGAATGCAAATTTGGGTGAATCGGGTCGTCGGATCCACGCCCTACGATTTAAAGAATATCAACTTACTGAATCATTATATCGGAATGCAGGAAATCGCATCCGAATCCATTCCGGAACTTTTATTCATGCCGTACGTTCTCGGGTATCTGATTTTCGGCGCACTAGTGACGTTTTTCTATCCTAGAATCTGGATGGTTTGTCTCGGAGTATTCAATTTTGCCGTCTTAGGAGCGGTGGGATTCTACGATTTTTGGAGATGGGAATACAATTACGGTCATAACCTCAACCCCGAAGCGCCCATCGTCGTTCCGGGGATGGTGTATCAGCCGCCTTTGCTGGGCTGTAAGGAAATGCTGAATATCACTGCTTGTAGTTACCCTTCCATCGGTGGCATGATTTTATTTGCTGCCGTCTTCACTCTCCTTTTCTTGCTCTGGACGGAGAGAAGGCGATTTTTGGACGGAATCTGACAAGATGAAAAAGTTTTTTCCCCTAGTCTTGATTGTTTTTTACGTTTCCTGCATACGTAACGAACCAGTCCTGCCGGAGATAGGCAGGGAAAAATGTGCGCACTGTTCCATGTCGATCGTGGATCTGCGTTTTCACTCCCAATTGTTGACTGAAAAGGGACGCAGATATTATTTCGATTCCATAGAATGCCTTCGCGCTTACGAAAAGACGAACTCTCTTCCGGTGAGGTCGAGTTGGGTCGCAGACTTCGAACATCCGAAAAAGATGATCGTCGCTTCCCAAGCGGTTTATGTGCGTTCTTCCGAAATCAGATCTCCGATGGGACAAGGGATGCTATCGTTTTCTTCCAGAGAGAGAGCCGAGATTTTTTTGAAGAACCACGCGGGAAAAATCATTCCTTAAGAAAAATAGAATGAACGGATTTTACGAAACGACTTTGAAAGGGATCCTTTCCCGGAAGAATTTAGCGAAGGCGGTTTTCGTTTTGGTCTTTTGGGCCCAAACGGAGATTCTTGCCAAGGAAATTCGGGTATGTCCCTCCTGTGAAATATCTACGATCCGGAAGGCCATCGAAATCGCCTCCGATCGGGATACGATCCTGTTGAAATCCGGTTATTATTCCGAAGAGAATCTGGTATTGAATAAGGGATTGTCCGTTGTCGGAGAGCCGGGGGCGGTCGTGGACGGGAAAAAGAAAGGGCATGTGTTCGATGTGCGTGCAAACAATGTTTCGATTCGCGGAATCAAGATCGTAGGCAGCGGGATCTCCGACACCGCCGAATACGCGGGAATACATGCGGAGAAGGTTAAGGATTGCGTATTCGAAAAGAATCGCCTCGAAGGGGATACGTATTCGATTTATCTTGCGGAAGTCGACGGTTGTAGGATTTCCGGAAACGAAGCGATCGGGGATGCAAAAAACGAAGTGTCCGGCGGAAACGGCATCCATCTCTGGTCCTCTAAGAATGTTCGTATCGAAGGGAATCGAACGGAAAAACACAGGGATGGGATCTATCTGGAATTTTCCTCCAATCTGAAGATAGAAAACAATTTCTCCACGAGAAATATCCGATATGGAATGCATTTCATGTTTTCCTCCGACAACGATTTTCGAGGGAACGAATTTACCGAGAATTCGGCGGGAGTGGCCGTGATGTATAGCAAGAATATATTGGTAGAAAATAATAAATTTTTAAACAACTGGGGGGACAGTTCCTACGGAATATTGCTTAAGGAGATTTCTGACAGCGTATTCGTAAAGAACGAATTCTCGAAGAATACGGTCGCTATATTCTCGGACGGATGCAACCGGAATTACTTCACCCACAATCGGATCTTTGAAAACGGCTGGGGGATACGCGTGCTGGGAAATAGCGATTCGAACATCTTCGCAAGAAACGATTTCAAGGAAAACGTTTTCGACGTCACCACGAATACGAAGAGGACGACTAACGTGTTTTTTGAGAATTTCTGGGAATCCTATAAGGGATACGATTTGAATCGGGACGGATTCGGAGATGTCCCTCACAAACCGGTTCATTTTTTCGGTTACTGGGTGGCGGTGTATCCTTTTCTCATGCTTTTGTATGACTCCCCGGTCGTTCTCTTCTTGCAGGGAATCGAAAGGGCGTTTCCCATCGTAACGCCGATCGATTTCGAGGATCTTAAGCCTTCGATTCGGGAGAATCTATGATTACCTTGAAGAACTTGAACGTTTCTTACGGGAAGTCGGCCGCCGTGCGCGACGTTTCCTTCCGCGCAGAAAAGGGGAGTATCCTTTCCGTCATAGGACCGAACGGATCCGGAAAAAGCTCTCTTTTGAAAGGAATCTTAGGGCTCGTTACCGTATCGGAGGGTAGCATCGAATTTCAGGACGAGAAAATCGAATCCGATTTTGGAATATCAAAAATAGGCTATATGCCCCAAGTTCCTTTGTTTCCCAAGAATCTTACGGTTTCCGAATTGATCGATTTTTTCGGAAGGTTGGAGCCTTTCGATCGGGATTCATTTGCGCATTTATTCGCGTCCCTGGGCCTGAAATCCGAGGAAAATAAGAAATTCGGATCCCTCTCCGGCGGAACGAGGCAAAAAATGAATATTCTGCAATGTTTCTCGGTCAAAAAACCGGTCTATATCGTGGATGAGCCGACGGCGAGTCTGGATCCGTACGTTTCCCACATACTGAAGGAAATCCTCATCGCGAAGAAAAACGAAGGTTCTTTGGTTTTATTTTCCACTCATATATTAAGCGAAGTTGAGGAACTTTCGGATCGGTTTTTATTGTTATCCGAAGGGGCTCTTCTCATAGACGATTCTCCTCGGGCTTTTCCGGAGAAACGGGGTTGCGACACTCTTCAATCCTCGTTGATGGATTTTTGGAATCGGGAATACGGCAAAAAGAAGTGAAAGAGATTTTATTATTCGAACTCAGGGAAAATATACGTAGTAAATGGATTTTTCTATTTTCGGGAATTCTCGCATTAGGCGTAGGAATCGTGAATTACTTCGGCGACGAAAATTCGACCCGTACGATCGCGAGTCTGACGAACGTAATCTTACTTGTCGTCCCCCTATTTTCCATTACGTTTTCAGGATTGGTCTTCGTCGAATCGCTCCCGTTTGCCGAATTGTTACTTTCCAAATCCGTATCCAGAACCAGTTACTTTCTCGGAAAATATTTGGGCATTTCCCTTTCGCTTTTGATCGGACTCGTGGTCGGGATCGGAATTCCCGGGATTCTGTCCTTCTACTCCGATCTCCGTTTTCTGCTCCTATTCTGCGAACTGATCGGGTTCGGCGGGGTGCTGATTTTTATCTTCGTATCCTTGGCGTTTCTTCTCGCAACCTTCCTCAAGAGAGGAGAATGGATCGTTTCGGGTGCTCTTTTCATTTGGTTGTACTTCTTTATCTTTTTCGACTCCGTCGTTTTCGTTTTAAGTCTCTACCTAGGAGAATACCCGATCGAAGTCCCTTCGATCGTCATCATACTGTTGAATCCGATCGATTTGATCCGAATCCTCATGATATTGCAGACCAAGACCTCCGTTCTTCTGGGATTTTCCGGAGCCTTTCTTTTGAACTCTCTAGGTCCTTATTTGTTGGTATGTTTATGCGTTCTGTTCCTGTCGGGATGGATCGCGCTTCCTCTTTGGATCGCCTACGAGAGATTCTTAAAACGAAATTTCTAAATCGGGTCTCAGTGGAGAAATATCAGGGATATCTTTCTGCGTTTCTCCTGGCAGTTCTTGCCCGGTATTTTCTTTCGCTTTCCCAGATCAATTCCGCGCTGATCGGACAATGATCGGAGAGGCCCATTTCTTCCGGAGGGTTGCCGTCGAATTTTCCGTCGTCGGCTTTGAATTTGAACTGACGAAAGGAAGAAGTATTCCATTCCATATCCGTAATTAAGTAATCGATAAACCCTTTTTGGTGTTGCCAGCAGTCCGAACTTGCCTTATGGTTCGCGGACCTTAGGAAAAGTTCCCCTTTCAGAAGGTTCCAGGACGCCTTCTTCGATTTTAGATTTTCGTTAAAATCCCCGATAAGAACGAATCTTTTCCTGTGGGAAAGGATTTCTCCCAACGCTTTCAACTGTTCGTGGCGTTCGGATTGATCCTCATTGCTGTGTCCGGCCTTGAGGTGGACCACAATCACGGTAAGTTTGCCTTGCTGTAGGGAAAATTCGGCCATGATTCCTTTCCTAAGACCGGGGCGGAGGGACAATTGGGGAAGTTCGCTTAACAAAGGGGTAGGTAGTGGCTTTTTCCAGCAGATGCCTACTTCCTGGGAATATCCGTGGGTTTTGGTCGCCGCACAGCCGTAATTTTCGGTGGTAACCTTTCTCAACGCGGATTCGTTTTCGATTTCCTGGAATCCGATGATGTCCGGAGAATTCTGAAGCACAGTATCCCTCAAGATTGCAAAGTCGGAAGGCTTTCTCGCGCGACGATTTGGCGGAAATTTCGTCCGATCCCCTTCTTCGTCGTACAGAAACATTGCGTTAAAACCGGAAAATACGAGGGAGGAAGGGGAGTTTTGGGCGTAAACCGGATCCGATTGCGGTCCGGAAACAAGCGCTAGTAAGGGAAGAGAGAAAAAAAAGAGGTTTAGGATAGAGAATCTCCGATTTTTTTTAGCCCGAATTCTCATGAAAATCGTCCTTCTATTTTAAGAATGCTGCAAGTTTTCAAGAACGATCGTTCTGATCTTTTGCGTATAGAACGCTTTTCGCGACTCTATCGAAGAAGAAAACTAGAAAAAGAGACTCATTCGATTTCCATTTTCGATCTTCAAACAGTTGATACTAAGTCTCAAACGGAGCAAAGAAGAATCGCCGAATCTACGGGGTTTTTAGGCGTTTACTTGCAATTTTAACCCAAGCCGAAATCTTTGTTCCAAACCTTATTTTGGAATCAAACGGGACTTTTCACGAATGAATAAGAAAGCTTTGAAACTTTCGGTTCCGCTCATTGCTATTGCAGCGGTGGCCTACCTGATTTTTTCTCCCTCCAAATACGTAGGCTATTCACCAGATCAGCCTATTCCATTTAACCACAAGATACATGCCGGGGACAATAAGGTAGATTGCCGTTATTGTCATACGGGTGTGGAAACGGGAGCTCATGCAACCGTTCCTAACACTTCGACTTGTATGAATTGCCACTCGATGGTGGCGACAGAAAAGCCGGATATCAAATTCTTGATCGAGACGTACCAGAAAAAGCAACCCTTGGAATGGGTGAAGGTGCATGATCTTCCGGATCATGTTCAATTCAATCACTCTCGCCATATCCAAAGGGGAGTCGATTGCTCTCAGTGTCACGGCAATGTGGCCGAGATGGTGAAGGTTAAGCAGGTCGCGTCCTTGAACATGGGATACTGCGTGAATTGTCACCGGGAAAACAACGCTCCCACCGACTGTTCCACCTGCCACAGATAATCAGGAGAAAGCATAACCAGATGGATAATAAAAATTTCCAGAAAGAAAAGAAAGCGCATTGGCTCTCCTTCGAACTCCGAGAAAAAACCGAAGAAACGAAGGAACTCCAACGCTCCGAATTCTTCACTTCTCCGGATCCTATCATTGCGAGGATTAAATCCGGCGAATTCGATCGTAAGACCTTCCTCAAATTGATGGGCGCGGGGGTCGCGATGACTTCCTTGAATTGCGTCCGTAAGCCCGTGGAAAAAATCGTTCCCTATGTGGATCTAAAGGTGTCCGACGAGGGAGAAACCTACGATTTCGTAAAACACGGACATTCCTATTACTATGCAACCGTTCATAACGGAAACGGAATTCTAGTCAAATCCAGAGACGGTCGTCCCCTAAAGTTGGAAGGAAACCCGGATCATCCGGTTTCCCAAGGCTCTCTTAGTGCGGCGGCGCAAGCTGCGATTTTCGATCTTTATGATCCGGACCGTGCTCAGGATCCCGCTTCCGTTTCTGGTGGAAAAGAGACCAAAATCGATTGGGCTACCCTGGACGCGAAAGTCAAGGAAGCGCTGAACGCAAATAAAGGGAAAACGGTTATAGTTACCAGACCCCTGGATTCTCCTTCCACAAAGGAACTCATCGGAGAATTCCTAAAAGCGATCGGAGGCGGGAAGCATTACGAAGTTTCCGTTACCTCTTCGGAAGAAGCGGTTTCCAAAGGACAGGCGGCATCCTACGGGAAGGCTCTCGTCCCGAACTACCGTTTCGATCTCGCGAATGCGGTTCTTTCCATCGATTGCGATTTCATGGGAGGATGGATTTCTTCTCAGGAATACCAAAAGGATTTTTCCAAACGCAGAAACTTAAGAAATGGCGGAAAAGAAGTGAACTTCTTCGTCGCTGCGGAATCCGTTCCCACAGTCACCGGTTCCAACGCGGACCTTCGCCTTCCGATCCGTCCCGGAGATCAGACTAAATTCGCACTGGCAATCGCCGCGGCGCTTTCCGAATTGGGAGCGAACACGAAGGATGCTCTGAACGGCGCGACCTTATCCGCACTCGCCGGAGAATTGGGACTCGATGCGGAAAACATCAAAAAAACTGCAAAGGCTCTCTGGCAAAACAGAGGAAAATCCCTTGTCGTTGCCGGTGGACTTTCCGCGACAACGAAAGATGCGGTCGATCTGCAGGTCCTGGTGAACTATCTGAATTCGGCGTTGGATAACGACGGCAAGACCGTTGACCATTCCAGCCCGAAAAAAGAAGGGTTGGCCAATTATTCCGGAAATCTAAAATCCCTGAGTGACGAATTGAAACAAGGAAAGGTAGGCGTTCTTTTCCTGTACGATACGAACCTGGTTTACCAAGCCGGAGAGACCTGGAAGGATTCCCTTCACAAGGCCGCTTTGGTAGTAAGCATTTCCGATCGTGCGGACGAGACCGCTTTGGTTTCCAATTATCTCGCACCCACCACTCATTTCTTGGAGTCCTGGGGAGATGCGGAAGTCACCAAAGGAATCTTCTCCATCCAGCAACCGGCGATTCGTCCTCTTTTCCGCTCCCGTTCCTTCGAGGATAGCTTGATCGCATTTGCCGGCGGTTCTTTGGGCGGAGAAAGTGTTTATTACGAATATTTGAAAAAAGCTTGGATGAAGAAATTAGGATCCAAGCAAAAATGGGAAGATCTACTTCGCGTCGGAACTACCGTTAAGGCGTCCGACAGAAAGGCAGCGACCGGAGCTTCTAGAGGGTTCAACCGCGCCGCATTGAAAAAGGTCTCCTCTTCTCCCGCAGGAACTCGTCTGGCTCTTTACGAAAAGATCTCCATCGGAGACGGAAAGGGCGCCAACAACTCGCTCTTGCAGGAACTCCCCGATCCGGTCACGAAAGTTACGTGGGACAATTACGTCCTTCTTTCTCCCCAATTGGCAAAGGAAAAAGGAATCCAATCCAACGACGTAGTAATCCTGAAAACCGATAAACAGTCTATAGAATTGTCGGCGCAAATCCAGCCCGGGATGCACAAAGATGCGATCGGAATCGCCGTCGGTTACGGAAGGACCGCAGCCGGTGTCGTAGGAAACGGGGTCGGAAAGAATGCATACGTGCTGTCGGAAGACGGAGTCTTTTCCGGAATCTCGGTGACTTCCATCGAAAAAACCGGCAAGACCTATAAGCTGGCCTGCACCCAACACCACCACATGATGTCTCCCGGATTCGGATATCCGGACCGTCCTCTGATCCAATCCACTTCCATCGAAGACTATCGCCAAGATCCGGCTTCCGGAAAGGCGGAGTCCGAAATTCCAAAGATCAAAAAAGATGGAAAACTCGTGAATGCCGTAGGGGGAAACCCCATTTACGAATACCCCGGCTATCGCTGGGGGATGAGCGTGGATCTCACAGCGTGTACCGGTTGTTCGGCTTGCGTCATCGCCTGCCAAGTGGAGAACAATATTCCCGCGGTAGGAAGGGACGAGGTTCGGGTCGGCCGCGAAATGCATTGGATCCGCATCGATCGTTATTATATCGGCAATCCCGATAAACCCGAGGACCTGCAAGTGGCTCACCAGCCGGTCATGTGCCAGCATTGTGAAAACGCTCCTTGCGAGACCGTATGTCCGGTGGCAGCCACCGTTCACGGATCGGAAGGAACCAACGATATGATCTACAACCGCTGTGTTGGAACCCGTTATTGTTCCAACAACTGTCCGTTTAAAGTCCGTCGTTATAACTGGGCACAGCACTGGTACAATGAAACCGGCGCGCAAAAAGGCGCAAGACCTCCTCGGTATCTGGGACTCAACCCGGAAGTTACCGTTCGCGGTCGCGGTGTCATGGAAAAATGTACCTTCTGTTCTTCCCGTATTGCGGAGAAGAAGATCCAGGCCAAGAACGAGGGTCGTACTCTGAAGGACGGAGAGCTGAAGACGGCTTGCCAGCAGACCTGCCCGGCGGACGCGATCAGCTTCGGAAACGTAAACGACAAGGCTTCCGAAGTCGCCAAACTGAGTGCGGATCCCAGATCCTATCGCTTGCTAGAATATCTAAACGTCGGTCCCGCGGTCGCTTACCTGACCAGGGTCAGAACCAAGATCTAATCCGGAGTAACGAAGCGCTATGTCCATACCTAACGCAATCAAAGAAGCCCTGGATATCCAGCCCCTGGTCACCGGCGGTAAATCCGTCCGTGACGTAACGGAAGATATCTTACGGCCGGTAGAGGCTTTCCCCACTTCTCTTTGGTGGAAAACCTTCCTTCTGGCTCTCACCATCACCGTAATCGATCTAGGTATCATCGGATACCTAGTATATGAAGGTCTTTATATCCTCGGGATCAATAACCCGGTCGGCTGGGGATTCTTTATCGTCAACTTCGTGTTCTGGATCGGTATTGGTCACGCCGGGACTCTGATCTCGGCGGTCTTGTATCTGTTCCGCCAAGAATGGAGAACGGGGATCAACCGCGCCGCGGAAGCAATGACGATCTTTGCGGTTTTGACCGCCGCGTCCACGTTGATCATCCACATCGGACGTCCCTGGATGGGATACTGGCTCTTTCCGTATCCGAACGAAAGAGGACCTCTTTGGGTGAATTTCCGCTCTCCCTTGATTTGGGATACGTTTGCGGTCTCCACCTATTTGACCATCTCTCTCGTCTTTTGGTATATCGGGTTGATTCCGGATATCGCCGCCGTTCGGGATCGGGCGACCGGAAAAGTCCGTAAGATGGTTTATGATATCCTTTCCTTCGGGTGGGTAGGTTCCAATAAGGCTTGGTCCCATTTGGAAACCGTAGCCATGATTTTGGCTGCACTCTCCACTCCTCTGGTTCTTTCGGTGCATACGATCGTGTCCTTCGACTTCGCGGTGTCCATCCTTCCAGGTTGGCACACGACCATCTTCCCGCCATACTTCGTCGCTGGGGCGATTTTCTCCGGCTTCGCCATGGTGGTAACCCTGATGGTGATCGCAAGAGAGGTCTTCAATCTCAAGGATTACATCACCATGAAACACCTGGAGAACATGAACAAGGTGATCATGGTTACAGGTTTGATCGTGGGGCTCGCGTATTCCACGGAGTTCTTCATGGCCTGGTATTCCGGCAACGAATACGAAGGATTTGCTTTCGTGAACCGCGCCTTCGGACCTTTCGGTTGGGCATACTTCATCATGTTCAGCTGTAACGTGTTCGCTCCTCAGGTATTCTGGTGGAAAAAACTAAGAACCAATATCCCGGTCATGTTCGTCATCTCCATCATCGTCAACATCGGAATGTGGTTCGAACGTTTCGTAATCGTGATGACTCTTCACCGCGACTTCCTACCTTCCAGTTGGGATGTGTACGTTCCGACGGTTTACGATTTTATGATGCTTCTCGGAACCTTCGGTATTTTCTTCACCCTCTTCCTTCTGTTCTGCAGGTTGCTGCCTGTGATCGCCGTTGCGGAAGTGAAGACCGTTATGCCGCATAAAGACGGAGGCCATCATTAATGTATCTGCCACGTAAGGAACAATTCCATACCTTCGAAGAGACCACCTCGGGCGTATTCGGTCTGTTCGATACCCCCGCTCAGATCATCGAGGCGGCCAAGAAAACCAAGGACAAAGGATATACCGGGTTCGATTGTTTTACTCCGTATCCCGTCCACGGCTTGGACGACGCGATGGGACTGCCTCGCTCCGGACTTCCCTGGGTTACGTTCTTTATGGGACTCTTCGGGTGCATCACCGGTTTCGGAATGCAATACCTGACCCACAAGTACGATTGGCCTTTGAATATCTCCGGTAAGAGCCTCAATGCTTGGTTCGCTTATATCCCCATCACTTTCGAATTCACCGTCTTTATGGCGGGGGTTTCCACCGCGGTGGCTATGTTCATTCTGACCAAGCTTCCGAAAACCAATCGTAAGGTTCTGCATCCGGATATCACGACCGACAAGTTCGCGCTTTGGATTCCTTCTCATTCCGCGAATTATTCGGAAAGTTCCGTGACCGAGTTCATTAAGGGGCTCGGCTCTAAATACGTCGAGACCGTGAAATAGGAGAAATGAATTTGATTTCCCTGAAAAAGTTTTTCATCCTTTCTTTCGCAGTGCTCCTAATTTGGAACTGCGAATCTAAGACTCCTCCCATGGAATACATGCCCGATATGGCGGATTCCGTAGCACGGGAAGCGCAGGAAGAGGATTCCTTTTTTGCAAACCGCTCCGCGGTTCGTCTTCCTCCGAAAGGCGCGGTTCCGGTAGGATATTATCCGTACGAATACAGAGGATTGGATATTTCCGTGATTCCGAACAAAGGATTAGCGAATCCGTTCAAAGCGGATTTCGCCAACCTGAAACGCGGCGAAGACAAATACCAAACCTACTGTAGCCCTTGTCACGGAGTCCGTGGAGCCGGAAACGGTTTCGTAGTCGGGCCGAGTCCTAGATTGAACGCGGGACAAGGAGACGGTAGCCGTATGGCAGCCCTGATCTCCGCTTCCGCAAAGGCTTACTCCGACGGACAGATCTATCACGCAATGACGGAAGGAAAAGGACGCATGAACAGCTACGCTTCCCAAATCGCTCCCGAAGACCGTTGGAAGATCGTCCTGTACATCCGTAAGCTCCAGGATTACGACAATAAGACCAATAAGGAAACGGCTAAGAAATAATGGACGTTAAGGTAGAACAAAACCTCATCAACTATAAGCTGGATTCCAAAACCAGGACCGCTCTGATCGGAATGATCGTCGTCGGTCTCGTCAGTCTGGCGATCGCGGCATTCGGATTGGGACACGAGAATCTTCGTCACGAAGGCGGACATTCCAATCCCGCCTGGTCCGCGTATCTGGTCGGAACCTTCTTCATTTTAGGAATTTCCATTTCCGGGATCTTTTTTACGGCTCTAGGTCATATCACCGGAGCTCACTGGCCGGTAACTCTCCGTAGAATTACGGAAGGTTACGGGACATTCCTTCCCGTAGTCGGAGTTCTTTTCCTCATCCTGATCGCAGGCGCTCATGATCTGTACGAATGGACTCATGAGGAAGCCGTGGCTCACGATCATCTTTTGCAACACAAGAAACCGTTATTGAATATAGGACTCTTCAGCGGAATCCTCGTCTTTTTGGCGACGGCTTGGTCCACATTCGGATATCTTTTCTACAAAAGATCCGTCACCCAAGACAAAGATAAGGACGTAAAACATACCAAGTTCAATGCGAGACTCTCGGGCGGGTTCCTGGTTTTCTTTGCGCTTTCCTTCTCTCTGGTTTCTTTCGAGGTGATCATGTCCTTGACTCCTCACTGGTTCTCCACCATGTTCGGGGTCTATTGTTTCGCGGCTGCATATCAGGCGGGTCTTTCCTCCTTCGTCGTGGCGGCGTACTTCCTGAAAAAGAAAGGCTTTTTGGGAAATCTGGTAAACGAAAATCATATCCACGACTTGGGTAAGTTCATGCTCGGCTTCACCGTATTCTGGGCTTATGTGGGCTTCTCCCAATTCATGCTGATTTGGTACGCGAATATTCCGGAGGAAACCTTCTTCTTCGAGCAACGTTTGACCGGAGGTTGGGAATATTTGACTCTCGCCATTCCTGCGATCAAGTTCGCCGTTCCCTTCTTTCTCCTATTGAATCGCCCGAACAAACGGGACATCGACTTCCTTGTCAAGGTAGCACTTTGGATCCTGTTTACCCAAGCCACCGAAATTTTCTGGCTGGTATATCCGGCAAACTTCGTGGATTTCTCCCTGGGCGGTTATATCGTAAGTTTGGGAACCGTGATCGGAATGGTCGGCCTCTTCGGGTTGGTTCTTTTGAAACGTTTGGAAAAAGCTCCGCTGATTCCCGTCGGAGATCCGAGGCTGGAAGAATGCCTCCATCACCACCAATAGAGGAAAAGGATCTATGAAAAAAGCAGTCATCAATATCGCGATCCTAGGAACCTTGGCTCTTTCAGTGGGCGCTTGTTCCAACACGGCCCAAGTCGTAGGCAATTTGAATTGCCCGACTTTGGAAAAAGGACTCTCGCCGAGCGTAGGAATTCTTTCCGACGAAAAACAGAATCCGACGATCGTGGGAACTCTGCCGGTCGGAACCGTGGTTAGAGTGTACGATTATAGAAACCATGCGATTCATCCTAGACCTTTGGTTCGGATCAAGACCGAAAAGACGGAAGGGTGGGTGAGTCCTACCTGTCTGGTGGTGAACCAGAATCCGGAACTTTCCGTCTTTAAATGGGGATACCGTAAGGATTATAAGTATTTTTACGAACCGGAAGATTTGGATCATTATCCGAAAGGATACGAATACGAGGAATACAAGCATCTTCCTAAGGAAAAAATTCCTTTGGCGGAATTGGCTCCGGAATTGAAGGAAAAGAAAAACTAAGGTTTGGATGGCAGCGGCCGATTTTGCCGCAAGATCTTTTATCCGTTTCAAGTATTTCCAAAACCGCCCTGCCGGACGGATCGTTCGGTGGGGCTTTTTTTATTTCGAGCAGGCGCAAAGGATTTTCGTTTTCCGTTTTCTGGTAGCCGGATCCCGGGAATTCCTGTTAGATTAGTTCCGGTCCCGACAATCCATGTTGAAAAAGCTTTTACTCTTCCTCCTTGCGGTTCCGGTTTTTTCCTGTGCCTCCAGGTATTTCGTAGCCGGACCGAAAACCGCTCCGGAGATTCCCAAGGTAAGTAAGAACGTACGGGTCGCTTATTTGGGCTTTCACGTTTTCCGCGTTTCTTCCTTGCGAAATCCGGATGGAACGGTCTCTTTCGAGGTATTACAGATTCCGGAAAAACGCACCCTGAAGAATCCTTCCTTAGGAAGTTTTCCCGAGTTAGTCTGGGCTAAAGCTCCGGAGAACAGGAAGGACGTCCCCCAAGAAAGGGTTCAGTCCTTCGCTAAATTCTATCTCTCTAAGACGGGGGCTTCGGGAGTCAAAGAGCTGGAAAAATTTTTGGAAATCTCTAAGGACAAAGAAACCTATCGTTTTTCTATGAGAAGTCTTCCGTTCGATTATTACGTTGTCGGAATAAACACTCCGTTAGAAGGTTCCGGCAGAATCTTCCGGAATATGGTGACCATATTCTCCAATCTCTTTAGCGTAGTTACGATCGGAATTCTCCCCGCATACGAGTCTTTCGAGGCCTCGACGACGGTGAGGATTTACGATGGAAATCTGAATCTATTAAAGGAATTCGTCTACGATACGGATTATACGGTACTCAGGGCGCTCTGGATCTCTGCCAATCCTCCGGAATGCAAGATCGGAAACTTGGATTGCCTCGGAATGTCCGGTCCCACGATTCGTCCGAATCCTTCCATCGTATTCGAAGGATCGAGCCCGTTGATCAATCGAGACATTGCGGAAACTTTGGGATCCCTCAAATAGAATTCTTTCCGTTTTTTGAGGATGTTTTTTCTGTCTGATCTTTGCGGAGCAGGGGACCTTTTTCCCTCTGTGTTCGCGTTTTAGATCGAATGGTCTTGCCAAATTTCGAGACGGATTTAACTTTTAAAAAATGAGATTCATCCGTAGAATTCTTTCCATATTTCTAATGCTCTCTTTCTCTGCATCTTTGGCGGCCCAATCTTTATGGGATAATCTGAATTCTATGGTTCCGGACGGAAGCGGTTTTATCTACAGTTTCGATCCGAATAAGAAGACGGCGGCCTTTGACAAGACCATGTTCTTCCTTTCCGACTACTTGTATAGGGATTTGTTTTATATCACGGATCTGGATCGTAGGATCGAAGACGAATACAAGTTCAAAATCGTTTCCGCAGTGTTGCACAATCTGACCGAAGATAATCCGCAGGTCCTGATCTTTAAGAATTATCTCGAAGGAAAATCCCTGAATGTCGCGATCCGTTTAGTGACGAACAAGGAAAATCCTTCCGAAAGGGCCATACTTTTCATGACGAACCTCATGCAGGGAGGTAAGTTGGCGGCGAATTCCGCCCAATTGGACGAGTCCTTCGGCAGAATTTTCGTTCTGACTCCGATCGGTAAGTTGGTTCAACTGAACGATTTCGCGGATAAGAGAAAGGACGAAAAGTTGGATCGGAACCAGAAGGCCGACGCTTATCTGTTCGACGAAAAGCCGGAGAACGATTCCGAAATCCTACCTTTATTGACGGAGCATTTAAAGGAGGAAAAAGATCCTTACCGGTTCTTCGTCGGAAATGTGACAATGGCACAATATTATCTTTCTGTAAATCGATTCGAGGAAGCTCGGTCCTGGATCCAGAAAGCGGAAACTCTCAGGCTAAAGACGGAAGGAGCGGACGTGAGTTGGGATGTTCCGCTACGATTAGTGACCTTCAACTACAACTATTTGAACTCTTACGAACCTAATTTGAAGAGAATCTCCTCCGAGGGAAAAGCGGACTCGGGAGATTCCAAAACCGATCCTAAGACAAAGAAAAAGCAAAAGAAAACGGACTGATCGGAGACTCTCGCGCGGAGCCAATGCTCCCATAACGGAACTTCTTAACGAAAGATGTTCGTTTTCCCCTGCGAAGCGACTCTCGCAGTAAACCTACTTGCCTAAATCAGGCACTTCGTAAGTTTGGGGAGATGCGTTTTGCCTCTCTTCTACTTCTCCCGAATTTACTTTTCCTATTTTTCTCTCCTCCTTTGTCCGCCTGGGGGTCGCATTATCTGATTATCGATCGCGTTTTAGAACATCCTTCCGCTGCGTTCGCCGGTCGGGAGGTCGAGGCCGAGGAACTGGAGGATTTCGTTTCGAAGGAAGCGGGGGGACTCAAGGAAGTTTTTGACGGATATTATCGCTGGTTGGAGGCGAAAGGAGCAAAGCGTTTTCAGCCCCAAATTCTGGATCCGAACGCCGCAAAGAAGAGACCGTTGCAGGAATTTCTGAAAGCGGCTAGATTGCGTCCCGCACATAGATTTTATTCCGTGAGACGTCTTCTCCCGAAAGAAACCGCCAAATTCGGATTCGTCGATCGGTTCAAGGTGTATCCGTATTTGGAAAAGCGGGAAATGGATCGTTATTTTTTCGAAAACGTAAAAGGGAGAAAGATCAGTGTTCGTTCGATTTTGACGACGTACGTGGACGAACCGGATTGGGGAATGGACCACGAACTTTGGAGTGTACCGGAATACGGGTATGGAATCCAACCTTTCGGGAATCCGACAGGAGAAAGTAGTAAGGCCCCCTTCCATATGCTTTTTCGACACGAGAATTTTTTCGTCAAAACTTTTGCGCCGGAGATGTCCGCCGGAAGTATGTTACCGGAACGGGTGGAATTGTTCCGGAGGCTTTCAGAATTTGCGGGAAAAACCGGTCATCCGTTTTGGGAATACAGATTCGCGGCTTGGGTATGCCATTATGTACAGGACATAGGACAACCTTATCATTCTAAGGCGGTTCCTTCCGCAGGATATTATTATTATTTAAAGTTTGCCTTGAATTCCGCGCAGAACCGAGCCAAAATCAAAAAGGAAACGACCCAAATCGTAGCGAACCGTCATTTTATCTACGAGGATTTTGTCGGGTACGGACTTTACAAATCCTACACGACGAAAGATCCGATTTTTGAAAATCTGAAAGCGTTTCTGAGTTCCGGGGATCCCTTTTTGACCGGAGTAAATTCCGTGGACGATCTGTTATCGAAAGAAGGGGAACTTGCCGCCGAACATTCTTCTCGGATCGATTCCACCATCGTCAAAGTGTTCGGGAAAAAACGGACCACGGATCCGACGTACGATCTGGAACGGGATCCCGAATACGAAATTTCCGGAGTGATCCGCGGGATCGATTCTGAAAAAGGGGACGAACTTGCTAGGGAAACCGGAAGGGACTTTCGGATCACGGCTCAATCCACTCGAACGGTTTTGATGTTGATCGGAGTGTACGGGAAAAAGAAGTGAATACGGAGTTCCGCATCCGCTTTAGAACGGAAGCATTCCTTGGTCGTCGGTCAAGGAATCGAAATGATCGAAAGAGGCGAACTCGGACCACACTTCCTTGAATGCGGAAACCAATAATTTTCTGTAGAAATTCCGATCGTAAAAGGGTTTTTTATCGGACAATTGCAATTCCTCTTCGGGTATGTATCTCAGTCCTTTTGTCTTTGAGGATTGGTTCGCAACCAAATATCTGATTTTTTCTCCGGCTTGAACTTCTATGCCCAGATCCCTCAGTTTGTGCATGGATAGGGAAGTCGCCCCGTCCACCTCGTACTCGTCCAATTCCTTGGTCGTGGATTTTTTTAACAGTAGGACTTTCCAATCCACCTTGCCTTTTCTCAACAAAAGGTCGTATCTATCATAAATAGATAATATTTCGTTTTCCGAACTCTTTAGGTCGGAGATCGAGATTTTAGTCCGCATCCATTCCAACATCTCCGATTGGGCCTCGCGGATGAAAACCGGGAGATCTTTTCTTCTGGCTCCTATTCCTCTGAATTTCAGATTTCCGGATAGGAATCTTCCCATATAGCGGTTTGCTACCGGCATGAGAGGATCTTGGGAGGAAGGAGGAAATACCAACCACGTATAAATTCCGTCCACCTCTATCTTTATGCGGGTACGTTCGGTGATTTCTTTGCAAAGTTCCTCCAGTTCACCGGAGGAAAACGGAGAAGAATCCTCTTTTCGTATGAATATGCTGTCGGTGATCGCGTGTAGGAACACATAATCCCTTTCTTCCGTGACTTCTTTGGCTGCCAATAGCTTTTCTCTCGCGAACGCGTTGACGCTTTCGTGACTTTCCAAGCGTCCGAATTTCGCATTCCGATATCCGAGATACCCGAAGGAAGTGACTAACATCCATTTCAAGCTGGATTGTTTGGAGTCCAATACGTTTCTTATTTCCGGATCGGATTCCTCCGCTACTCTTTGTTTGTAATAAGCTCTTCTGTCTAGAACATCCTGAAGCGCTTCGGAAACGATTCCGAAACGCTTGTTGCAGATTTTATAACCTATGCCCGGGACGACATCGGCGTTCGGATCCGATTCGCAGCAGGGGCAATTGACGCATTCCGGAGAGATATTATGGTTTACCATGATTCTCGGATACATCTGTGCAAAATCCAATTGGGCTACGTTCTCCGCGGTTTTTCCCAAGGATATATTCGGTTGGAATACCAGACCTCCTTTGTCCGCTTCCAGGAGTTGTATGGCGGTTTTAGGAGCTTCCACTGCGCTTTTTTGCCAGGGAACCAGATAGCCTCTTCGAAGAGCCACATCCGTTTCTATATAAGTCAATGCTTTGCCCGTGGAGGCTCGCGCCATTCTTTGAATAGGGAGTCGGGAGAGTCTGGCTAATTCCACGATTCCGGGAAGATAAGCCTCCTTGTATACGAAGCTGTTTGCGGAGTCTATATGCCATCTTCCGAATAAAGGATAGGAAGGCGCCCGAAAGACTATGTTTCCGTACGTGAAGTAACTCGTCCCTTTGGTGGTGATGTGTCTCCGTATCGGAGCGGTTTTGTCCCGATCGAAGCTCGGAAGGAAGCCTACCTTTTCCGAATAATAAAACAATTTCGGAAAGATGGTATGATCACCGTACATGGAAAAGATGATGTCTGGATCCTCTTTTCGTAGGACGGAATCTATCTCCAAGAGAAGATCCTTGGGTTTGTCCGTTTTTAATCTGTACGTGTTTTGATCCGTTTCCAGGATCAAAGGGTTGGATTGGAATCCGATTCTATGGCTTTTTTCCAGACGCATGTAGAGCTGTCGGAAAGAAGGGATTTTGTATTCCAGATCGGAGACGGAAGAAAGGCATTTGATTTTTCGGATCTTTCTCCCTTCTTCCGTAGGTGTATAAGCCAGTTTTAATTCGCATAACGGGAAGAGACCTTTGTGAAACATATAGCTGGTAGGTACGTCTATATCCGAATGATAGATATCGAATCTTCCGTAAAGCGCGTAGAGTTTCTTGGTGATTTTGGACAATACGGAAGGTTTCGAGATCGTCAGTTTGAGGACGTCCGTAAAGCTGTTTTCGTAAAACAATTTCCGTTTTTCGAACTTGGGATGATCTCCTAATGCGTCCAGTTCGTGGAGTCTCCGGACTAATTTTCCTAGGATCGAAACCGCTCCCTTGGCGTAGATCACGGGCTGGTACGAATCGAAAAATAACAGCGAGTTTCCGGAATCCGTTTTTACCCAAAGATAAATCTTGTCTTCCGTATGGTAGACGTCGAATAAATAGCCTTTGGCGAAGCCTAGGGACTTAAGAGGCATCTCCTTCTTTCCTTGAGGCGAGTTTGTGCAACTCGTACTTCAACGAACTGATTTCCTTTTTTAGGTCTATGATCATGGTGAGAAGCATGGAATCGATAGGATAGGGGGCGGAAGCCATAACCCCCGCCTGCACCTGCATCTTTGCCGTTCGGATCAATTCGTCGAAGATCATTTGGTCCGGCTTACGAAGTCCTCTACGGAATTCATTGAGACTGGACTCCACCTGTTGCATCTGTCTGGAATAGGGGATTACCGTTCTACCCATATCGAATCTCTCCCGGGTCGTCGTTTAAGGGCGCGCTCAGAGTCTTTTGGGGTGAGATGGCTCCTTTTCTGATTTTCATATAGGAATGTCCGCTTTCGACTCTGAGTTCCCATAAATCGTCGGCAGTATCTACGAGCTTGGGAAAAAAACGCTGGAAGGTGGGGTGAGAATATCCGAGGGACTCCACGATCAGCACCGGGAATTCTTCCCGTCGCAGGACTTCCAAAACGGAATGCATTTTATCCAGGAGAAAGCGGCCTTCTTCTTCCTGAACGTCCCCGTCGAAGAATTGTTTGCAAGGCGCTAATAAAAAATACACTGTGTCTTCCTCTCTCCGTTTCAGGATCGCTTGTAAGGAGTCCAAAATCTGGTAGGGAGTAAAAGCTCTTTGGATCCATATGCTCTGCAGAAGTTCCTCCGGTCGTACATTGGCGCTTCTCGTTTCTGCGGTGATTACGAAAGGATTGAATCGGATGGCACAATCCAGATTGAATACTTTGAATCCCGAAATCGCGAACGCGTATTCCCAACGCAGCGCCAGGCGATAGATTCCTTCCCGGCCCGTAAGCATTCCTATGCCTTTTTGGTTCCAGCCTAAAATCGGACGATAGAGTTCGTCCAATTGTCCATGGAGCATATCTACCTGCATGTATACTATATATAAGACGGGTGAATAAAAGTAAAGTAAAAGTTCCGTCCGACGCTTTCCGAAGGCCGGCGATTTTATGTCCCTAGAGAGGCAGAAATACGATTCGTCAAACTTTGAACAAAAGCGTCGGGGCGAAATGCATTCCGAAACGGGACGCTTTTTTCCGCTTCAATTCAGGTATTTTCCAAAGCGTAGATCAGGTACGCCCGAAAATCCTCTAAGCTGAATTCCTTTTTGTTCGTAAGGTAATTGATCATGTATCCGATCGTCGAAGAGGATAGGTTTTTGACTTCGAATTCCGAGTAGTTCGGTTTTACCGCTAAGATCACTTTCTTGGCGTTTTCGTAAAAGATCAAATTCACCAAATGTATGTTCCGTCTCTTCAATCTATGTATCTTAGGCTGAAGCATAAGATTCCAATACAGACGCAGATAATCCTCGTTTTCCTTAACCAACTTTATGATTTGGCCGGCTAAGAACTCGATCAATTCCCTACGATCGTCGGGGGAGGTCAGATGTTCCGGTAGATACTTCTTTAGAATTTTATCATGCGCCTGTATGATACCTTCGAGAATGGATTCTTTGGAATCGAAGTAGCGATATGCCAAGCCCAGAGACAGACCCGACTTCTGGGCGACCTGTCTCATCGTGGTTCCGTGATATCCTTGTTCGGAAAATAACCTAAGGGAGGTCCGTAATATGAGATCCCTAGTATCTTTGGCCATCTTTTATCGGATCGAATAGAGAACCTTGCGAGATCCGATTCTTTCCCGATTCGTTTCCATTCTGTTCTTATAAGCGAAGGCCTTATCCGGCTTTAAGATGGCAAGTAGGTCGTAGAGTTCGATCTCGAATAGGAGCATCGCCTCGGCGACTTCCTCGCTTTTGTTCGCGGATTTTTTTGCGTCCACACAAACGTGTCTGGAATTGATCTTGTCCGGGCCGATCTCCTCCGCGATTTTTCGGAAATTCTGCTTCGTGATGGTTCCTCCGACGGAGGTCTTTTTGCCCCTATCCTTACAGATGGATATGATGGTCTTGGTCACTTTCATGACCTCCTCATCGTCGGGAATGAGTCCCATGGAGGCGGAAAGGTCGGAACGCGCCGCAGTGATTTGGTCCAGTTCCTCGAAAGATTTGGAATCCGCGATTTCCAAAAGGTTTTTGTAACCGGTGACGGTTTCCAGATTGATGGATTTAAATACCTTGCGATAGGCCACAGGGGGGAGCATGCTCTTAAGAGTGGAGATGAAATTCTTGAGAGCGTAAGCCGATTCGATCATAGGGGCCGAAATCCCTTCGATCTCCTCCTTCGCGAGCATCCGGATATCCGTTCTCGCTTCCGGACCTCCGATTTTGACAGTTACCGGGACAATGTCCTTCGCGACCAGATGTAGAACCCGGATTTCCTCCGCGTCCATATCTTCCGTTTCCGTTCCGCCTTTTAGGCCGACGATCGGGATACCCGCCGACATGGATACCAAGGTACGGCGAAGTTCGATGATTTTGCGGTCAATCTGCTCTTTCACGTTTTTAGTATCGTCGTTTTTCTGAAAAGCGTAAGGATTTTTGGTCCTTGATTGACGGGAAATCCCAATCTCCTTTCAATAGACCTATGAGCGAGCCCCAGGGCATTCCATCTAAAAAAAGTCTCCTTTCCGCGATATTCCAGGACGAATCGGTATCCTCCACGTTTTCCTTTGTCGCCATCGTAGTGCTGGTTTTGGCTTTTAAATCTTCGGTACTGGACGCGAATAATATCCCTTCCGGTTCCATGATTCCGACCCTAAAGATCGGGGATTTTCTATTTGTAAATAAAATGCGTTATTCCTTCCGTATGCCATTTACCGAAAAGGAACTATTCCGGTACGACGACCCTAAGCGAGGAGACATAGTGACGTTTATTCCTCCCGAGAGGGCAATGACGGAACCAGGGGATGCGAGGGACGGGCTTTTTCCAAAAAGATACGTGAAGAGGGTCATCGGGCTCCCGGGGGATACGATCCGGATCACTCTCACGAACGTCCACCGGGACGGGCATTATTCCACGTATTCCGCAATCGACTATAAGGAAAAGGGCCAAGCGGAATTTAAAAAGTACAATTACAAAGAGATCTCTCCCGGCGAATTGCTGTACGATCTGGACAATACCCGGGCTCTGAGTGCTTTTCTGTACAAGGAAGAAAAGCCCGGATTCGAACACTATGTTCTGGAAGGAAGCGATTCCCTGTATTACCACGGATCCGATTGTTACAAACAGACAGGATGTACGATTCCGGAAGGGCATTATATGATGGAAGGGGACAATCGACCCGATTCTTCTGATTCCAGATATTGGGGTTTCGTTCCTAGGGAAGATGTGCTCGGTAAGGCCGCGATGATTTACTTTTCCGTAAACTGGAGGGACTCCGTCTGCCAATATAA
Source organism: Leptospira fletcheri (assembly GCF_004769195.1). Taxonomy (NCBI): domain Bacteria; kingdom Pseudomonadati; phylum Spirochaetota; class Leptospiria; order Leptospirales; family Leptospiraceae; genus Leptospira; species Leptospira fletcheri. The sequence continues at coordinate 69,368 of NZ_RQET01000007.1, forward strand.
GAGCGGAAAAGAATTGGCGGAAAAAGGCCCCCAACAAGCGGAACAATACGAGGGACTGGAACTCAGGAATAAATGTGGAGACCCTTCCGCAAATTGGCTACTACGTACGATTCTGTATCGGATTCCTAGAATGGAAATCCGCTGGTCCAGGATTGGAACGATTCTACGGTAAAATGATGCAAGGATCCGAGCCGAAAAAACCGAAAGAAGCCTCCCCCTGGGAACTCGCCGGCTTGGGGATGGAATTTTGTTTTATCATCGTCGGTTCGGTTTTTATCGGAAATTATCTGGATAGCAAGTTCGGGATTTCTCCCCTGGGAATCTTAGGTGGCTCCGCGATCGGGTTTACCTACGGGATTTATTACATTCTGTACCGGGTTTCAAAGCACGAAAAGGGCGAAAAATAAGAGGATATGCGGGAGGAAGGGAGGTTAGACCCTAAAAGATACTTCCTTGGATTCGTTGGATTGCTCTTGCTGATAGCTGGGGAATTTTGGTTCGGACCAAAACTGAATGTTTCCGTTTGGAAGGGGGTCGCAGTCTCTCTGGTTCTCTCTTTTGCCTCATACTCGATCCGTTTTTTTCTATTGAGTAGGAATTTTTCGAATGCAGTCTCCGCTCAACTAGGAACGAACGTTCTATTTTTTTTCATTCAGATGGCCTGTTTGCTGGCATTCTTATCTAGGGGGGAAGGGGAAGGTTTCGTAATCGGTTTTTTTATTGCTCATTTCGCAAACTTATTAATATTGGTATTCGCAAGGTGAAGGAACGAGCGCCGTTTAGATGCGATTCGGCCGACCCGAGCGGAACGTTAGAACTTTCCGGGCATCTTCCCGGACCCCGATTCCTGAAAGGGAAACGATCGCTTCTTTTTTAAAACGTATGTTGAAACGAATCTTAGCCGCCATCTTACTCTTTTCTGCCCTACCTATGTTCGCCTCCGAGGGAGCAACGGAAGGGTTCGATCTGAACGAGGTTCTCGTTCATCACCTGATGGACCATGCCGAGTTTCCGCTGAATATCGGCGGGCATAAGGTGTATGAGGATCAGGAAGGTTTTCAGTCTTCCAACGACAACATATTCTTTGACCACCATAACAACAAACGGTTCCATTTTATAGGCGGATTCGATTTGCATATCACTCGCCGAGTGACCATGATGTGGATCGTTGCTATTCTTCTTTTTGTAATCTTCATTCCCGCTGCCAGGATCATTGCGAGAAATCCTCTCAAGGTCCAGGGACGTTTTGCGAATGCGGTAGAGACCTTCCTCGGCTTCTTAAAAAAGGATGTCGTGGATGCGAACATGGACGGTCACGGACATGGTTACTATCATTATATCTTTTCCCTTTTCTTCTTCATCCTTTTCTGTAATCTTTTAGGCCTCCTTCCTCCGGTGGGAGAAGTCGTGCAAGTCGGTTCGGAAATCGTTCAGCATTATGTGAACGAGGACTCGGTTGCGGAGGCTGCGGAAGAAACCGCTGCTGCCGTTAGCCATCACGAACCGATCTGGCTCGCGAAAGTCTGGAACGGAATCACCGTGACGGGAGATGTTTCCGTAACGATGACTCTGGCCTTAATGACCATGGCGCTGATCTATGCCGCGGGTTTCATTTACCAGGGCCCCAAATTCGTGATTCATTCCGTTCCGAACGGAGTGCCTTGGCCGCTTTATTTCCTAATGTGGCCGCTGGAGTTCATCGTTTCCCCTGCGGCAAAAACCTTCGCATTGACGGTGCGTCTTTTGGCGAACATGACCGCCGGGCACGTCATCATCCTGGCTTTGATGGGATTCATCTTCCAGTTCAAGGCTTGGGGAATCATTCCGGTCTCCATGTTAGGAGCCGGTGTGATCTACGTTCTGGAATTGTTCGTCGCCTTTTTGCAGGCGTACGTTTTTGCGCTTTTGACCTCGCTCTTCGTAGGCTTAAGCATGCATAGGCACTAATTTATAATCATATTGTGAGTTCAAACAGGAGATAGTAGCAAAATGGAATTCGGACTAGGATACATCGGAGTAGGAATCGCAGCTGGAATCGCAATCCTTGGCGCAGGTTTGGGAATCGGAAGGATCGGAGGATCCGCAGCAGAAGGTATCAGCCGTCAACCGGAAGCCAGCGGTAAAATCCAAACCGCGATGATCATTTCCGCGGCTCTGATCGAAGGTGCGGCGTTGTTCGCGCTTGTGATCGCATTCCTCGCGGCCGGAACCCTGAACGACGCAGTAAAAGCAGGCGTTGAAAAGGCAAAAACCGCAGTTTCCGCACCCGCCGAAGGTAAATAATCTTGTTTCTCTTAGCAGCTAAAGGGCTGAACGGTCTTCTCGACGTAAATCCGGGTCTAGTTGTTTGGACCCTGGTTACTTTCGGGATCGTGATCCTAGTCCTGAAGAAATTCGCCTGGGATGTGATTCTCAAAGCCCTGGATGAACGGGCCGAGACCATTCAAAACGATATTCGTAAGGCTGCAGACGTCCGCTCCGAGGCGGAGGCGCTTCTCAAAGACTACGAGACGAAAATTGCCGGAGCACGCGACCAAGCGAACGGAATCGTCGCAGAAGCTAAAACGGACGCCACAAGCGTTCGGAATAAGATGCTGGAAGACGCCTCTAAAGAAGTGAAGCAAATGAAAGACGGTGCCATTAAGGATATAGAATTGGCGAAGTCCAAGGCTTTGGCGGAACTTCAGGAGCAGATCGTAGGCATGACCGTGCAGGTAGCAGGTCTGGTGCTGGAAAAACAGCTCAAGTCGGACGATTATAAATCCTTTATCGAAAACGAGCTGGTCAAGATCAAGAAACTGAGCGCTTAAAATGAGCTATTCCGCGATCCCAAAAACATACGCCGCGGCGTTTGCCGGGGCAAGTTCCTCCCTGGAAGAGGCGGAGCAGGAACTCGATTCCGTACTCCAAATCCTGAATTTAGAACCCCAGTTCGGCGATTTTTTTGAAACGCCTTCCGTCGCGAGAGAAGACAAGGAAAAGGTCCTGGCCAAAACCTTTCAAGGGAAGGTTTCGGAAATCACTTTAAATTTCCTGCAAGTATTACTTGCGAGAGGGAGATTTTCCTTTCTGCCCGAAATCCATGAGGCATTTAAAGAGGAATTGGATCGGAAAGCGGGACGCATTCGCGCCAAAGTGAATAGTTATCCCGCTTTGGACGATTCGCAATTGGCGAAATTGCGGGATCTTCTGAAGGAAAAATTCAAGTCGGATTTCATCTTGGAAGCTAAGGAGGACCCGAGCCTTATCGGTGGTTTTGTGGTCCGTTTCCATGATCTGGCGATCGATTCATCCATGAAAAGCCAGCTTAAAAAAGTAAGGCAAGCCTTGCTGGAAAGAAAACTACCGGTCGGAGTTATGTATGAAAATTAAAACGGACGAAATTGCGTCGGTTCTTAAACAAGAAATCTTAAATTACAAAAAAGATCTAGGCGTCGAGGAAGTCGGAACCGTTCTGGAAGTAGGGGACGGGATCGCGAGAGTCTTCGGTTTGAAAAACGTCATGGCGGGAGAACTCGTAGAATTCCAAAACGGAGTCCGCGGGCAGGCCTTCAACTTGGAAGACAATTCCGTCGGTGTGATCATTTACGGAGATTATAAGAATATCCAAGAAGGATATACCGTAAAGCGCACGAACAAGATTCTGGAAGTTCCCGTAGGCCCCGAATTGCTGGGTCGCGTAGTGAATCCTCTTGGCGAGGCTCTGGACGGAAAAGGCCCGATTCAAACAAAACTGACTCGCCCCGTGGAAAGTTCGGCGCCGGGAATCTCCATGAGACAACCCGTGGAAGAGCCGATGCAAACCGGAATCAAGAGTATAGACGCTATGATTCCGATCGGTCGCGGACAGAGGGAGTTGATCATCGGAGACCGCGGAACGGGAAAAACCTCCATCGCACTCGATACCATCATCAACCAAAAAGGTTCCGGCGTGATTTGCGTATACGTCGCGATCGGTCAAAAAGCCTCTACTGTCGCAACGACGGTGGAAAAGCTGAAGGCTTTCGGAGCTATGGATTACACGATCGTAGTTTCCGCTACCGCCGCGGATCCTGCTCCGATGCAGTACATCGCTCCTTATTCCGGTTGCTCCTTTGCGGAATACTTTATGTATAACGAAAAGAAGGCGACCTTGGTCGTTTATGACGACCTTTCCAAACAGGCGGTCGCATACCGACAAATGTCGTTACTGCTACGTCGTCCTCCGGGCCGTGAAGCGTATCCTGGAGACGTATTCTATCTTCACTCTCGTCTGTTGGAAAGAGCCGCAAAGCTGGATGAAAAATACGGCGCAGGTTCCTTAACCGCTCTTCCGATCATCGAGACTCAGGAAGGCGAAGTTTCCGCATACATCCCCACGAACGTGATTTCGATCACGGACGGACAGATTTATCTTCAGTCCAACTTGTTCGCTTCAGGCGTTCGTCCTGCAGTGGATGTCGGGATTTCGGTTTCTCGGGTCGGTTCCGCCGCTCAAATCAAAGCGATGAAACAAGTTGCGGGAAAAATGAAATTGGAATTGGCCCAGTTCCGCGAACTCGAGGCGTTTGCTCAGTTGGGAACGGAGTTGGATCCGATCACTCAATCCCAGTTGGATCGCGGATATCGTATCGTGGAAGTGCTGAAACAACCGGTCTCGAACCCGTACCCCGTGGAAGAACAGGTCGTGGAGATCTTCGCGGTGACCCGTGGGCATATGGACAAGATTCCCGTTCCAAAAGCTCGCGAATTCGGAATCCATTTGTTGAACACCATCCGCGGGCAACATCCGGAAGTCTTAAACGCGATTCGTACGGAAAAGAAAATTTCCGACGAAGGCAAATTGGGCGAAGTCGTATCTAAAATCGCTGGCGATTTTGTCAGAAACCTGAAGTAATCGGGAGAGGATCTTGGCTACACAAAGGGAAATAAAAAAACGGATCGTATCCGTTAAGAATACCCGGAAAATCACTCGGACAATGGAAATGGTGGCCACCGCCAAATCCAAAAAACTGAGCGATCGGGTAAACGCTTCCCATCCCTTTTCCAATAAGATTAAGGAGATGGTTGGATCTCTTGCTTCCCTTTCCGAAGTGGTCAAGAGTCCTTACTTGCGTAAACCTCAGGCGATCCGTTCCGTTGCACTTTTGGTGATCACGGCGAATCGGGGTCTTTGCGGCGGATACAATTCGAACGCGAACCGTCTGGCAAAAAACCGGATTGGAGAATTAAGAAAAGCGGGCTCCCAAGTCCGTTTGTTCGTAGTCGGCAAAAAAGGAGTGTCTTACTTCAAATTTGCCGGAGAGAAGATCGAAAAAACCTATACGCATATCAACGACAAATCCGGATACAAAGAAGCGGAAGAATTCGCCGAATTCTTTTTGAATCTTTTTGCAAAAGAGGAAGTCGACGCTGTGGAGATCGTTTCGACGGTGTATCATTCTTCCTCTTCGCAAAGAGCGGAAGTCACGAAAATTCTTCCTTTCGAAGCATCAGGCAAGGGAACGGTAGGGGACAGCGTGATCTACGAGCCCAGTCCGGAAAGCATCTTGGAATCACTACTTCCCTTGGTCGTTAAGACTGCTTTTTTGAAAGCGATTTTGGAAGCGAACTGCTCGGAGCAGATCGCACAGAGGATCGCGATGAAGTCCGCCACCGACGCGGCTTCGGAAATGATCAAGGTATTGACCCGAGGATACAACCGTGTTCGTCAGGCAAAGATCACTCAGGAAATCTCGGAAATCGTCGCAGGGGCGGATTCGCTAAACTAGTTTTTATTGGAATTGGAGTTACTTGGAATGAGCAAAGGTAAAATCAAACAAATCATCGGATCGGTTCTGGACATAGAATTCGAATCCGGACATCTTCCCGAAATTTTTAACGCACTCGAAATTCAGTCCTCCGCCGGAGGAAAAAAAGAAAAGATCGTGGCCGAAGTGCAGCAGCACGTAGGTGGCGCGACGGTCCGTGCGATCGCGCTTTCTTCCACCGACGGATTGATCCGCGGACAAGAAGTGGTCGATACCGGAGCTCCGATTTCGGTTCCGGTAGGGGACGTGACTCTGGGAAGGATTTTTAACGTTCTCGGAGACGCGATCGATGAGGGAACTCCGGTTCAGGTAAAGGAAAGAAAACCGATCCACCGTTCCGCTCCGGGATACGAGGATCTTTCTTCTCGCACGGAAGTTTTCGAAACCGGGATCAAAGTGATCGACCTTCTCGCTCCTTATATCAAGGGAGGAAAGACCGGACTCTTCGGAGGAGCCGGGGTTGGAAAAACGGTTTTGATCCAAGAATTGATCAATAACATCGCGAAACAACACGGAGGATTTTCCGTGTTTGCCGGGGTAGGCGAAAGAACCCGAGAAGGGAACGACCTCTGGCGCGAGATGAAGGAATCCGGCGTTATCGATAAGACCGTTCTTTGCTACGGTCAGATGAACGAGCCCCCGGGCGCTCGTCTTCGTGTCGCTTTATCGGCTCTTACTATGGCCGAGCATTTCCGGGATTCCATCGGAACGGACGTGCTTCTCTTCGTGGATAATATTTTCCGCTTTTCCCAAGCAGGTTCCGAAGTATCCGCTCTTTTGGGAAGGATGCCTTCCGCAGTGGGATACCAACCGACCTTATCCACCGAAATGGGCGCTCTTCAGGAAAGGATCACGTCTACCCGTAAGGGATCCATCACTTCGGTTCAGGCGATTTACGTTCCTGCGGACGACTTGACCGACCCGGCTCCTGCGACCGCATTCGCTCACTTGGACGCAACCACGGTTCTTTCTCGTGCGATCTCGGATAAGGGAATTTATCCCGCAGTGGATCCGCTCGACTCCACTTCTCGCGTTATGAATGCGGAAGTTCTGGGCCAAGAGCATTATAGTGTCGCTCGGGAAGTGCAGAGGATTCTACAGCGTTACAAGGACCTCCAGGACATCATTGCGATTCTCGGAATGGATGAACTTTCGGAAGACGATAAGGTCCTCGTGGCTCGGGCCAGAAAAATCGAGAAATTCCTGTCTCAACCTTTCCACGTTGCGGAAGTCTTTACCGGATTTCCTGGTAAATATGTCAAATTGGCAGATACGGTTCGTTCTTTCAAAGAAGTGATTAGTGGAAATTATGACCATCTTCCGGAACAGGCCTTCTACATGGTCGGAACGATCGAAGACGCGATCGAGAAGTCCAAGAACCTGAGGGCATAATGGCTGGCTCCAAATTGACGGTTTCCGTGATTTCTCCGGAAAAAGTACTCTATAGCGGGGACGCAGATAGTCTGGTCGTCCCCGGAAACGAGGGCTTTTTCGGGGTTTTACCGGGACATACCTCTTTGGTTTCTCTTCTCGGGGTCGGGATCTTGGAAATCCGTCAAGGAAACAAGACGAAGATCGTGGTGATCGAGGGCGGGTTCTTCGAAATACGGGATAACAAGGTTACGATTTTAACGGACCACGGCGCCCTAAAGGAAGAGATCGACCTAGACTCGGCCAAGAAAGCGTTGGAAGACGCTGAAACTCTTCCCCTCTCACCGGAGAAAAATCTCCTCCTACAAAAGGCAAAAACCCGAATTTTAGCGGCTTCCCGCTAACTTTTGGGGTCCTCTCTTTCCGAAAATTAAGATAGAAATCTTCCTCCTTGATTGGGGAGGGGGAAAACGGAGCTCCATGCGGGAGCTTCGTCTTCGGTAAATGAAGAGTACGTTTTCGGATTGTTTTTCCCTGGAAATTCAGGGATCTTCCGGTATAAGAGAAGATAGTTTGTAGGAAGCATGGCGGACGAATTTAGGATGAGCGAAGGGGAAGATCTTCCGAAGGGAAACGGCGAGGAATTTGATCCGAATGAAATGAGTTTGGACGACATCGATTCTCTCCTGTCCACCGATGACCCTTCCGCCTTCGATTTTGATTCCATTCCGGTAACCGATTCTTCCGAGGAGGACGGTTTCGAGAAGAAATCCGACTTACTCGGAGGAGAAGATCATGACCCATTCGGAGATCTGGAATCTACGAGTGATTTTACCACCGAAGACCTAAGCATCAATCTGAACGAATTGGACGAAGAGGTCCACCTGGACGAGGATTTCGACTTCGAACTTTCCGATCCTCTCATAGACGCGGAAATCGATAGACTCTTGGACATAGATGAGGAAGAGGAAAGCGGATCCGTCCCAACCTCCGCTGCATCGAGTCCTTCCTGGAAAAGTTCTTCTTCTCCGGCGGAAACTCCGTCCGAAGAGTCGACCGAAGCATTTTCCGATCTCGGTTCCTTGGATTTGGGGGATTTTTCCCAGCCCGGAGAGGTTCCCGCTTCCGCCTTTCACTCCGAGGAGGAACCGTTCGACTCTGAGGATCACGAGACCGGATTCTCCGATCTGGAATTCGAAGACGAATCCCAAATTTCCCTTTCCGATGATGAATTACAAAATATTGATATAAGTTCCAATCTCGCGGATTTCGATATGAGCGAAGAGGAAGCGGGATCGCCGCATGCCGGGGAAGCTGCCGTCGAAGACGATTTTCTTTCCGATGACGAAGGACCGATCTCCCTCTCCGACAACGAATTGAACCATTTATTGGAGGAGGAATCTGCTCCTTCTTCCTCCGACCTATCTCTCGACGAACTCGAACACTTGTTGACCGAGGAGGAAAAAACTTCCGAATTCGATTTTGGATCCGAAGATCTCAAAGTCGAAGAGGAACCCGCAACGGAAGCGTCGGCGGATTTCCTCTCTTCGGACGCATCCGAGGAACCGATCGCTCTTTCCGATGATGAACTCGGAAATCTATTGTCCTCCGGCGAAGATCAGGGACCGGAAGCAATGTCTCTGGAAGATCTCGAAATTTCTGAGGAGCTGAAGCCGGAAGAACTTTCGGACTTCTCCTTCGATCCGGACGCCATCGATTTGCGGGAGAAGTCGGAACCGGCCCCTGTCGATTTCGATTTCGGAGCCGATCTGGACGAACCGGTACTCGGTCACGATTCGAATTCGCACGAAGAACCGATTTCTCTTCCCGTTAACGAATTCGGCGATTTTGACTCCGAAGTTGTTTCGGAGGAAAACGATCCCTTTGCGCCGAGGATGCTGGAGGAAGGAGAGGAAACGATTCCGCCTGCATCCGATTTTCTCTCTTCGGATGATTCCGAGGAACCGATCGCACTTTCCGACGACGAACTCGGAGATCTTCTCTCCTCGGGTGGGGAAGAAGGCGAGCTAGCGCCGCCGAAAGAAGAGTCGGAAGAAGAATTCCTCTCCGACTCCGACGCCGAAGAACCTATCGCACTCTCCGACGAGGAATTGGGCGACCTTCTCTCTTCCGGGGAGGAAGAAACTTCCGAAATCAAAACCCCTGAAACGGGATTCGACGATCTTGCCTTTGCCGACTTGGGACAGTTGGAAGGAGAGGAAACTTCCCCCTCCAAATCGGAGCTATTCTCGGAAGAAGAACCGGAGGAGCCGATCGCACTTTCCGACGATGAACTGGGAGATCTTCTTTCTTCGGGTGGAGAAGGAGAAGAAACTCCCGTTCCCGAAGAGTCCGATTTCTTTGCCGATGCGGAGGAACCGATTGCCTTGTCCGAAGACGAGCTGGGAAATCTTCTTTCCGAAGGCGAGGAAGAATCCGTCACGGATCGGGATGTTTCTCCGGAGGGAGAAGACACTCCGATTTCGATCCCTGTCGACGAACTGGAAGAGTTGGGGGAACCTCTTCCGGAGGTCCAGTCGGATTACGAAGTGGATTGGGACGGTCCGGTTGCGGATTTAAGCGACTTGTCTTCGGAGGAACACGCTGCGCCTTCCGACTGGGATTTGGGCGAAGAAGCGGAAGAGCCGATCACTCTCTCCGATGACGAATTAGGAAATCTATTGGCGGAAGAAGAGGGTGAACCTGCGGGACTCCCTGAGACCGGTGTTTCCGATCTGGAAGAATTGTTATCCGAACCTCCGCCTGCGTCCGATCTGGATGCTTTAGGAGGTTCCGGAGAAGAGGAACTGATTCCGGATTTCCCTTTCCCGGAGGAATCCATTCCCGCAGCGGAACTCAACGAACTCGTTCCGACGATAGAATCCTTCCCACCGGATCCGGATTTACTGATCGTTCTGGACGAGTTTGCGGACGAAGACGAACTTTCTCCGATCGAAGAAATCCGCCAAACCGCGGAACCCGAGGTCGCAGCCTCCTCTTCAGCACTTACGGAAGAAGGAGAGGTTCAGCCTACGCAGGAAGAAATGAAAAGGATCCTGCTTTATCTGGACGAATTGCTTGGAAATCTTCCCGACGATATGATCCGGGAATTTTCCAGATCCGACTATTTCGAACTTTATAAGAAATTAATGAAACAAATCGGCGTTTGACGGCTATGGGTCTTCTGGACAAAGTCAGTCGAATAATCCGTTCCGAATCGACTTCTTCTCCGGAAGCGCTGGCGTCAAGTCCCGTTTCCTCCACGGGAGAGGTCGCGGAAAAGCCTTCTCTTCTGAAAAAATCCATTGCGGCGAGAGCCAGGGGATTGCTTGCTAAGGCGAAGGAATTCGCCGGAAAGAAGGAAAAGGAAAAAGAGGAGTATCGTTCCGCCTTCGGAGATCCGGCCGAATTCGAACCTTCTCCGGCTTCCTCTTCGCAAGAGGAGGAATTCGCTTTCGATTCGCAATCTGCGTCCGACGATTTCGGACATTCCACCGAAGCGCCGGAGAACGCGGAACCGATCGAATCGAGCGAACCGGATTTCGGAGAAATCGATTTTCCGGAATCCGCTTTTGAGAATTTAGGGGAATCTTCGGAAGAAGTTCAGGAATCCCCTTTGGAGGACCTTCCTTCTTTCGAAGAGGAAGAGGAACATCTTGCATCGGAACCGATCTCGCAAGAACCGGCCGGCGAGACCCTTCCTCCTGCGGAGGAAATCGCCGATCCATTTTCCGACTGGCTCCAGGATGCCGAAAGCCAAGCCTCTAAGGAAGCGAATCGGCAGAATAGTCTGAGGCAGTCGGAAACGGAAAAAGCGGATTTCCTGTTCGACGACGATTCGGATCATTCCACCTCTCCGATGGATGTGCAGATCGCTTCGCGTAAGAAGTTGGAGAACTATCTGGCTTTATTCGAAATTTCTAAAGAAATTTCCGGCTCCCGGGATTTCGCCGATTTTTTCGAAAACTTATCCTATTCGATCCTGGGACAGGTCGGGGCGGAGGCGGTATATATCTTCTCCTCGACGAACGGCGACTTCGACGCACTCAGAGTTATGGAGGCCCAAGGAGGAGATGCCGATCCGAATTGGGTACTGGAATCAGGAGACGAGATATACCAAGCCGTTAAAAAGGCTCCTTCCGTAATTTATGCAAAAATGATGCTTAAAATGGGAGTTCCGAAAAAGGAGAAAGAGATTCTGGAAAAGACCTCTTCCGAGATTCTCGTCCCGATCCGTCATAACGAAGAATTCTACGGTATTATATCGCTTACCAAAACCGTCTCAGGAGAGGATTACACCATCGAGGATTTGGAGTTCCTAAAGATGGTGGGAGAGATCGCCGGATCCGTTTTCCGAAGGATTATGGACTCGGAAACGATCCATCAGGAAAACGATCATTTAAAGGAAATCTTAAAGAGCAACGAAAGGATATTGTCCACCGCGAGAGAGTTGACCAGCGTCAGGGATTTGGACGAAATCTACGACAGGCTCATCGATATATTAAGGAAAGAATTGGGTCTGCGTCGCTGGAGTTTTCTTTTATTGGATCGAGCGAATCGAAAAGAATATAAGGTTTTTGGAACCAATCTTCTTACTCCGGAAACCGTCGGAAAATTCAGATTGGCTTTGGACTCCAATCTGGTCGGGATCGTTGCGAATGTTTCCGGAGTATTCCGGATCGCGAATTTCAGAAAGAACCCGGAACTGTCGGCGCAATTAAGCAACGACGAATTGGGTCTGATGCGGGAATTCGATATCCTTCCGTTTTTAAACCTGAATTGGCTTGTAGGTATGTTGATCGTTCACGAGACGGAATTCCCGTGGACGGACCGCGATCGGGAGACCGCGGTCGGGATTGCGGAGACAACGGCGCCGATACTTTCCAATCTTCTAATGTTAGAGGAGAGAGACGCAGTTTTCAGGGATCCGTTCAGTCCGGTGGAATCCAAGATCACCGAAGCCATCGCGCGGGCCTCCAGAGTCGGAGCCCCCTTTAGTTTAACGATTTTTAAAGTTCAAAATCCTACCCGCGTGGTCAAAATGAAAGGCGCCGGTTATTTCGCTTATTATTGCGAAGAGCTTCGGAACGCGATTCAGGATAATTTAGGGGAAAGCGATTATTGCTATCGTGTAGGGCAGGGGAAATACGTCGTAGTTCTTGACGGAAAAGATAGGGAAGAGACCCAGATCGTAGTCCGTAAGATCAGAAATAAGATCGTTGAACTGGATCGGCAGAGCAAGGATTTTCAGACTTCGACCGCAAATCAGACCTTATGCTATCCGGCGGATACGAAAGAGAAAGAAAGATTGCTCGAGCTGATAGAAGAATCCTAAGTTTTCCATGCTTTTCCATTCCCTAGGATTTTTGGTCTTCTTCGGGGTCGTGTTTTGCACGTACGTATACCTAGGAACCAAAGGGCAGAACGTTTTGCTATTAATCGCAGGGCTGGTCTTTTACGGCTCTTGGGGGTGGGAACCCACCTGCATATTGATCTTTTCCGTCCTGGGAAATTTTTTCGGCGGCCTTTGGTTGGCGCGCTCGCAGGAGTCTTCCAAAAATCGGATCGCAGGAATTCTGATCGCACTGAATCTATGTCTATTAGGAATTTTTAAATACAGTTCCTTCGGCGTGCAGATTTGGAACGATCTGATCGGAATGTTCGACGGGAATAGGATCGAAATTCCGAAATTGCTGCTTCCTTTAGGAATTTCCTTTTACACTTTTCATAATATCAGTTATATAGCGGAGATCCGGACCGGAAGAATAACCGCTACCGATGATATCGTTCAGTTTTCCGTTTACGATCTTTTCTTTCCCCTGTTACTGATAGGACCGATCGAAAGGCCGAATTCGCTTTTGCCCCAGATAGCGAACCGGAGAGATCCGGACTTCGAGAATATTTGGGGAGGATTTTGGTTATTCGCTTGGGGGATTTTTAAGAAGACCTTCGTGGGAGACAATCTGGTATTTTTCGTGGAGAAAGTGCTGCAGCCGGGAGTTCAATGGCCGGCCGGGATCGTCTGGTGGTTGGCTTTTACGATGAGCTTGCAGTTGTATGCGGATTTTTCCGGCTATACGGATGCCGCCAGAGGTTTGGCTCGCATGCTCGGTTTTCGTCTTACGAATAATTTCAATTTTCCTTATTTAGCTTCCAACCCCGTAGAGTTCTGGAAGCGATGGCATATTTCTCTTTCTAGTTGGCTTCGGGATTATGTATACATTCCTTTGGGAGGAAATCGCCACGGGTTCCTACGTCAGACTCTGAATATCATCTTCGTCTGGCTTTTAGGCGGTCTTTGGCACGGAGCGGCTTACGGTTACTTGGTCTGGGGCTTATTCTGTGGCCTGCATATCGTAGCCTACGATGTCGGTTCCAAGATCGTATCCGGATACGATTGGAATCTGCCGGGTTGGACCCGAAACTGCATTCGGGTGGGAGGAATCGTTCTGACTTGGGGAATTTTTTCTTTGGGTTTGATCCTTTTTCACGTAGGTAGCGAGAAGGACCTAAGTCCGTATTTTCAAAACGCCATTTCCGGATTTTATTGGTCTCCGATTTTAGCGGCTAAGATCTGTTTTTTCGGAATTCCGCTCCTATTGATGGACGTACTGCAAATGAGGGCGGGCGGGAGTGACGCCTTTTTTTCCCGTTGGGCCAGACCCGAATATTTCGTAAAAATTTCCGGTCTGGCGTTTTGCTACGCTCTCCTGTTCATGGCAGGAGGAGTGTTTGAGAAAAAAGTCTTCTTTTATTTTCAATTCTGAAATGGGAATATTCCGAAAAAATAAAATTCTTTTTTACGGAGCGATTTTTCTGCTCTTTCTGATTGCGGGGAGCGGTTTCCTTTTCGACTCTCTGCTTCCGTACCAGGAAAAGAACGCGTATCTCTACGATTATTTTGGAAAAAGATTCGAGAAGGTTCTAAGAGACGAAAAGATACGGGGGACTTCGAACCTCTGGCTTTTTTTAGGGGATAGCCAATTGATAAGCGGGCTTAAACCTGCGGATCTGGAGAAGATTTCCGGTAAGAAAATCCTATTTTTGCCCAGACCTTCGGAACAGCCGGAAGGAATGTTAACGGAATTGGAAGAGCTTTTGAAAGCTCGGATCCGGCCGGAAAAGATTTTTTTGGACGCTTCTTACTTTAACACGGCGGATGTGGACGTCGTTCCCGTTCATAGATCCTTGGTGTTGAATTTCGATTCTTTTCGGTGGGATTTTTATTCGGATCCGATCAAACGCAAATTCTATTTTAGAAGTCTCGGCGACGGAGTTTTCTTCGCCCTTTCCAGAATATTTCCTCTGCTAAAGTTGAATTCCAACTTGTCCGCGGAATTAAGACCGATCCCTAGGACGGAGCAGTTTTCGGAAATCGATCCCAGGTTGGCGAATGTCTTGGAGTTGGATCCGATCCGAAGGTGGAAATTCAATCGGATTCGAAACGAAGGTTTGGGGAAGGAACTGGACCGAAACGAGGGTTTTATGGAATGGAATCGCGACGAACCGTATACGGGAGAGTGCATCCCGAACCGGGATCCGAAACCTCTGCCTCAAGTCGGATGGGAACGAAGTTATTCCAAGGTTCGCGCTTCTTCCCTGGATGCTTGGAAAAGGATTTTCGATACGCTGGAGAAGGAAAAGATTCCGTATCGTATACTAGTGATCCCTTCGCGTCCCGATTTTGTCGCTGCGTTGGGAAAAGATACCGCATTGGCGGGATTTCTCGAGCTCGTAAAGGCAAGAGGGATAACGGTTCTCAGGCCGGAAGAGGAATTTCCCTCCTCGGACTTCGGCGACTATACCCACTTGAACGCATGCGGAAATCTGAAACTGACCCGCTGGTTCGCTAAGACGCGATTTTAGATTTGAATCAAAGAATCCCTGTTAATCGAAGTCCGTTTTTGGTGGAATGCACGAGTTCGTAGAATTTTTCGAATAAGTATCTGCTGTCATTCGGTCCGGGGGAGCTTTCCGGGTGATACTGCACGGAAAGGAGAGGATA
Organism: Leptospira fletcheri; assembly: GCF_004769195.1. Taxonomy (NCBI): domain Bacteria; kingdom Pseudomonadati; phylum Spirochaetota; class Leptospiria; order Leptospirales; family Leptospiraceae; genus Leptospira; species Leptospira fletcheri. The sequence goes on from NZ_RQET01000007.1 coordinate 84,533, forward strand.
GCCGGATTTTAGGATTCCTTCGACGGTATGATCGTTCAGATTCAGGAAGGAAATCGGTTCTTTTTCGGAAGTTTCCGCTACCACGGCAAATCCGTGGTTTTGCGAGGTGATTTCCACCTTACCGGTCTGCATGTTTTTCACCGGCTGGTTGCCTCCTCGATGACCGAATTTCATTTTCTCCGTTTTTTTACCGAGAGTAAGCCCTATAATTTGATGGCCCAGGCAGATCCCGAATAATGGATACCCTTTTTGTAATATACTTTTCGTGGATTCGATCGCATAAGTGCAGGCTGCGGGATCTCCCGGACCGTTGGAGAGAAAAAACGCGTCCACTCCATCCTTCATCGCTTCCTCCGCCGGGGTCTGGGCGGGATAAACCGTGACCGCGAAGCCGGCAGAATCCAAGAGTCTTAGGATATTGGTTTTTACTCCGTAATCGTACACGGCCAATTTGTATTTTTTCCCCGTCGGATTTCCGAATTCGTATTTATGATCGGTGGAGACCACCTTTGCCAGGTCGGCGTTGGCGATCCCGGGAAAGCGTTTTACCTCTTGTAGAAACGAGTCGGAATATTTCTCTGCCACGAAGATCCCTCCGTTCGGAGATCCATTCGTACGGATAAAGCGAGTCAGTTTACGTGTGTCGATCCCTTGGATTCCGGGGATCTTATATTCCTTTAAGAATTCGGATAAGGTCTTTTGGGATTTGAAATTCGAAGGTCGGTCTACGTATTCCTTTACGATCATTCCGCTCGCTTGGATTTTGGAGGATTCCATATTCTCCGGATGGACGCCGTAGTTTCCGATCATCGGATAGGTAAAAGTGACGATTTGGTTCGCGTAAGAGGGGTCCGTCAGAATTTCCTGATACCCTGCCAGCGAGGTGTTGAAGACGATTTCTCCGACGGAACGGGTTTCGTAGCCGAAGGATTCTCCTTCGTACACGTCCCCATTTTCTAAAACCAAGAACGCTTTCATAGTTAAGGACAGGGTGTTCGAGAGAAGTATAGGGTCAAGGGGTTTTAGATAGGGAGCGAAATGGTTGTGAAAAATCCCTTGTGTTGGCGTTATGGAAGTAGGGCTCGGTAATATACATTGGAAGTCAGCAATAAAGTAGTAAAATTCGTTCTCCCTGACGGAAGCCAAAAAGAGGCGACGTTAGGTTCTACCTATAAGGAATTCATAGAATCGAATCTTCCGTTCTTAAAGAACAAGGCATTGGCTGTTCGTTTAAACGGAAACAGAATTTTGGATCTGAGTAGAACGATCGATACTGACGCCGGATTGGAAGTGCTCACTTTTCAGGACAAGGAAGGCTGGGAAACCTTTCAGCATTCCGCCGCTCACTTGCTCGGAATGGCCGTACAGAATCTTTACAAACAGGCCAAGTTGACCGTGGGGCCGGTGATCGAAAACGGTCCCGGATTTTTTTATTACGACATCGATTTCGGAGACGCGGTCATCACTCCGGAAGATTTTCCGAAAATAGAAGCGGAAATGAAGAAAGTCGTGGAAAGCGATTTCGAGGTTTTCCGCAAGGTTTGGGATAAGAAGGAAGCGATCCATACCTTCGAAAAGATGGGCGAGAATTATAAAATTGAAATCATCGGCCAAATTCCGGAAGAGCAGGTATCCATTTACGGGATGGGGGAATGGTTCGATTTGTGCCGAGGTCCTCATATTCCGAGATCGGGACTCCTGAAGGCCTTTAAACTCACCGCCTTGTCCGGCGCTTATTGGAAAGCGAATAAGGAAAATCGAATGCTTACCCGCATTTACGGCGTCGCTTTTCCTTCCAAAAAGGAGTTGGACGAGTATTTCTTCCGTATGGAAGAGGCCAAAAAACGGGACCATCGTAAGCTGGGAAAGGAAATGGATCTTTTTTCCTTCCAACCCGAGGCTCCCGGCTTTCCGTTTTGGCATCCGAAAGGAACGGTTCTCTGGAATTCGTTGGCGGATTATATCCGGAAGGAATGCGCCAAAAGAGGTTACCAGGAAATCAGGACTCCTGCGGTACTATCTTCGGACTTATGGAGAAAAAGTGGTCACTGGGATAATTTCAGCGAAAACATGTACTTCGTTTCGATAGACGAGGAAGAATTCGCCATCAAACCGATGAATTGTCCCGGATGCAGTCTGATTTATAGACATCATCTTCATTCCTACAAGGAACTTCCTTTACGCTTTGCGGAACTCGGGAGCGTGCACCGGCATGAATTGCACGGGGTTCTTCACGGTCTTTTTCGAGTCCGCGCCTTCACCCAGGATGACGCTCATATCTATGCCCCGCTGGATTTTCTGGAATCCGAGGTGGTGGACATTATCGACTTCACGTTTCAAGTGTACAAGAAGTTCGGGTTCACCGAATTCAAAACCTATATCGCTACTCGTCCGGAGAAATCCCAGGGAAAGGACGAGGATTGGGAATTCGCTACCAAGGCCCTGAAGTTGGCTTTGGATAAGAAAGGAATCCCTTTCGAGATCAAGGAAGGAGAAGGCGCTTTTTACGGTCCTAAAATCGAATTCAACATCAAGGACTCGATCGGAAGAATGTGGCAATGCGGTACGATCCAGATCGATTTTTCCATGCCCGATCGTTTTGAATTGGATTATACCGATTCTGACGGAGCAAAAAAAAGGCCCGTCATGATCCACCGAGCGATTTACGGATCCTTGGAAAGGTTCATCGGAATTCTGATCGAACATTTCGAAGGAAAATTTCCGTTGTGGATTTCACCGAACCAAGTTCGAATTCTGACAGTCACCGATTCCGTGCAACCTTACGGCGAGAAGGTGCTAAAGCAACTGATCGACTCGGGCTATCGTGTGGAAGGGGACTTCCGCAACGAAAAGATCGGGGCGAAGATCCGCGACTCTATTTTAAAAAAGACCAATTATCTTCTCGTGCTCGGGGAAAAGGAAAAAGAATCCGAATCACTCGCAGTCCGGAAGAGAGGCTCGGAAGAGACCATAAGCATGACCTTGGCCGAATTTATGAAGCTTCTGCAAGAAGAGAATTGAGGTCGGGACTAGGAATTCGAGCCGATAGGGCATTCCCATGAAGCCCCCGTCGTAAAACGTCGTTTCGGCAACTTCTTTTCGTATTACGAGCCTGTATGACCTCCTACAAAGAATTTTCCAAAAAGAACTTTACGTAAGAGAAATTGCATGCTACGCGCGTCGGAATGTCTCCGGCGGGGTACCACCGCACCGGCCCCCACCCAGAGCAGGGTGGGGCCTGCCCCGAAATTCTACTTGAATCCACTCCCGCTCCCGACGTATGCTGGGAGAAAATCGCTTGAACGCGTACCCAAGAGCCAAAAAATGGGAAAAATAGCCGGAGACTGAATGCAGAGGAAGCCCCAACCTAAACCAACGGATAAACTGTTTAGCCATAGAATTAACGAAAAAATTACCGGGGTATCCCAGGTAAGATTGGTAACAGATGACGGTGTAATGATCGTCGGTTTCGAAGAAGCCCTCCGGAAGGCGAAGGAAGAAAACCTGGACTTGGTCGAAGTCTCGGGGGACCAGGAAATTCATGTTTGCAAGCTGATCGACTACGGTAAGTACAAGTTCGAACTGCTCAAAAAAAGCAAGGAAGCGAAGAAAAAACAACACGTAATCAACGTAAAAGAAGTGAAGATTCGTCCTCGAATCGACCAACATGATTACGAAATTAAAAAACGTCACGCTGTCGAATTCCTTCAAAAAGGGGATAAGGTGAAAGTAAGTCTCCGCTTCCGTGGTAGAGAAATGATGCACTCGGAATTGGGGATGAACGTCGTAAACCGTATGGTGGAGGACCTGAAAGGTCATGGTACTCCGGAACGGGAACCTGTTTTGGACGGGCGCCAGATCGTTGTTGTAATCAGCCCCGCTGTCGCGAAATAGAGAGCAGAACTTTAGGAATAATTGAGGTAGGAAAATGCCTAAGCTGAAGACAAACAGGGCCGCAGCAAAACGGTTCAAGTTTTCCAAAAATAACAAAATCAAACGGAAGAGCATGAACACCCGTCATATTCTTACCAAAAAAGGACCCAAAAGACGCCGTCGTCTACGGGGAATGACTTTGGTCGTGGATGCCGATTGGAAATCCGTCGTTAGATTAATGCCCTACGGAGTGCGATAATGCCAAGAGCTACAAACGGAACCATTCACAAGAATCGTCGCAAAAAAATCCTGAAACAGGCCAAAGGTTTTAGGGGCGCGCGCTCTAAACTGTACAGAACAGCCAAGTCCGCCGTAATGAAGGCCGGACAATGGGCTTATCGCGATCGCCGGGCCAAAAAACGCGATTTTCGCAAACTTTGGATCATACGGATCAACGCGGCGGCTCGCGAAGCAGGACTTTCCTATTCTCAGTTCATGTATGGTTTGAAAAAAGCCAGCATCGATCTGGATAGAAAGGCATTGGCCGAACTCGCGTTTAACGACAAAGAGACTTTTAACGCTCTGGTCGAGAAAATCAAGGTAGCCGGTTAAAATTCCCCGGTAAAAGGTTTCTCCTTTTCTAAGTGAGAAAACCGGGCCGAAAACGATGGATTTTCGGATTCCAGCCTCAAAAGAGCCCGGATTTCACCCGGGCTCTTTTTTGTTTTTCTAAAAAAAGGTTTTTCTCTTTTGCCGAAAGTAGAAAAATAGGATGGATTTTGCCGGTTTGGCGGTCCAAAAAGATCCAGGTTTGTCCTATCGGAAACCCTGTATGCGTCCTATTAAAAAATCACGTAGCGGAAGGATGAGGTTCTCATTATGCTAACAATGGAGACCATCGAAGAACTCGAAAGTAAGGTCATTAAGGCCCTCGAACTGATCAGCGATCTCCGCGCGGAAAACGGTCGCCTTGAATCGGAAAATGAAACTCTCCGTGCGGAAAATGACCAGATGAAACTGGCCATGGAGGAAAAGGAAAAGGAACTCGCGTCCGTAAGAGAGCAACTCCAAAAAACGACGAAAGAATTGGAAGAGCTGAAGGAACGCGAAAGGGCACTGGAAGGCAAGATCAACCAGCTTTTGGGTCGATTGGATGGTCTTCCCACTTCTCCTGTTTCTTCGAGCTCTAGTTCTCATACGCCTTCAAGCGCGCCGAGTGTCGGGAGTGCTTCTCCCGCTAGTTCTTCCGTCCCTTCCGCTTCCTCTTTTGCGGGAGGATCTGCTTCTCCGGCGGCGGAAATGCCTCCGATCATTCCTCCTGCTCCAGCAGTGGAAAGAGACACCTCCGAAGAGGATTTTAACGAAGACGATGAAATCATTCTTTTGGACGACGAGGACGATGATATCGCAGTGATTTCCGAATCTTCCGAAAGTTCGGGAGACGACGAAGAAATCATTATCACGGACGAACCGATCGAGGAATTCAGCCCGGTTTCCGTGGGAGACGACGATATCATTATCGAAGATGACGACGATGCGATCAGCGTTTTTGACGCAGACGAAGACGATGATTTCCTCGTTATAGAAGACGACCCGAAAGATCATACCAAAGATCATAAGCCGGAGAAATGAGCGAAAAAGTAAGTGCTCGCATTTTAGGCGACGATTACACGATCGTCGGCGACGCGGATCCGGAGTATATCCAAGGATTGGCGGACATTGTGGATCGAAAGATCCGAGAGCTGAGTTTGGGGATGTCTTCCGCCCCCAAACTCAAGCTTGCGGTATTGGCGGCATTGAATTTTGCGGACGAACTGGAGCAGCTCCGAAATTCCGGAAAGAATTCCGGAGGGCCTGCTTCTCCCCAGGCGGAAGAAAAAACCCGAAAATTGATTACTCTCTTGGAAGAAGGCCTGATCGGAGACTTATAATTTTGGAGTCGAAACGGGAACTCCGGAAAAAAGTGAAGGAAGCTCTCCTTTCGATTTCGCTTAGAAAAGAAAAAGAGAATCGAATTCAAAACGCTCTGAAAGAAATTATTGTCGCATCCCTTCGGGAAAATTCGAAACCAAAGATTATTACCTACTTTCCGGACCGTTACGAGATCCCGCCGTTCGCCGAAGATTTCGTGATCGGGGAAAAAATCCGTTGCTATTATCCGAAAATCATAGGAACAAAACTGGTCTTTTTGAAGCCGGATCGAATCCAATCGGGTGCTTTCGGAATTTTCGAGCCGGTAGGAGAAGAGGAGATTTTGCCCGACCAAGCGGATTGGATTTTGGTGCCTGCATTGGGCTGGAATTCGGAAGGAGCGAGGCTAGGTAGGGGAAAAGGATTTTACGACCGGACTCTTGCGGAAATTCCAAAATCGAAACTCATCGGTCTGACTTTCGAGTCCCTATTCCCATGCGAATTCGTTGCGGAAGAGCACGATATTCGCGTCGGAACGTTGATAAGCGAAAAAAAAAACCATTGCTTTCCCAAGAAAAGCGGTGAAAATTCAGTCCCATAAATTGAAAAAGCTGCGAATTCCTCGTTTCCTAGAACCGATTTTAATCTTGGAGACGTCAGTGTCGGTAAGCAGGGATTCCCGTCTCTTATCGAAAGTAACGTGTTTGGAGGGCAGGTGAAAGCCATCGAAAAACTGAATTCCGTAGAAGAGAATGAAATCGGAAAAGAATCGGAAGGGTTGCAGGAGTTCCTCACATTCGAGGTGGATCGCGAACTCTTCGGCATAGATATCCTCCATATCCACGAAATTTTAAAACCGGTTCCGATCACTCGGATTCCGAACGTGGAATCCTCCATCATGGGTGTAATCAATCTTCGGGGAGAAATCATTCCGATCATGGACCTCAAGGAACTTTTCGGTATAGGTTACTCCGACGTTCTCCCGACGACTAGAATCATCGTAGTGGTTAACGGTGAAAAAAGAGCAGGTCTGCTCGTGGATTCCGTCAAGCAGGTCGTGAAGATTCATAAAGAGAAAATCAGCGAAGCGGATTCCGAATTGACCGTAAGTTATAGCGAATTGATCGAATCCGTCAGCCAATTCGAAGAGACTCTCGTGTTGAACCTCGATCTCTCTAGACTGATCGATTTTACGACGGAGGAAAACTAAGTGGCGGGAGTATTAGGGGAATATACTGAACTCTTTTTGGAAGAGTCCGAAGACCAAATCGAAGAGTTGAACGCGAATTTATTGAAGCTGGAAAGAGACCAATCCAATCCTGCTATCATCAACGACATATTTCGAGCCGCTCACTCCTTAAAAAGTTCCGCAGCCTTCGTAGGTCTATATAACCTTTCCGATCTGGCTCACAAAATGGAGAATCTTCTCCAAAGTATCCGGGACGGAAAACTTTCCGTCAAACTTTCGTTAGTGAACCTCCTGTTTCACTGCTTCGACCTGATCAAGAACGTCATCGTCAACGTAGCGGAAGGAAAGAAAGTCGATACTCCCTATACCGATATGATCCGGAAACTGGAAGCCTACGAGAACGATCCCGAATCTTTCCAACCCGGCGCCGCCATCGGCAAGAAAACTCAAGGTTCCGAACTTTCCCGAAAAGAGGAGGCCTCCTTCTCCAGCGAATTGCAATTGGATGCCGACGACCAAAAGGAACTGGAAGAAGCGTTGAAAGAGGGTAAGGGCGGTTTGTGGATCCTAAAAGTGGGGCTGAAGCCGGACGCTCCCATGAAGGGATTGCGCTATTCTCTAATATTACAAAATTTGAAAACTTTGGGAATCGTCCATAAAACTAGCCCTTCTTTGGAGGAGCTGGAGAAAGGAACGGAATCTCTCGCTCTTCATATTCTGCTCCAGAGCGATAAGCCCAAAGACGAACTGACCAAGGCCGCGAATGTGGACATGGTAGAGAATCTGACTGTCGAGAATTTCCAACCTTCTTCCGAATACAGGTACGAAAAATCTTCCGATTCCGCATCTTCTTCCGGAAACTACCAACTCGAAGACGAGGAAAAGTCGACGGATGCAAAGATCACGTTAAAGAGTATCAAGGTATCTTCGGATAAATTGGACCAATTGATGAATAACGTCGGAGAATTGGTCATTACCAATTCCGGATTTCAAAAAATATACGACGACCTGCTTCGTACTTTCGGCGAAGACCAGCTTTTCAACGAATTGAAGGGTCGGATCGATCTGATCAATCGGATCTCCAAAGAGTTGCAGTCCGGAATCATGAACATCCGGATGGTTCCTATTTCGACCGTTTTCCGCCGCTTTTCCCGGTTGGTCCGAGACCTGTCTTTGGAGACCGGTAAGAAAGTGGAATTGGTGCTAAACGGAGAATCCACGGAATTGGATAAGAAGGTGATCGACGCTCTCGGCGAACCAATGCTTCATCTCATCCGCAATTCCGTGGACCACGGGATCGAAACTCCGGAGGAAAGAAGAAAGGCCGGAAAGTCGGAAGTCGGAATCGTGGAACTGAACGCTTATCAGGGCGGCAGCAATATCATGGTTGAAATACGCGACGACGGTAAGGGGCTCGACGTGGACCGTATCCGTATGAAAGCCGTCGAGAAGGGATTGGTTTCCGAAGCAAACGCGGCGGAACTTTCCGAAAACGAAATATATCAGTTTATTTTCGCCCCCGGATTTTCCACCGCCGAAAAGATCACCGATATCTCCGGTCGCGGAGTCGGTATGAACGTGGTCAATAACCTGATTCAGGAATTCAAAGGAAAGATATTGATCCAATCCCAAAAAGGGGTCGGGACTTCCTTCGTTCTTTCTTTCCCTCAAGCTCTTGCGATCATACCTTCCATTTTGATCATGATGGAAGAGGAGGTCTATGCCTTCCCGCTTTCGGAAGTCAACGAGACGATCAAGGTCAACAACGAACAAATCACCACGCTGGAAGGCAACGAAATCATCAATCTCCGCGGCGAGGTTCTGCCGATTTATCGGTTGAACCGGATTCTCGGTCTCCAGGATAAAACGGACAGGGACGAAGCTCCCGTTGTCATCGTGCAATTCAAGGGAAGAAAGCTGGGTTTCATGGTGGACGAACTCGTAGGAAAACACGAGACCGTGATCAAATCTTTGGAGAAGAACTTCAAGAATATCAAAGGATTGACCGGTGCCTCCATCATGGGTGACGGAACCATCATCATGGTCTTGGACATTCCGGGTCTCGTCGAGATTTCTTCTCGTTTGGATGAAAGCGGTAAATACGTCAACTTCAACCTCGAGACCATGAAGCGGATCAGTACGATTCGCACGATCGAGACGGAAGAGGAGATGTACATCCAGAAGACGGCTAATCCTACGAACGTCTACAATCATAAACTGCACGAGATCACCGCTCGCGAACGTGCTAAACGAAAGAAATCCGAACGCAAGCGGGAAGATGATTCCAAAAAGATCGTCGCGGAAAAAGAGGACTTGCACCGCGAAAACGGCGGAGGGACCGAATCGGGATTTTCCGTGGAGTTCAAGGTTCCCGAGGACCGCCTTCTCGCGAATTCCGGAAGCACGATCGAATCCTCTTCCTCCGGCAACTCTAACACTGCAATTCTGGAAAAGGAAACTACGGTTCCTAAGAAGCAAGGAATGGAAGAAGAATACCGTTCTCACATATCCGAACTCGTGTCCGACACGGTCCAAACGGACGAGGAAAAGAAAAGGGCGGACCGGATCATCGAGGGATTCTTAGAGCAGAAAAAGGAAAGAATGATGTCGGTCTCCCATACGAAGGACTTTACCGGCAACCTGACTCGAGAACAGATCAAAAAAATAGAAGCGGTCGTCAACACCGGAATGATGAACGCCGGAATGGTACTTTCCCAGATTCTAAACCGGAATGTGGACCTATTTATTCCGGAAATCATCATGAACGATAAGGAAGGCTTGGCATCCGAAATCAGGTTTTCGGACGATAAGTTTTACGGAATGAAAGTCAGGATGAACGGCGACCTGAACGGAAACCTTCTCATGATGTTTTCGAGGGAAAACGCCAAAAATTTGGCCAAGGAACTCTTGGATTCGGTTTCTTCAGGAGACGTTTTGGACGACGATACTAAGAGCGTATTGTCGGAGATTTCCAACATCGTTTGCGCGTCCGTCTTGAACTCCATCTCCAACAAGGCGAAGGTGAGCGTCATGCCGGACGTCCCCGAATTGGTGGAAGGTACTTTTCTGGAAGTTTTGGAAGTAGTCAAACCGGAACGTACGAAATTTCTAAGTATGTTGACCGAATTCAATCATGAAGGAAATAACCTTCTCGGAGTTCTTCTGTTTCTGCCGGACTTCGACGAACTCATGGCCATCCTTCCCAAGTTCTAAGACCGAAACGATTTCAAAGGCTCAGTAAGAATGAATTCCAGCTCGCCCATTCGGGTCGTGATCATCGACGATTCGCTTCTCGTACGGAATATAATTTCGGACCAAATCCAAAGGGACGAAAAGATCCAAGTCATAGCCACGGGAAAAACCGGGGTGGACTGCATCGAATTAACCGAAAAATTGAAGCCGGATATGGTCATTTTGGATGTGGAAATGCCCGTATTGGACGGACTTTCCGCGCTGCAGGAACTCCGGAAAAAAAGGTTGGGAGTTCCGGTGATGATGCTTTCCGTTTTGACCCAGCACGGCGCCGAAGCTACATTCAAAGCCTTGGAATACGGAGCGATCGATTTTATTCCGAAGCCTTCCAGCACCAATCATTTTAATCCCGAAGAGCTGGGAGCGGTATTACGAAACAGAATCATTTCGTACTTCGATAGTATCCGCGGGATTCGTCCTCTTTTCGATCCTCATAAGGTTTCTCCCGCCGGGAAGATTCCGGTTTTCAAGTCGGAAAGGAAACCTGTCGAGGCGATCTGTATCGGTACTTCCACCGGCGGCCCCAAAGCGCTGCAGACCGTTTTTTCCGAATTTCCAGAAAGATTTTATTTACCGATTTTCGTCGTACAGCACATGCCGGTGGGTTTTACCAAAGCGTTTGCTGCGAGATTAAACGAACACTCCAAAATTACTGTAAAAGAAGCGGAAGATGGGGAACCGGTGGAAGCCGGAGTAGGATACGTCGCTCCCGGTGACGCTCATTTGTCTATTGTGACGAGGGGCGGACGGAAATGGATTGCACTCGATAAGGAAGGGCTTGTAAATGGACACAAGCCCTCAGTAGAAGTTCTTTTTGATAGTGCAATCCGAGAATACGGTAGCGCCTCAATCGGCGTGATCATGACCGGAATGGGAAAGGACGGTTCCGCTGCCACTCTCCGAATGAGAGAGGCCGGAGCGGCAACGATCGCTCAGGATGAGGCAAGTTCCGTTATTTTCGGCATGAACCGCCAAGCCGTGGAGATGGGTGGAGTTCAGTTCGTGGAACCTTTAAGCGCAATTACAACTAGGATACTTTCTATTCTTAAGGAAAGGGGAAATTAAAACATGGCCAGAATTCTCGTAGTGGACGATGCAAAGTTTATGAGGACCATGGTGAAAGACGCCTTGGTAGCGGGAGGCCACGAGATCGTAGGCGAGGCTGAAAACGGCAATATCGCCGTCGATCAGTACAAAGCGATCAAACCGGATCTCGTTACTATGGATATCACCATGAGGGAAAAGGACGGAATCGAAGCCGCCCAGGAAATTTTCAAAATCGATCCGAAGGCTCGGATCATCATGGTGACTGCGCTCGGACAGGAGGAGCTTCTCGCAAAAGCGATCAAGATGGGCGTAAAGGATTTCGTGGTAAAACCTTTCTCACCGGAAAGATTGCAGCAAGCGGCGGACAAAGCTCTAAGTTCGTAAAAGGTTCTATCGATGGAAAGGGAGGATGGTGGAAAGACCTTCGTGGTCCAATGGAATAACGCGGAGGGGGGAATCACGGAGGGGCCTTTAAGTTTACTCTGGTCTCTCATAGAAAGTTACAAGATAGATATATTCGAAGTTTCCTTGTCCCGCATTACGGAGGACTTTCTCCGTTTTTTGAAAATTTCCGAAAGTATCCAGATCGATTTCGGCGCGGAGTACGCGCTGATGGCCGCCAACCTAGTATATTTAAAATCCAAAGCGCTTCTTCCGGATCCCGGTTTCGAGGAGGAAGACTACGATCCTCCTCTGCCTCCGGAGCTCGTGGAGAAGTTATTGGAGCATAAGAAATTCCAACTCACGGCGCAAAAACTGTCTGAAATCGATAAGGTCCAATCCAGCGTTTTTGCCAGAGAAACCAACCAAGTGATCGATGAGGAAGAAAATTGGTTGGATTTAAGTCTTCTGGACCTCATTTCCGCCTTCAATACGATCCTGGAAAAACGGGAGGAAGAAGGCGAGATTCCCGCTTTACTTACCGCGCCCCACCGGTATTCTGTCGAGGAAAAGATGGAGACGATCTCCGCTCTCCTCGTCCAAAGATCGGATATCTCTTTCGAGGAATTATTTTCGTCGGTTCAACCTGAGAAAGCCGAAGTTGTCGCCGTCTTTTTGGCAATGCTGGAACTCTGTAAACAGAGAATCCTAGCGATTCGCCAGCATAAAACCTTCGGCGAAATCCGTATTTTCTTGGTGGGAGAACCGTGGAACGCGAAAAATCCGGCTTAAAAGGACTGATCGAGGCCCTTCTTTTCCTTTCCGGGGAACCGCTAAAACTGGCTAGCATCGCCAAATCGGTGGAATGCGAAAAACACGAAGCCAGGGAAATATTGGACGAACTGATTCTGGACTACCAGGAAAGGGACGGAGGTTTCGTTTTACGGGAAATCGCGGGCGCCTATCAGTTCTTCACGAACGAAAAATTCTCCGAGATTTTAGCGCAATTATTCAAAGAAAAGAAACGGGACCAGCTTTCCCGTTCCAGCCTGGACACTCTGGCGATTATCGCTTATAAGCAACCCATCACCCTATCCGAAATAGACGATATTCGGGGAGTTTCTTCTCGCGCGATGGTGACCTCTTTGATTTCCAAGAAGTTGGTCAAACCGGTGGGGAACAAGGAAGTCCCGGGCCGTCCGGCTTTGTACGGGACCACGAAGGAATTCCTTCTCCATTTCGGTTTGAATAAACTCTCCGATCTGCCGGCGCCTGTGGAAGTAAAGGAACTGAAATTCGAAAACCTGGACGATCTGATCGAAAATGAGCAAGAATAACGATAAACTCAAGGAATACCGGGATAAGATAGATTCCTTGGACAAGGAAATCGTACGGGCCATCCAGGCCCGCGCGGAGATCGCGTCTTCCATCGGGGAGATAAAAAGGGAAAACAAAGAACCGATTTATCGTCCCGACAGAGAAAAGGATGTATATGAGAAAATTTTAAACATAAACGGCGGACCTCTGCCGGATAAAGTATTGCTCGCGATTTATCGCGAGATCATGTCCGGGTCCTTCTCCGTGGAAAAAGGACTTTCCGTGGGGTATTTAGGACCGGAAGGATCCTTTTCCCACCAGGCCGTCCGAGCCAGATTCGGAGCTTCCGTCGAAGCGAGCGAATTCTCTTCCATTCCGGAAGTTTTTCGCGCGGTGGAAACGGACAAGGCGGATTACGGAGTGGTTCCCGTGGAGAATTCCTCCGAAGGATTGGTCAACTCCACTTTGGACCAATTCCTAGTCTCCGATCTGAATATCTATTCGGAGATTTACCTGAGGATCACTTTGAACTTACTAGGGTCCGAACACGATCTGCAGAAGATCAAAACCTTGTACGGAATCAAAATCGCGAACGCACAATGTAGGAATTGGATCGCGGCGAACTTGGCTCATGTACAGATTTCGGAAACTCCTTCCACTTCCAGAGCGGCGAGTATTGTCGCGGAAAAAAAGGAAGGTTGCGCCGCCATCGCCTCCACCATCGCCGCCGAGATTTACGGCTTGGATGTGATCCGGGAATCCATCGAGGATATGCCGGGCAATTCCACCCGCTTCCTGATCATCGGAAAGAACCAATGTCCTCCGACGGGGAACGACAAGACTTCCATCGTTTTTTCCGTTCCGGATAAACCTGGCTCTTTGTATTCCGTACTCAAACCCTTCTTCGATCGTGGGATCAACCTTTCCAAGGTCGAGACTCGTCCGACAAGAAGAACTTCCTGGGAATACAATTTCTTCATCGATTTTCAAGGACACAGAAAGGATCCGATCATAGAGGAAGTCCTCGGTGTTCTTCGAGAAAATACAATCTATCTGAGGATATTGGGTTCTTATCCGATATCTCCGCCGAGCCCGTGAATCTTCCGTTTCGAAACATTCTGATTTACGGCTTAGGTCTCATGGGCGCTTCGCTTTCTCTCGCACTGAAGAAGAAAGGGGCCGACGCGAAAGTGACGGGAGTGGTCGGTTCCCGAAAAAGCAAGGAAAAAGGAATCTCTCTCGGCTCTGCGGATCGGATCCTTACCTCGGAGGAGTTCGGAGAAAATCCGAATTGGAACGATTTCGATCTGATCGTATTCGGAGTTCCTGTCAACACCATCGTGGAACTCATTCCTTCTCTTCCCGAGGATTGGCCCGGATTGATGACGGACATGGGATCCACCAAACGGGACATCGTATCCGCAGTGGAATCTTCCCATTCCTCTTCGCATCGATACGTTTCTTCCCACCCTATGTGCGGTTCCGAGGAATCGGGATTGGAATTCGCGAATGCGGATCTTTATGAAGGTCGACTTTGTATCTTGACCCGCCCCAAGGGCGCGACCGAAAAAGCGTTTTCGGATCTAGAATCTTTCTGGAGATTTCTCGGCATGGAAACCGTGGAGATCCCCGCACTCGAGCACGACAGAATTCTATCCTACGTCTCGCATTCCCCTCATATCGTCGCATCGATTATGACGGATTGGGTTTGGGAAAACGAATGCGTTCAGAAGTTTACGGACCGTTCTCCCTTACCTCTAACTGGAGGAGGGTTTCGGGACATGACTCGGATCGCGGGTTCGAATCCTAAAATGTGGGCTCCGATTTTCTCCTCGAATCGGGACGAAATTCTCTCCTCTCTACTGGATTTTAGAGGTCATTTGGACCGGATCATTTCCGAGTTGGGACCGGAAAAGCCGCTCGACCTGGACCATTGGAAGTCCTTCATGGAAAAATCCCGGGACCACCGGGACGGAATCTTAAAGAAGAAGAATGATCCCAAGAAACTCTAGATCTTCCGGTAGAGAAATCTTTGTTCCGGGAGACAAATCCCTCTCCCACCGCTCCGTTTTGTTTTCCGTTTTGTCCAAAGGAACGACGTATGTTTCCGGATTTTTGGAAGCGGAGGATCCTCTGAATACCATGCATGCTTTTTCTCGAATGGGATTGAAAGTGGATAAGAAGGGGAACGGGGAATATCTTTTTACAAGTCCCGGAAAATCCGATTTGCGCTCTCCTTCGGAAGATTTGGATTTCGGAAACGCAGGCACGGGAATCCGACTTTCCGCAGGATTGCTCTGTGGAATTCCGGGGATCCGTGCGATCCTAACCGGAGACGCATCTTTGCGGAAACGACCCATGTCTCGGATCATGAAACCTTTAGCGGCCATGGGTGCTTCCATCTTGGGAGAGGGAGATAAGGCTCCTTTGAAAATCGAAGGAAGAAAGCTGAATCCCTTTTCCTACAAAAGTCCGATCGCTTCCGCACAAGTAAAATCCTGTCTGATGCTCGCGGCCATGGCCTCAGAAACGCCGTTGGATTACGAAGAGGAGATTCTTTCCCGAGACCATACCGAAAACATGTTTCGTTATTTGGGAAATCGGATCGAATACGAAAACCCTACGCACTTTAAGATCTCTCCGCCTTATCGTTTCGAACCGGCCGAATTCAGAGTACCGGGAGATATCTCTTCCGCAGCTTTTTTTCTTGTCCTAGGATTGTTGTTAAAGGAAGGCTCGATCCTGGTTCGGAACGTGGGACTGAATCCGTCTAGGACCGGAATTCTGAAGGCGCTGGAAGCGATGGGGGGAAGGATCCGAATCCACAACCGAAGAGTGGAGTGCGGAGAACCCGTAGGAGATTTGGAGGCGATTTCGTCTAACTTACATTTTGCGGAGATCCCGGAGAGTTGGCTGCCTTCTCTGATAGACGAGGTTCCCATCCTAACGATCGCCGGACTTTTTGCGGAAGGCGGATTTAAAATACGTCATGCAAAAGAACTCCGGGCAAAAGAATCGGATCGGATTTCAGCCATGGTGGAAAATCTGAGGTCTCTCGGTGTAGAAGTTTGGGAATACGAGGACGGCTATGAATTTTCGGAGCCGACGAAAAATGGAATTTCATCGGAATTGGATTCCTGGTTAAAAGGGAAGGGCGGGAATATCCTAACGAAGATGGACCATCGGATCGCGATGAGTTTTATGATTCTGAGAGCGGCGACGGGATTGCCTTTGGATCTGGACGAAACTTCCTGGATAGAGACTTCCTTTCCCGGCTTCGAAAAAAAAATGGAATCCGTCCTGCTATGAATGATAACGTAATCGCCTTAGACGGTCCCGCTGGTTCCGGAAAAAGCACTGTGGCCAGAGAGCTGGCGACCAAATTGGGATACGAGTATCTGGATTCGGGAGCTTTTTACCGGGCGCTTACCCTTTATATTTTTCGAAAATACGAGAAAGAAAATCCCTCGGATCATTTCCAAAGTTGGTTGGAAAAGAACGATCCCGAAAGTCTTTATTCGGGCGCGGTAGTCGTATGCGAATTTTCGAAACTGGGAGAGAATCGGATTTTATTAAACGGAGAAGACGTCTCAGCGGAGATTCGAACTCCGGGAATCACGAGAGAAATCAAACATATCGCAAGCAAGGGTCCATATCGGGATTACGTGAACGTGCAACTCAGAAATTTGGCTCTTACCCATAAATTGGTCATGGACGGTAGAGACATAGGTACGGCGGTTTTTCCGGACGCACGCTACAAATTTTACCTGACGGCATCTTCCAGAGTTCGGGCAGAGAGAAGGCATTCTCAATTAAAAGACCAAGGAATCGATTCGGATCTGGGAGAAATCGAAAGAGAGATCATTTCTCGAGACCGATCCGATACGGAGCGTGAAATCGCCCCTCTGAAACAGGCAAAAGACGCAATCCTCATTGACACAGATAACTTGCCAAAAAATAGTGTTATTGGTAAGATTCTTGAATGCCTGGACACGGCACTTTAGGCGATCCGCACTATTCCCAAATTAATAATCGAGTAATCCACCCCAATGAATAGCCAACAAGACAAGTCCACTTTTGCAGAAGTCTTCAAACAGTGGGAAGAAAAGAAAAACGATGAAGCCGAGGTCCGGAAAGACCAGGTCGTAGACGGAAAAGTCGTTTCGGTTGATACCGATTTTGTCTATGTAGCTATCGAGGGATTGAAGCAGGAAGGTAGAATTTCTCGCTCAGAATTTGACGAAAAGCCCGAGTTGGGCAGTGTAGTGACCGCACTCGTAAAACGCAAAGAGTCCACCGATTCCGGATGCATACTTTCCAAAAAAGAAGCTGACCAGAGAAAAGGCTGGGAAGTTGTCAAAGACGCATTTAAAAATAATTACCAAGTAACCGGCCGGCTCGTAAACGAGATCAAAGGCAAAGGTTATATCGTAAATGTGGAAGGATCCGAATTGTTCCTTCCCGCTTCTCAACTTAGCTACAAGTTCGGAGAAGGAGAAAATTACAAAGGCGTCGAGCTGGATTTTAAGATCATCGAAGTCAACGAGCGGACTCGCTCGGGCGTTGTTTCCCGCAAAAAATTATTGGACGAAGTCAATAATGAGAAGTGGGACGCGCTGGTTCAAAAGGTCAAGGTCGGAGACAAGGTTCAGGCCGTGGTTTCCAAGATCGCGAGCTTCGGAGTCTTTTGCGATTTGGAAGGAGTCGTCGGACTCCTTCGCCAAAAGGATATCTCCTACAAAAAATTCGCACCGTTTAAGCAATATTTTACGATCGGCCAAGAAGTGGAACTCCAAGTCCTGGAAATGGATAAGGAGAACAACAAACTTGCCCTCGGCCTCAAGCAACTGTACGAAGATCCCTGGATCTGGGCACAACGCTCTTTGGAAAAAGAAATGGTCGTTCGCGGAACGGTTACTTCTCTTACCAATTTCGGTGCATTCGTAGAATTGAAAGAAGGTTTGGAAGGCTTGATTCATACTTCCGAATTGACCTGGTCCAAAAAACCTCCTCATCCGAAGGATCTTCTCAAAAAAGGACAGGAAGTCGAAGCTTTGATTCTGGACATCGATTTCGATAACAGAAGACTTTCTCTAGGCTTAAAACAACTGCAACCGAATCCTTGGGATACCTTAGGACCGGAAGTTCGCGTAGGAAATACCTTGTCCGGAAAGATCACCGGAATCACCAAATACGGTGCATTCGTAGAAGTGGAAAACGGGATCGAAGGTCTGATTCATATCAGCGATATCACCTGGGACGAAAAACAGAAAAACCCGACTTCTCTTTTGAAAAAAGGAGAGGAAGTCAAGTATGTGATTCTGGACATCAATTTCGACGCTCAAAGAATTTCCTGCGGATTGAAGCAATTGCAGGAGCATCCGTACGAAGCTTTACGGAACCGTTATCCTGTAGGCTGTGTGGTCGAAGGTAAGATCAAAAGCATCGTGGATTTCGGAATGTTCGTTGAGATAGAGCCGGGATTCGAAGGCTTGGTTCACATTTCGGAAATCCCCGGCGGAAAGGACGTCAATCTTCAGGAAACGTACAAACCCGGAGAGATCGTGAAGTGTGCCGTGGTTAAGATCGATTCCAAGAACAAGAAGATTTCCCTTTCCATTAAGGACTTCGACAAGGCGTTGGAAAGAGAAGAGATGGCGAAATATCTCAAAACCTCCGACACACCTTCCCGAGAAAGTCTGGGAAGTTTTATCAATTCCTCCCTGAAGTAAGGGAGGCCCGAAAGTCCAAATGAAGAGGTTCGAGCAAAACTCCGCCAATTCCTCCGTGCAGGTGAATGTGGATCCGTACGCGGACCTGAAAGGCGCGGAGCGGGCCTTTACGATCTTTTTTGCCAAGGTCGGAGAATATCGCAAACAAGTTCTCATCGGGGTCGCGATTCTTCTTGTGACGACGGTTGCCGTAGTCGGTTGGAACGAATACAGGGCGGACCAATTCCGAAAGGGAACTGTGGCGGTAGAAGCGCTGGAAAAAAAATTTCTACTGAATCCGAGCATCGACATTGCTGAAAAAATCAAGCAGTACGAAGAGCTTTCTTCTAATTATCATTCCGAGTCCCTTCGAATCCGTATTTCCAAAACCTTAGGCGACTTGTATGCTCGTAACGGAGAGTTCGCAAAAGCGGGCGAAAAACTGGAGTGGGCGGGGAAGAAAATCGACGAACTCCCCGAAATCAAGGCGTATTATTTTTATATTGCGGGAAGTTACCGGGAAAGCGGCGGGCAATTCCCCCAAGCGGAATCCGATTTCGATACCGCTGTTTCTCTTTTGAACAACCGAAGAAATGTTTCCGGCTTTTATGCATGGAGTCTTTACCAATCGGGTAGATTGAAGGCCAAGAACGGTAAAAAAGCGGAGGCAAAAGAAAACCTGCGTAAAGTATTGGAGCAGGAACTTTCCTCTCCCTCGGATGAGTACAAATCAGTCCGAGAATTGGCCACGTATCTCCTAGTAAAGCTCAACCAAGGAAGTTGACATGCTGACTCTGGCGCTTCCGAAAGGACGGCTTGCGGAGGAGAGTATAGAACTTATGGTCTCCAAAGGTTGGCTGGAAGGCAAACCTGATCCGGATTCTAAAGAACTAATTTATCGTGACCCGAAGGGAAGGGTGCGCATCCTACTCGTTCGTTCCCAGGATGTGGCGACTTACGTAGAACAGAATGCGGCGGATGCCGGTATCGTGGGTTGGGACGTGCTAAAGGAAGGGGGATACGATTTGCTACTTCCTTTGGACTTGGGGATCGGGAAATGCAGACTTTCCGTAGCCGCTCCTAACGGTTGGAATTTAAGTTCCGGAAAGAGAAAAGTGCGCGTAGCTACGAAATATCCGAATTTAGCACGTGAATTTTTTCTCTCCAAAGGGATTAGCTGCGAGGTGATCAAGCTCTACGGAAGTATCGAATTGGCCCCTTTGGTGGGTTTGTCCGACTGCATCGTAGATCTGGTATCCACAGGAAGCACTTTGCGAGCGAATCATCTGAAGGAAATTGAAACGATTTTAGAATCCACAGCCAGGCTCGTATTCAATCGGTCTTCCTTGTATTCTAAAAGACAGGAATCGGGAGAATTTCTGGATTCCTTCGTAGCTTTTGAAAAACGGTTGTGAAATCACGGCCAAAAAAAAACATAGTCGTAAAAAACGATCTTATCATAGAGAAGAACAATGGCAGTTCCTAAGAGACGAAAATCCAAATCCAAAGTAAGGATGAAGCGCGCACACCACGCGATCGGTAAACCGAACCTGGTTCCTTGCCCGAACTGCAATTCTTTCCGCCCTCCTCACAGAATTTGTCCCGTATGCGGCTTTTACAAAGACCGCGTCGTTCTGGAGCCTAAAGCCAGGAAGTCGAACGAAGAGACCTAATCTCAGTATGGCGCCTTTTTCCCTCGGCGACCGGACCGGAGCCAATCTCCACATCCCTTTTTTCCTCCTCGGGAAGTCCTACAACCGACTGCTTTCGGTATTCTCCGGCAGTCTCCTTAGCGGCATCTAAAGGCCTCTATGTGGGTCGCCGTCGACGGAATGAGCGGCGATTACGGTCCGGATCGGATCGTGGAAGGTGTCGTCGCAGCCGTTAACGAAGACAAACGAAACGTCGTTCTTGTCGGCAAAGAGGAAGAAATCAGCGAAATTCTTCTGAAATACGAGTACGATCCCGAACGTATACGTATCGTTCATGCCGGGGAAATCATAGAAATGAATGATTCCCCTTCGATCGCCGTAAGAGCGATGCAGGATTCTTCTGTGGTCCAATCGGCTCAACTAGTAGCGGACAAAACTTGTGTAGGAATGTTTTCTCCGGGAAATACCGGGGCAACGATGGCGGCTTCTCTCCTGTATTTAGGAAGAATTCCCGGCGTTCTTAGACCTCCGATCGCCGCTCCGATTCCGAGAGAAAAAGGCCCCCCCGCTCTTTTGATCGATGCAGGCGCAAACGTGGATTGCAAACCGGAATATCTGGCACAGTTCGCGGTCATGGGGGAAATCTATTCCAAAATGATTTTCGAGATCGAAAGACCCAAAGTAGGTCTGCTTTCCAACGGAGAAGAAGACAAGAAAGGAAATTCAGTCACCTTGAAAGCCTTCGAGTTATTGAGAAAGCTGCCGATCGAATTTGTCGGAAACGTGGAGGGCAGGGACCTATACGGCGGAGGGCGCGATGTGGACGTGGTGGTGTGCGACGGTTTTATCGGAAACATTGTCCTGAAGGCGACAGAGGGATTATCCAAATCCATCTTTAACGTTTTAAGAGAGAGCATCGCGCAGTCGAGTTTGGCGCAGACAGGCGCTCTTCTCCTGAAACCTACGTTCACCGCGATCAAGAAACGTTTGGATTATGCGGAATACGGGGGAGCCCTCCTGCTTGGGGTCGACGGAATCTGCCTGATCGGGCATGGTTCCTCCAGTGCTCATGCGGTTCGCAGTGCGATCCGAGTCGTGACGGAGTGCGCAGAACGGAATGTTAACTGGAGAATTACGGAAAGTATTAAGGAATATGGAATTGGGTAAGCCCCACCCTGCTTTGGGTGGGGGCCGGTGCGGTGGTACCCCAACGCGCATAACATACAATTTTTCTTACGTAAAGTTCTTTTTGGAAAATTCTCTGTAGGAGTTCATACAGGTTCGGAATAGAAAAAGAAGTCGCCGAAAAGACGTTTTTCCGATAGGGACTTTGGGGGAATGGCCCGCGAGCCCACCTCTCCCGCTCGAACCTGGGTGGGGGCCGTCTTCTCTCCCTTTGTACCACACTCTAACCCCAATCCTTCTAGCGCACTCGCCTCAATCACCGGTCGCGCTCACCCGACTCCTTCCCCCTTAAAACCCCTTGACCCCTAGGAAGGTAAAAATAGGCTAACCGCAGAATCTGGTGAGGAAAGAAACCGATGATTGATTTGAAAGGCAAAAACGCCATTATTACCGGGTCGGCACGCGGAATCGGAAAAGCTACTGCTTTAAAATTAGCACAGGCCGGTGCGAACGTCGTAATTGCAGACTTGAACGAGGAGGCCAGTAAGGCTACGGCAGCGGAAATTGCCAAGGCGACTGGCGTGAAAGCGATCGGAATTTCCGTAAACGTGGCCAATGCGGATTCGGCTCATGCCGGAATCCAGGCGACTGTGGACGCTTTCGGTTCCGTGGACGTTCTCGTGAACAACGCAGGAATTACGAAAGACACTTTGTTACTTAGAATGAAACCGGAACAATGGGACGCAGTGATTGCGGTAAATTTGACCGGTACCTTCAACTGCACCCAAGCCGCCGTCAAATTCATGGCAAAAAATCCGAACGGAGGATCGATTATTAATCTTTCCTCGATTGCGGGTGTGAACGGAAACATTGGACAAACGAACTATTCCGCGTCCAAAGCGGGTGTAATCGGTTTTACTAAAGCTGTGGCTTTGGAAATGGCTTCTCGTAAGGTCCGCTGCAACGCGATCGCACCGGGATTTATCCACACGGAAATGACGGATGCGATTCCTGAAAAATTACGTCTGGCGATGGTAGCGGCGATTCCTTTGAAAAGAGCGGGACAGCCCGAGGATATCGCGAATACGATCGCTTTCCTGGCTTCCGATCTAGCTTCTTTTATCACTGGTCAAGTGATAGAAGTGAACGGCGGTGGATTCTTGCCGGGAGTTCAAGCGTAATCGTTCGCACTCCCAAGTGATCCTTCACTAGAAAAGGCCCGATTTTTATCGGGCTTTTTCATGTTTATTTTGATTTAGGTCCGAACGCCGTTCGAATCTTTCGAAAGAAAGGCTCTTTTTCTCCTAGCGTTCGTTCGAAAGAGAAGCTGGGTCGCATAACTGGAAGGAATCTAAAGTTGAATTCTTCTCTTTTTTTTGCGCCGGAAAGTTACAATTCTGGAATAAAAAAACTTACTGATCTCATAAAAGAAAAACTGATTCAATGCGACTTTTCACTTACGAAAAATTTTCTTCGGTTTTTTCTTTTCTAATAGGTTTTTTTCCGAATCTCGCCCGTTAACGCTTGCCAAAACTTTCCGGATAAAAATGTTTAAAAATCGGTGGATGAATTCATCCCCGATTCTAAACCTAACTAAAACTTACATACCACTTCGCTGGTACGGAGGAAACAAATGGCAGATTTCGAAAAGATAAAGTCCATCATAGTTGAGCAACTCGGAGTCGACGAATCCGAAGTTACTCCTGAAGCGCACTTCATCGACGACCTTGGAGCAGACTCCCTTGACACCGTTGAGCTAGTAATGGCTCTCGAAGAGGAGTTCGGTGTTGAAATTTCCGACGAGGATGCTGAAAAGATCCAAACCGTCGGAGACGTTATCAAATTCATCGACGCTCTTAAGTCCTAATTAGACTGGATTTCCGGGTTCTTTTAGGGGAACTCGGAACTCTCTTTTCTTACTTCTTTTATCAAAATCCTTTGATAAAAAAAAATCCCCTCCAAGCAAACGAATCTAAGAAAGCCGTAAGGCCGAAAGACCTTAAAATATTAACCGAATCGCTCGGGATTCGCTTTAAGAAAATCGAACTTTTAGAACTGGCTTTCGTACACAGTTCCTACCAAAACGAACACTCCGAGTTCGAAGAGGACAACGAAAGATTGGAATTTTTGGGCGATTCCGTTTTAGGTTTGGTTGTGGCAAGATACCTCTACGGTAAATATCCGAAGGCGAGCGAAGGAGAACTTTCACGCCTAAAGTCGAAACTCGTATCGACGGCCGTACTCAATTCGATCAGCGATCAACTCGGACTCAGTGCTTATGTTCTTCTCGGCCGCGGAGAGGGAAGCGGCTCCGGTCAAAAGAAATTAGGAGCGAACCTGTTCGAAGCTTTGATAGGCGCTGTCTTTCTGGACCAAGGAATGGAAGCCGCGGAAAAGATCATTCTCAAGAATCTGATCGAATTCGCGGAGAATTCGGAAAAACTGGAATCGGTTAAGGATTTTAAAACCCTTTTGCAGGAAGTTTGCCAGAGAAAATTCAAGACACTTCCCACATACCGCTTGCTTCGGGAATCCGGTCCGGACCATGCGAAAACCTTCCAAGTTTCGGTTAAAATCAGGGATAAGTATGAAACCGAAGGTGTCGGAAAAAATAAGAAGTTTGCCGAACAGGATGCCGCCCGGAATATGCTACGTATTCTAGGTATCAAGAACGGATAGCGAATTTGAATGGAATTTTTCTTTAAGAAAAAAGGACTTCGTGTTCGGGTTGCGGCCCTGATTCGGAACCGAAAAGGCGAAATTCTACTCTTGCAACAAAGAAAGAAGGACTCCTATTATTGGTTATTGCCCGGAGGAGGAATCGAATTCGGCGAAAACGCGGAAGACGCCCTCCGCAGAGAGCTAAAGGAAGAACTATCTCTGGACGTAACTTCTGCTTCTTTTCTATTCTTGAACGAATCCATAGATCCGAAAGGGAACCGTCATCTGATACAATTGGTGTTCTTAACGAACGTAAGAAAGCAGGACCCGGAAATGAATCTGAAGGAAAAAGCGATCACCGGATTCGGATATTTTCCGATCGCAGCCATCAAGGAGATGGACATACGGCCGGATATAAAATCCTATCTTTCCGCGGGAAAATTCAAACCTTCTCCCTATCTGAAAAGCCAATGGGTGTACGATAAATGAATCCGATCCGGGAAATAAAAGTAAACACCGTATCCAAAGAATATTCAGTAATCTTAAATCAAGATTTTCAAGGTTTGAAGGAAGTCGTGGAATCCGTCCGGGATATATCCTCGATTTTTATCCTAACCGAAAAGAAATTGTCGAAATTGTTTTCCGGACAATACGCGTCCGAGTTGAAAGGTCTGGAACAACAGGTTCACGAGATCCATATCCGTAGCGGAGAAAAAAACAAACATATAGGTCGTACCGCGGAAGTCTATAACCGTCTGATTCGGTTGGGTGCGGATCGCAAGAGTCTGATCCTCGCCCTCGGCGGCGGAGTCGTCGGTGATTTTGCCGGATTTATCGCTTCTACTTTTTTGCGAGGAATCAGATTCGCGCAGATCCCGACGACACTATTGGCCTGCGTGGATTCTTCCGTGGGCGGAAAGGTGGCAGTAAACGCGGATCTGGGCAAGAATATGATCGGTTCCTTCTACCAGCCTGAGTTCGTATTCGCACCTTTATCCACACTCGCAAGTCTTCCAAGAAAGGAATGGCGTTGTGGAATGGCGGAGATCGTGAAACATTCCATTTTGGAAGGTGGGGAATATTTCGAGAAAATCGAATCGCATGGATCGGAGATTTACGACCAACGATCGGATGTGCTTCACGATTTCATCGCGGAATCGGTACGTTTCAAAGCCAAAATCGTCGGTCAGGATGAAAGGGAGGCGGGACTCCGGAAAACCTTAAATCTGGGACATACTACCGCGCATGCGATCGAGTCCCTGACGAAATATCGCAAGTATTCTCACGGAGAAGCCGTCTCGATCGGACTCGTTACTGCTGCGATTCTTTCTTCCGAAAAAGAAGGACTCGATCCGGACTTCATCGATTCTTTGAGAGAAATCCTGAAAAAATACGATTTGCCTTATCAGGACGACAGCAAATCGAAGGAGGTCGCGCAGCACGCGCTTCACGACAAGAAAAATGTAGGTTCTTCCGTGCGTTTCGTGTTATTGAGATCGTTGGGAAACGCGGTCTGGGACGTCCCTGTATCTTTAGAGGAAATTGCGGACGTTTTTAGACGTCAAAAGCGGCTTTAAAAGCCGGAACCTCGCCAGGAATAGCCTTGATTGTAGGAAGGCGGACCGGTTAGATTGTTCCTTCTGACCTATGCTGGAAATAGTAGAATTATTAAATCCCTTATACCTGCTCGGTTTAAAAGAAAGGTCCTTTACCCAGGATTTCGTTCTTGTAATCTATTTCATTCTTTCGCTTATCGTAATATACAAAAGTTTCATTTTTTTATTGGATCGCCTGATCCCTCCGGCAGACACTTCCACACAGTACAATAGGAGAAGACTGACCCGGATCTCCTTCGTCTTAGTCGGCGTGATTTCCCTGCTACCCGTCGTTTTTTCGGGACTTTCCTATCTTCCTACCGTTATGGGGTTGGCCGGGGCCGGTATCGTGATCTCCCTCAAGGATGTAACGTTGAATTATGTGGGCTGGTTTCTCATCCATGGAAGCAACGGTTTCGAAGTCGGGGACAGGATAGAAATCGAAGGGGTTAAAGGAGACGTGGTCAATATAGGGATCAACCGATTTACGCTCATGGAAGTGAGTATAGATCCCAAATCCGAGCAATCGACCAACCGTTTGATACACCTTCCGAACCATTCCGTGATTCTGAATAAAGTATACGTAATCAAGGAAAGAATGGGATTTGTTTGGGATGAGTTCAAGGTTAAGATTCCTCATTCCGCGGATTGGAAAAGGGCCGAGGAGATCCTGAATTCCATTATAAAAAACGAATCCGTGATCGATAGGCCTCAGATCGACTATACCGCCCGAGAACTCTCCAAGAACTATCTGGTCCGCCTCGGAATCACCACACCGATCGTTTACATTCTTACCGAAGAAGGCGGTGTCCTTTTTTCGCTAAGATACCTAACTCATATCAAGGAAAAGAGAAACCAAAGAGCGAATATCTCCAAGGTAATACTGAAGGAATTCGACGAAGCTCGGATTCCTTTATTATGAAAGTTTATTTTATCCTGTAGATCTGTAGAAAATCCACGGACTTCGCCTGTCCTCCGGGGGCGCCCGATAAAATCACGATGATGTCTCCGGTTGTAAGCGTTTGATCCTCGGCAAGTTTCGTTTCCATGTAGCGTATCATATCCTGAAACGTGTCCATAAAAGGCATTACGTAAGGCTGGACTCCCCGATACAATTTCATCTTTCTCGCGGTCGCAAGGTAAGGTGTAAAGGAAAGGATCGGTACCTTGGGTCTCATTTCGGAAGTGATTAACGCGGAGTAACCGCTTCTTGTAAAATTGACGATGGCTCGCGCTCCTATGTCGTGGGCGATTTCCCTCGCTGCAGAACCGAGGGCCGCTCTTTCCACTTCCAATTCCGATTTTTTGAGATTCCAATGGATTTCGTAGATCCGATCTATATTTTCCGTTTCTCTTAATATTTTCGCCATCATCTCCGCGGATTCCACCGGATACTTTCCGCTCGCGGATTCCCCCGAAAGCATCACTGCATCGGTCCCGTCCATGACCGCGTTCGCGACGTCGCTCGCTTCGGCTCGGGTTGGTCTGGGGTTTTCTACCATGGATTCGAGCATTTGCGTCGCAGTGATCACAGGCTTTCCCGCTCGATTGGCCTTAAAAATCAGTTCCTTTTGGAGTACGGGAACTTTTTCCGTTTCGACTTCCACCCCCAGATCTCCTCGAGCGATCATGATTCCGTCTGCGGATTCTATGATTTCGTCGATATTCCGGATCGCTTCCGGGCGTTCGATCTTTGCGATCAATCCTATCTGCGATCCTCGCATCATCTCTCGGGCAAGTTCCAAGTCGCTCGCGCGACGGACGAAACTCAATGCGACGTAATCCACTCCTAAGGTTAATGCGAATTTCAGATCGGATAGATCCTTTTCGGAAAGGGCAGGAGCGGAGATTGGAGTTCCGGGGAGGTTGATTCCTTTGTTACTTTTTAATATTCCTCCGATCAAAATCCTTAAAACCGCTTCCTTTTCTGTTTTGGAATCCACCTCTAACAGCAATTTACCGTCGTCGATAAGAAGTTTGTCGCCAGTTCTTAGGTCTTCGATTAAAGTGGGAAAGGTAGTGCCGATCGCTTCCGAATCGCCTAGGTAATCGGGATCCGCAAGAAGTCGTATCGTTTTGCCCTTTTCGAGTTCGATTTGGGGAATGCGAAGTTTTCCGGTTCGGATTTTTGGCCCTTGTAGGTCGGCGATGATTCCTAGGGGAGTTCCGGATTCGGATTCGCATTTACGTAATTTTTCAAAGACTCTTTTGTGATCTTCATGGGTGCCGTGTGAAAAATTCATCCGCGCGATGTCCATTCCCGCCCTTAAAAGAGCGGTGATGATCGACTCTTCCGAGGAGGATGGACCTATGGTACAGACGATTTTTGTTTTCTTTTCAGGACTAAACATGAATTGGAGCCTCCGGGATGTTGGACGTATATAAGACCGCGATTTCGTTCTTTACGGGGCAAAACGAAAGGGTAAGCTTGGGAAAAAAAAGGCACGCTCCTTTGCGACAGAAGTTAGATCGGATCGCTCTTGTTTACCATCCGGAATATAATATGGACTTGGGCGCGCATGTGTTTCCCGCACGCAAGTACGGGATGATATATAACCAAGTCAAGGAAGATTCTAGGCTTTCGACTCTTCCTGCATTGCAACCTTCGCCGGTCGGACCTGAGGAATTGTCCTTGGTCCATACTCCCGAATTTCTCTCCGACTTCATGAATCTTCGTTATACGGACAGGACCATGTATTCCGAATTGCCTCTGAACCGGGAAATCGTACGCAGTTTCTGCCTTGGGGTAGGAGGAACCATTCTCGCCACCGAGACGACCGAGAACTACAAATACGTGTATCATATAGGCGGCGGCTTTCACCATAGTATGCCGGACCGTGCGGAAGGTTTTTGTTATCTGAACGACGCGGCGGTCGCCACCAAATTATATCTCCAAAAACATCCCGATCGCAAAGTGCTGTACGTCGATTTGGACCTACACCAAGGAAATGGAAACGCGAAAGTCTTCAAGGGGGATCCTTCTGTCTGGACTTTTTCCATGCACCAAGAGCATTTGTACCCGAAAAAGGAGCAGTCCAGTTTGGATGTGCCCTTGGAAAACGGTACGAACGATAAGACATATTTGAAAGCGCTGGAAACCGGATTGGCTCAAACAAGAGCCAATTTCAAGCCGGATCTGATCTATTATTTCGCGGGCGCGGATCCTTTTGAGGACGATTCTTTGGGGGATCTAAAATTGACCTTCGACGGATTGAAAAGAAGAGATAAGATGGTCAAAGAATTTGCCGATTCTTTGGATGTGCCCGTGGTCGTGTTGCCTGCCGGCGGATATGCCAGAAATTTTCACGATACGGTCAGGATTCATTTCAATACGATACGAGTGTTTGCGTCGCTGATTTAAGAATGAGCATTTTTTCCAATTCCGACAAATCCGGCAACGGACAAAATTATATAGACCCGGACGCTCTCGGTTTAATCGACATCAATCGAGAGTTTAAAACGCACTTAGGGATCGAGGATACCTTATTCAACCGCTTCTCGAAGGAGGACGTAAACGATCTCCTGGTACAAAGCGGGATGTTCGAGATGTTGGCGTTGCGCGGATTTTACGAGACGAAATTGGAGATCCAAGGGATTTCGGAAGTGGATAACCGGATCTTCATTAAAACTCCGAACGGGGCCGTTTTAGTTCACATGAGGCTGAAATTTTCGGACTTCAGTTTCAAAAAAATCGGGGAATCCTTCCCGATGATCTACATAGACTGGCTATTAAGTCAGAACGTTCGTCTCGGAAAATTGAAGGAAAAAAAAAGATTATTCGAAGGCCAAGAATATCCGGGATTGAACGTGATGAATGAGATTACGATTTTTATCCGTCTATTGGCTAGTAAAATCGGTGCCGCGGGGGCCTTTAATATTCCGGAATACTTTCATGACGCAGTCCTTTTCCATAAGAATTTTCGATTTTTAAGTCCTGAAAAAGAGGGCGAATTTAGGGCACTTTTGCGTTCTTTCCGAAAGGAAAATCTCCGCTCCCTTTCCGGGGCAATTCATTCCGGACAGGTAGTCGAGGCGGAAACCTCGAAAGTATACAACTGGACCTATGGCGAAATGGTCTCTTGTATAAATAACTATTTGGAAAAATCCTTGTTCGACCACGAATACAATTCTACCGTTGCAAAAATTTCCAACACGAAGGAATTCTCCAGGATCAAAAAATGACCTCACTTTCGATAAAACCCGAAATTCTGATCATCGATGACGATCGCGACGTAGGGGAAGCACTCGAAATTCTGTTGGTAAAGCTAGGATACAATTCGACTTTTTTCGATTCCGTGGACAGGGGAAAGGAATACTTCGAAAAGGAAGCTAATCCGATCGTATTTCTGGACATTCACATGCCCCGTACCAGCGGGTTGGACGTACTGCCCTATTTCAAAAATCTAAGTCCTTCCACCCAAGTGATCATGATGACGGGCGAAAGGGACATCAACGACGTGATGACTTCCCTGACCCACAAGGCCTCGGATTTCCTTTTAAAACCTTTTTCGCTCCAGACTGTGAGGATCGCCGTCCAAAGGGCCCTGGATTATTATACTCTGGTGAAGGAAAAGGAGGCTCGGGAGGAAAGTATACTAAGAGACCTGCGATTGGCCTCCAAAATACAGAGGAAAATCCTTTCCGTCCCGGATTTATCTCCATACAAGGTGCTGGTCGATAATATTCCCGCTTCCTTTGTCAGCGGGGATTTTTACGTATTGTCCAGGTCGAACGGTTCGGTGATGGCCATGTTAGGCGACATAGAGGATCATGGTGTCACTTCCGGGTTAATCGGTCTCCTGATGACAAGCGTGGCCCGTGAAGCGTTCCGCGAAAAGGAGGATCCCTCGCACGTATTACGTAAAATGAATATGGAACTTTCCTCCGAGATCGGCACTCACAGTCTGACCGCTGCGGCGGCGGTGATTCGACCCGACCAAAAAAAAATACGCTATGCCCGAGGGGGGCATCCGTTTCCCGTTCTATATAGGCAGGAAGGAATGGAATTATTGAACAAAAAATCGGGCCAATTGCTCGGGATCATGGACGACTTGGATTTCGAGGCCCACGAGATTTCTTTTCAGACCGGGGACATTCTGTTTTTATACAGCGACGGCCTTTTGAATAATCTCTCCAGTCCTTTATTTGCCGAGCTGGAACAACTGAGAAAGAAGGATAGACCGATCGAGGAACTGCAGGCAGCTATCCAGATCTACTCCAAGGCCACATTGCCTACACGGGAATTTCGGGACGACTCGAGTTATATTCTCATCCAACTTTAAGGACCGACGGACTTCTCCCCGTTCGACGATTCCTGCGATTCGCGGGGAGAAGCTTTGGGAAAGGAACCTTTCCGAATATTGAAGAAAATAAGTTCGGGCAGAGAAAAAAACGCGGACTGTAGGCCGCTTTTGACTCTCGCGCCCCGATCGAAAGGAAGGGTGAAGATTCCAACGAATCCGTTTCCCAACCCGAATCCTAAATTGATCAGCCCGTAGACCGGCCGGATCCAGATCACGTCGTCCGTAAAAAACAAGAAGTCCGAATCCTCTTCGTTGCTTTCGTAAATCGTCGAAGTCCGCGTATTGGATTCCCTCAGGGAAACTTTCCAAGAGGATTCCGCTTTTCGCATGGATTCCAATTTTCTCTTACGAAAGGATAGAACGGTCTCCTCCGACATCGGTTTCCAATCGGCTTTGATCTTGTCGTATGCCGCAAATGGAATAAAGGCCAGAGAGGTCCGCGGATCAATTTTTCTTCCTAACCATAATTCGTATTCTTTTTCGTTTAGAATATCATCGAAGGAGTCGAAGATTTCCGTAGTGCAGTTCCTGCGGATCAGGCGGAAATCGTAGAGAATTTTTAGATTATTATAATATTCCTTTTCCCTTTTGTCGCTCAAGTCCAGCCAGAAGGACAATTTCTCTCTGGGGGGAAGCGGAAAGGAGTAGGGTATAACGGCGGGCAGGGAAGGGTGCAGGATTTCGAAAGTATTACGCACGGATATTCCGCGTGCGAGTCCGGTGCGAAGTTCGAATGCACGATTCTCGAGATCCTCCCAGGTCCGATACTTTTCCTCGTTCCATTCCGACGCCGCATTCAAACTTTTCCTGTATTCTGTCGAGGCGGCGAACAATTCCCCCGAAGCTCGATCCGTCGTTTCTTTCTGCTCCGCCAACCGATCGAAAGGAACGGAATCGGATCCTTGAGGAAAGGTGATTAGAAAAACGAGTCTGCCCGATCGAAGCGACTCCTCCATTGCCAGTATTCTTGCCAAGGAAACAAGGGCGCTCGGGCCCCAGTCCGACGGATCCTCTTCGAGACTCGCCGATAGGGAATTCATAAGGTCGTTCCGCAATATCGATAGTTTCGATTTTTCTAATTCATTAATATGGTAAGAAGCCGGCGAAAAGATCGTTTCCTTTGAAAGAACTTTCCTCTTTTCTAGCGTTTCCAGAAATGCCAACTTGGATAATCTGGAAAGGAACCATTTCGCCGGTCCTCCCTTAAAAAACGGATACTCCCTTCTTGTCGTGGGAGGAAGGTCCGGAAAATCGGAGAATCTTCCTTGTTCTACCGCTTCGAAAAGTTCCTGCTTCAGACGGGATCTCGTTTTGCCCAACCAATCTGCACCCAGCCTTTCCCGCAAAAATCCGTGTACGGAAGAAACGTCTTCTAAGCCGGATTCCTCGCCGAAATAGCCAAGACTCGGAATGGAAACTTTCGGATCCGGGGAATGCAACCCACGGAAAAAATCCGAGTCGGAACGAAGTCCCTCCAAGTTGTTTAGATGTTTAAATTGTTGTAAACTATATCGTTCCAGCCCGTCCCGAATTTTTTCCAGACCGCTTTCGGGAAGAGAAAGGCTTACGATTCGACTCGTGCGGTTCGAATAAGTATTGTACGAATAGGAAAAATTTTCATAAGGTTCCCGGACGATGCGGAAGATTTCGTCGGGATAGTATTGGAAATGATAGACGGTGTCTTGGAATCTTAAAGCGGAATGTCCTCCGCTGGACTGGCCGGTATTCGCGTCCACATAAATGAAATCCAGTAGAACGTCTTTGGCTCCGGTCGGGTAGGAGGAGGCGAAAAAAAGGATCGGAAGAAGAAGAAAGGAAAAGCGGCCTCGAAAAGGCCGCTCGTTGATAAACGAACCGGACACCCTTAGATGGAGGCGTATCCTTTGCGTAAAGCGTTTGCAACTTTCGGACGGGTCAGAGCAAATTCATCCGCAAAAATGTTGAATCTACCGGTATCTACACCCGCTTTTCTCATTCCTTTACCGATGGAGACATACGTATCCTCAAGGGATTTCCAATTGTTGACTCCGTTTTTTCGCGCGATGGAAGCCAGATCCGATTCGAACTCTTCGGAAACCAAGCCTCTGTTCAGATGGATGGCGGTGAGAGTTTCCACATCCTTGCGGTACGATTTTCTTTCGTCCTTATCGCTGGAGGAAGAGGAGAAAATCGAGGCCGAGATGGATACGACGGACTTGGATAAGCTTTGGACGGAGTCCGAGGATTTAGATACGGACTGGGATACGGAAGCGATAAAATCCAGTATGAAGCAATTTTGAAGCGCAAAAAGTGTGAAGACGACCGCTAGGATCCCTACGCTCTTTCTCAATGAATTCATTCGTTAATACCTCAATTATTTCCTTCGAACGAAAAATCCGAAAAAGGACGTTCCGATTCGCAGGGCCAATTCTGTTTTTTTTTCAATCGATCGTCAACTGAGTTTTCCGGAGGATAGAACTACGGACTCCCACGGTTCCAGTCTGATCCTAAGGGATTTCCTTTTCGGGTCGATTTCGATATTCTCCACAAGTTGGCCCGACCAATAATCGATCCTGTAATTTTTCTCCCAGGGGAAACTCAAATCCAATCGGATTTCCTTCGAAGTTTCGCTAGGATTCCAAACTCCGAGAAAACCTGCGGGATTGTACATCGCCGCCGGAAAGAATTCGGAACCGATGCCGATGGGAATCGGAGTCTTATTTCTACATTTAGATTGCAGGAAGAGAGTTTTTTTCAACAGATCTTCCCGTTCGGGGGAAAGCAGCGCGAGCTCATCCGAGACGAAAAGCATTCCTCCCGACAACCCCATGACGCTTGCCATGATTCTGGTTTGGGCAGGGGTCATCTTGTTCTTTTTATCTCTGACAAGAAGGCAGTCCGGATCGTTCAGCCAGAAGTTCCTGTGCATCGATGCCCTCGTAATATCGTTTATCAATGCGCGTTCTGTGCAGAGCGCGTTTCTATCCCTTGCGAAGATTCGCTTCTTTTCCCGAAACCAAAACGGCGCTACGTCGCAGGAGATCCGCATTGCATCGAATAGGCCGATCGAAGGAAGCATCGGAGCTCCGCAGCCGAGCAGAAAAGTCTCCTTTCCTGCGACTTTCCGAATCAATTGTATCGCTTTGATATAGCGCGTATGAGGAGAATCGTTTCTATCGTAAGTCCAGCCCGGGAGCAGCGCGGAATACAAAAAGTCCAACTTCAGGTATTCGAAACCGTATTCTTTCACCATTGTCCGGATCACATGGGCCAGAAACTCCTTGGAGGCCGGATGGGAAACGTCGAGCGTGTAGGTGGAATCGAATCCCCAAAGAGGATTCCAGAGAGCAGGGACCGGGTTTCCTTCCCTATCCTTCAATACGGCTTCCGGGTATTTTTGAAAGAATTTGGATCGTTTCCGGACCAAAAAAGGTGCCAACCAGATTCCGGGGACGAATTTTTGGGAACGGATCGCGTCCGCCATAAGTTTCATGCCGCCCGGAAAACGGTCGTTCGTTTCCAGCCAATCTCCGATCTCGGACTGATAGCCGTCGTCTATCTGAAAGACTTTCAATCCAAGATTTCTGGTCCTAAGTTCTTTCAGATTTCTTAATATTATTTTTTCGGAAATCTTAGTGTAGTAATGATACCAGGAACACCATCCCGTAGGAGCCGGAGTTTGGGGAAGTTTCACTTTGAACGCTCTCCCTAATTCCGCGAAGTAGTTCTTTAGGAATAAGGATTCGTCCCCTTTGAACCTGGAGATACGGATCGGAGTCAAGTGGAGTTTGTTCGTTTTAAAATCCTCGAATCTATGGATATCGTAAACGACGCTGACTTCCGTACTAGACGAATCCTTTCCGGCGGATTCTCGAGCGACTTCGGAGGAACGGACCCTGAATTTAACCCCTTCTTCTCCCTTTCCGATCGCTCCCGCGAAATAATTCTGCTCTTTTGCGGAGGAGGGAAATAAAAGAACGAACATTTCGGATGTCCAATCCCCCTTTTTTCCGGAATGGGGAGTGTACACGTTCTCCTGAGAATACTGCAGGAAGGAGAGTTTGGGAGATTCGTCGATATCCTGCCAATCCTGGCTGGCGGAAAGGCTCCAAGATTGGTACCCGTGACGGAAAAAACGCCCCTGAGAAATTCCGTGCTTGGGCAATTCCAACTCCAAGGTCAGGATTTCCAGACCGGCTTGGGGACGTTTGCCCGAGACCCATTCCAATTCGGGAAAAAGCGTGGTTCTCCCACCGGATCTCACGGACTTCAGAGTCAATCGATAGTTCCCGCAATCGCTGAGAGTTGTTTCTTTGGAATCTTCGGAAAATCGGAATCTTGAAATGGAATGTTTTTCGTAGATTCTCGTGCGTATATAAGCGTTCATTTCCGTCTCTCCATCCTTTTTTTTGTCCGATGGCAATGTTAGCGTTTCCCCGTTCCGCTCCTGGGCCCGCGAAAAATGGCCTCGGGGCGGAAACAAAGACGATAGTTTCCAAAAGTGGGAGGCGGAAAAGGAAAAAAAAGGAAGTTTACTGGCTTTGGGCGGGACGGAGCGGTACCTTGGTTTTATGGCATTGAATCGTCCCTCATTAAAACCGGATCTATTTCCGGGTGATCTTTCCGAAGAAAGACTGAACGAATATCTTACCGATGACCGTCTTGCGGTCGA
This sequence comes from Leptospira fletcheri, assembly GCF_004769195.1. Taxonomy (NCBI): domain Bacteria; kingdom Pseudomonadati; phylum Spirochaetota; class Leptospiria; order Leptospirales; family Leptospiraceae; genus Leptospira; species Leptospira fletcheri. Next base: position 120,201 of record NZ_RQET01000007.1, read on the forward strand.
TTGCGAAATGATGGGATTGAATCCTCGTAGGGATCGGCTTTGCGTGGTTCAAATCTGCGATTCCAGAAATAGAGTCAGCCTTGTACAGATTCTTCCGGAGCAAACGGAGGCTCCGCGGCTGAAACGTTTATTCGAAAAATCGGATATTATTAAGGTTTTTCATTTTGCACGGATGGATACCCTATTTTTGCGTTACCGCCTCGGAATAGAGACGAAAGGGATCTTCTGTACCAAGATCGCTTCGAAACTCGCAAGAACGTACACGGATCGACACGGACTCAAAGACATTATCCGGGAATTTTTCGACGAAGTGTTGGATAAAAAGAACCAATCCTCCGACTGGGGAGCAAAAATCCTCTCCAAAGATCAGATCGATTACGCTTCCGGAGACGTGATTTTTTTGATCGCTTTGGAGCAGAAATTGACGGGAATTCTGTTACGGGAAGGTAGATTCGAACTTGCCCAAGAATGTTTCCGATGCTTGCCCGTCTTCAATCAGTTGGATTGGTTGGAAATGGAAAATTTATTCGAACATTGAAGAAGAAATCGGGCAAAGTCTTTCTCTGTCAGGCTTGCGGACAGGAATTTTCCCGCTGGGCCGGAAAATGCGATTCCTGCGGTAAGTGGAATACCATCCAGGAGGAGTCGACGGGGGATCGTTTTACTTCCTCCTCTCTCCGAAAAAACGCCAGTTACAAACAACCGATTCCGGTGGATTCCGTTCCGGAAGAGGATACGGAGAGAATCGAGAGCGGACTCTCCGAACTGGATTTGGTGTTAGGCGGAGGTTTTGTTCCCGGAAGTCTGATTTTGATCGGAGGGGAACCAGGGGTAGGAAAATCCACTTTGGTTCTTGAAATCAGCAGACGCTTGATTTCCCGGGGGAAAAAGCTGCTTTATATTTCCGGAGAAGAATCGGCCTCTCAAGTAGGATTGCGAGCGGCCCGTATGGAAGTACTTTCTCCGAATCTGCTGCTTTCTTCCGAAACATACGTGGAAAACGCTGGCGCAATGATCGAGGATCTGGAGCCAGACCTGGTTTTCGTGGATTCCATACAAACGATGACTCGGGAAGCGTTGCCGAACCAGGCCGGAACAGTCACTCAGCTCCGCGAATGCACTCAGCATTTATTGGAAACGGCTAAACGAACCGGAATTCCGATCCTCATGACGGGCCATATCACTAAGGACGGAGCGATTGCGGGGCCGAAAATCCTGGAGCACTTAGTGGATACCGTGCTTTATTTCGAAGGCGACAGACTGAATTATTTTCGTTTATTGCGAGCGGTTAAAAATCGCTTTGGCGCGGTCGGAGATCTGGCGGTTTTCGAAATGCACGGAAAAGGATTGAGAGAAGTAAAGGATAGACACCGAGTCTTTATCAGTTCCCTTACGGAAGGAAAGAGCGGTTCCGTGATCAGCGCAGTCCTGGAAGGAAGTCGCTCCCTCAGCGTGGAGGTGCAGGCTCTGGTCAGTCGAACGAATTATGCTCAAGCTAGACGCATGGCGGAAGGACCGGACACTAGAAGACTCATCCTTCTCGCCGCAGTAATCGAAAAATACCTGGGCCACAAACTCTCCGAAAGCGATATTTTCGGAAATTTGGCCGGGGGATTGCAGGTCGATGAACCCGCTTTGGACTTGGCGATCTGCGCCTCGATTCTTTCCAGCTACACGGATCGTCCGATAAAAGGACGGATCGCAGTCTTGGGCGAAGTGGGACTTTCGGGAGAGGTCCGATCCGTCGGACAGATCTCCCTTCGTTTAAAGGAATTGAAGGGGATCGGAATGGAAAAGGTTTATCTACCTTCGGGAAATCTTTCCGAGACGGAACCGATCCAAGGTTTGGAATTGGTCGGGATCCAATCCCTTTCGGAATTAGAAGGATTATTCCGGTGAATTCCCATCCGGCAAGAGCGGTCATGCTCCTTTGGCTGCTCTTCGCTTTCGCGATTTCTAATATCGCTGCCCAGGAAGCGGAAAAAGAAATCGACCCGTTGTTGAGGCAGCCTTGGTTTAGCGATCAGGAAAAAAAAGAAGAACTTCTTCACAATCGCCTGCAAAGCGCTTTCCGAACCAGCGCGCATTTTGTCTGGAAAACCGATTCTCGGGGTCGGAATTATCGTTTTTACAAGGACGGGAGAGCGGAATTCGTACTGGATCGGGACTTTCACGAAGTCTTTCCGAAAACGGAAGAGTTAGACGTTCATTATAGTGAGGCGACAGCGCTCGAAAAGCACGGGAACCCTTCCGCTGCAATTCGCTTATTAAAAGGAATGTCCGTCTGCTATCTTTTGCGATACGGAAAAATGACTACGGAAGGGAGCCGGAAAACTTCCAAACTTCTTAGCGCCTACATGGACCGGTATTCCCATAAGGAAAAGGAGATTTCCAGATTGACGGATCCGTTCGGTTGCATTCACGGCGGGGTGTTGCGCGTGCGGAGCACGGATTTCGCGTTTTCCTTGGATTTGGATCCGGATCTAAAATATCTTTTTCCCGACGAAGATCGGAATTTTTCGGGAGAGGATTCGGATCTGGTCTGGCAAGTGCATCGATTTTATCGAAATCTTCCGACGGAAAATCTCCCGGAAAATTGGGAGAGAGAATATCGGAAAAACCGAGAAGGCCTTCTTTTTTTTCGACCGGATAGAATCCTTTTCTCGATCGGAACGACTCTGCACTATCATCCGCTCGCATTCGATGCAAAAAATTATTACCTAGTGTGGGACGCTCTTCGCGGAATCAATTCCCGAACCATGCAGGAATGGGAATACAGACGTAAAAAGGAAGGAGAAGTCTATAGAACCACTTTGACCGTGACGACTCCCGATGGGAGAAAGATTCCGACCGTACTCCTGGAAAGGTTCTATCTTAGGGGAAGAAGGGGAATTCTCTTTTGCTTGTCATTTCCGGAGCGTTATGAAGCCGAAGCGAGAAAAATCTGGGATGGATTTTCCGACACTGTTGTCGTAGAATGATCGGAATTCCGCGCAGTCGGGCCCCAGGAAGTGATTTCGGATGATCTTTGCGCTCGTAAAAACTTGGGACAAAAGCCGGGGACCTAAGCCGGAGCCCCCCTGGCGCCTCCTCGGTCTGGGACTTCTGTTTGTAAACGGAATGGCGGCCTTTTTTTTACCCGTAGGCATTTTCAGCGATTTCTCTTCCACGGTCGCACTTTTAGTTTTCCTTTTTCTTCCGTTTTTCTTTTTGGCGCTGAAGCTGACGAAAATCTACGGAAACGCGGTTTTCTTTGCCTTATTTTTAGGATTCTTGGCGGGACCCATCTCGGCTTTGTATTTAAGCCATGCTTTCGGTTATTTTCTAGGATTGCATTTCGGAGGAGTACGGGAACCGGGATCTTTGGCGGAGTTTCCCGGCGTTCGGATTTTTAGGATCGCGGATGCTCGCTTTCTCTACAAATACCAAGCGAAAAAAACCTCACTGATCCGACCTAAGGCGCCGGGTTCCATTTTAAAACCTTTGAATTTTCATGTTGTTCCCTGGGTTTCTTCCAGTTGGAAGGAGGGAGACCCGATAGAAGTCTGGGCAGCCTGTCCGAATTTGGCGGAACAAGTTTGCGATTGGGAAATCCAAAATACGGGAGTAGGGGAGTCCCTTTCCCGTTCCTCTCTGTATCCTTATTATCTGGAAGCCGTAGAGGAGGCCGGCCGCCTGCACGGCCTAAAAATTTCTCCCAAGCCGAAAATCCTCATCCCTCTTTCCGATCCGGAGGCAGCATTGGTTCGAACCGGAATTTACGGGATGTCCGTACTGGTCGTTTTGAATTATCTCTGGGTGGTGGGCGTGGTGGTATGGAGGAGGAGGTGTTAGGTCCCCACCCTTCCTGGGCGGGGGCCGGTGCGGTGGTACCCCTGCGACAGTTATCAGAATTCTACGGTTTCTACAAGAACGTTTTTAGAGAATTGTTGTAGGAGGTCCTGCAAAGAATTTGCATCTAAAAAGGAGTTTCGAAACGGGCTTTTTGCGATAGAGAATCGGCTCATGGACCCTCGATCCTGTGATTATGTATCCTTTCTCGTTTCTGCGGATTTTTTAAAGAAAGGGCTAAAAAACTTTTTAGTTGGCTAATTTTGGAACTTCGACTACCGATATTTATTCACAGAGACGGGAGGAGAATCGGATTTTGGACTCGGAAATCCTGACCGAAAAAGTCGCCACGCAGAGTAAAAAATTTCTCGTGGACTTGAAGCGGAATGAAAACGGATACTACCTGAAAGTTTCCGAGTGGTCCAATAGTAAAAAATCCTCTATATTTATTCCGGCCGAAGGAGTCGGTCGAATGATAGAAGTACTTCGAAAGTTCCAAACTCTCATCGAGGAAGGATCCGTCGAGGAAATGGATTTTCCGTCGTCTCGGAATTAGTTAGGATTGCACTAAATCGTTTAGGAGAATTTCTCATGGGGAAAAAGACGTACCTTCTCGCCACAGTTCTCTTTTTCTTGGCCCTGACCGGAACTTCCGGACAGCAGACCGGGGGAAACCAGAACCAAGGCCAAAACCAACAGGCGGGAGCTCCGGATCCCCTCGAGAAGATCATACTCGAGAACTTCGAGGAAGCGGAAGACTGGAGAGCTAAAGCCACGACTCCGCTGGGAGAGACCAAGACCTTGAAAATGGTCCAACGCGGATTGATCCGTGACGTATTCGACGAGAATACGGTACCGGACAATGGCGGGGAACAGATCGATAAAAATCATATCCTCGGAATCAAGACGTATTTTAACGATCGCGGTTTTGATCGGGTCGAAGTGTTTCCTCCACACGAATATGTGATCAAAGGAAAGGCCCGTCAGGTCTCTATTTGGAGTCTCGGGAGAAAGTTCCGACACACGCTTTTCGTGAAACTCCGGGACTATAAGGGCAAAACCCATAATATTCGTCTGGGCCGGTTGGATTACTTCGGCTGGAGAAAACTCACCGCAACGGTTCCGGGTTTCGTCCCCCAAAGCACCCGCTTTGCACTTTTGGATAAGAATCTTCGCTTTGTATCCTTGTTTGTTACCAGCGACATCCATGAAGTAGGCGGTTCTTTTTACTTTTACGTTGATGATTTGGAAGTTCGTGCCGATAAATCTGATACGAAGTATCCCGGTTCCGAGATCAAAGACAACTGGTAATCTTCCCGTAGGAATTTACTCATGAGAAATTTCAGCAAAACTTTCAAAGCGACTGCTACGATCACTTTCGCAGCTTGCACGGTCCTTCTCTTGGGTACCGTTAGCGCCCAGTTCATCAAGAAAAAGAAGGGCGGAATCGAAACCCCGACCGGTATGGATGTGAGCAGCATGGAGTTGCGCTCCATCACCGTCGAATCTTGGGATAATCCTGCAAACGGAGTCCCGTACGGCTGGGAAGTCACTACGGACAAGGATACTCAGGTCCCCCAAGGACAGGCAGCCCAGTACCAACCGACGGCTTCTAACGCTCAGGCGCTCCGGGAAGTGAAACTTCTCCCGGGAAAACCCGGCGATATCAAAAACGTGGATGCGACCACCTCCAAGGTTTTGGGTGTGAAATTTGCGTTCACTTATCCGGGAGACAATAGCGTAACCATTCGTCCTCCAAAAACTCCGGAATACGAAGTGATACGTAAGATGGCATACCTGGATGCGAACAACAAACGCAAGGAATTCAAAATCTACGGAGTGGAATTCCCCGGGGTGGCTAAGGCCGTTTCGATCTGGGTTTGCGGTCGCGGAAACGAGTATGATTTAGAGGGCTGGTTAGAGGATTGGAAAGGAGATTCCCATATCCTCCAATTCGGATCTCTGGACTTTATCGGATGGAGACCCTTGACTTTCGAAATTCCTCCGTACGTTCCTCAGGACGTAAATTCTTATCCGCAAGTCAAAACTCTGGTATTCAAACAGTTCAAGATCCGTTCCCGTCCTGATACCAGCGGAGAAACCGTATATCTGTTCTTCGACGAGTTGCGAGTTCTGTCCGACGTGTTCGAAGTCCATTTCGACGGAGCTTCCATCGATTTCGACGGGGACGACTGCCGTTCGAAACGCAAGCTGGATAAAATGTTGAAGGTAAAAGCCGAGAAAGAATGCGAAGGCGGAACTGCTCAAAACAATAAGCAGTAAAATTTCCTTCAGACCTTTCCCGGATCAGTCCGGAAAAATAGCGGCGCGGATTCTTCTTCGGAAGGTCCGCGTTTTTATTTTCCCGGATGATTTTCGCAGGAAACTCCTGTAAAATGGATAAAAAAAGCTTGAGCTATTTCGGCACTTATGGTAATCGAATCTCCGAAACAGAGTGCCGCCACCATCCCCCGCCTAAAAAGGGTGGGAACCGACTCGAGGTTCTAACCTTCTCGGAGGTGAATTGATGGAAAAAGAACGGCTGAAACCCTAAATTGAAAACTTGGAGAAATTCCAAGTTCGGCTTTGCCTACTCCCACCTTTTGCCGAGGAAATTCTAGTTTACGGATAATCGTTCTCCGTTATAATTGATTTAAAAGGGCCGAAACATCAAAAAAACAGGCCTATCCATACTATTTTCGAGCCGACTCCATCGGCGGAGTAAATCCTATGTCTAACGAAACTGCGACAACCGCGGAAACAAAGCCTGCCAACGATTTGGACAAGCTAACCTCGCTCTTTAACGAGGAGATTTACGTTCGGTCGGATGCCAATTCTATTCCGGCGTCCAAATTTAAAATCTATGACGACCTAATTGAATCTTTTACCTCCGCCGGTTTGACGGATTCCGCCAAAGTGAAGCTCGAAGAGCATCTTACGGAGCATCCGGAAAGCATTTCCGCCAGATATTTGTTGGGGATCTTGGGACTCCAAAAAGGAAGCATCGATGCGGCGTCTTATTTTAAGAGCCTTCTCGACGCCTTCAAGCAGTCGGGAAAGTGGACAATCATCGAGCATATTACCGATAATATCTTAAAATACGGCGAAGATCGCTACGCACTCCGTTTCAAAGCGGAAGCACTGGAAAAACTCAAAAAAAACAAAGAGCTGAAGCCTGTTCTCGAAAAGCTCGCCAAGCAAGACCGGAAAAACCCGGAAATCGCGAAGAAATACGCCCTTGCAATCCTGGATGAAAACCGAGAAAGAGCGGTTGCATATCTAAAACAAGCCATCGAAACTTTCGCCAAAACCAAGGATTACGAACAATTCGAGGAAATCTGGCCGATTTTCGTTTCGAATAGCTACGATGACATCCAGTTCGTCGAAAAAATCGAAAGAATTCTACTCGGACACCGCGAAAAGACCCGTCTCGCAGGTTACCTTTATCCTCTAGTGGAGCCTCATAAGGCGGTCGAGGATTGGGATCGAGTGATCTATCTTCTGAAAAAGATCCTGGATCATGAACCTATTTCCAACAAGGCGCGTAACGAATTGATCCGCGTTTATAAATTGAAATACGCGAATCATAGCCTTTTGGAAGATTTTCTTAAAATGTCCGAACTGGGCAATAACCGCAAACCGGTGAAAATCTGTATTTCGAATTTCGAAAGAAACATCGTTTTCGACACGGACAACTACGTTCTTCATAGAAATTGGGGAGTCGGAAAAATCGTTTCCATTTCCCCGAACGGAGATTCCATTTTCGTAGACTTTAAGGATAAGAAGAATCACAAACTTTCGATCCAGATGGCGATCACAAGCCTCAAGCCCTTGAAAGGGGATCATATCTGGGTCAAGTTTTATGAAAACAAAGAATCCGTTACCGATCTTTTCGAAAAGGACATTCCAGGGTTCTTTAAGGAATTATTAACTTCTTTTGAAGGCCACATGTTGGTCGCCGAAATCAAAAACGAAGTCGCAGGAAAGTTCCTTCCCGCCACCGAATGGTCCAAATGGTGGAATAAGGCCAAGAATATCATCAAGAAAGAACCGAAGCTCGGATTCAATCCCAAGAAAAAAGACGAGCTATGGTATCGGGAAAAGCCGATCACTTTTGCGGAAGAGCTGACCGAAAAATTCAGCGCGACTGCGGATCTTTCCAAAAAGCTGGACATCGCGATAGAAGCGCTTCGCAACAAAGAAGAAGCGGAAGGCGCGATCGATACGTTTGCCCATCATTATTTCGAGGAAGAGGAAGCGCACGAACCGTTCCGTAGAATCGTGGCGTATCTTTACTTGGAGGAAGTCGCCGCTACCATGGAAAGCGAAGATGGAACTCCTTACGACTTCCAACGACGCCAGAAAGAGGAGGACGTTGCCCAACTGACCAAAACTCAGGGAAGGGACGAACTCCTGGATATTTCCGCTAGAATCACGAACCTAGATATCAAAAAATCCTTCGTGGATCTGGTCAAAAAATTCCACAAAGACTGGGTCAACGTATTGGTCGGTCTTTTGTTTGAAGTGCCGGTCAAAAACAATAAATACGTGGTGTCGGTACTTGAAAACGATCAAAAACACGCAGAACTGAATCTTTTCATCGAGACAGCCGCGAACCGAGCAAAAGAGAATCCGGAAGTTTTCCTATGGGTCGCGAAATCCATCCTTTGGCATACTTGGGAAGAGGATTGGATGAACGTTTCCCGTCAGGATCTGATCTTACGGGTTCTTCGTCTCTTGAAGCCTCTGAATAAAATCGAGGAAAAGGGAACCAAGCTCAAGAATACCTGTCACGAAATTCTCTTCGGCAACGATGCGGCAATCATTACGGAGGCCATCCAAAACGGGGACTCGGAATACATCCGTAAGGTATACGCTCTCTACCGTGAAGTTCCGTACATAGAAGAGACGGAAAAGGATAAGCTACTAAGTTTGATCCAATCTCTGAAGCCCGATTTGATTTGGGAAGAAGAGGAAGAAGAGGACGAGGAAGACGACGTCCTAGCAAGGATTCCGGAGAATGCGGTTCTCGTAACTCGCTGGGCATTGAACCAGAAAAAGGCCGACTTCGAACACCTGGTCAACGTGGAAATGTTGGAAAACTCTCGCGATATCGGAGAGGCTCAGGAAAGAGGGGACTTGCGGGAAAACGCGGAATACAAGGCGGCTATGGAACGTCAGGTTCAATTGCAGGCTCAGATCAAGAAGCTGGAATCGGAGCTGAAAACCGCAGTCGTTCTGGATCTGTCCAACGTAAAGACCGATCGGATCAACATAGGCACCACCGTAAAACTGAAGAACGAATCCAGCGGCGAAAACCAGACCTATTCGATATTAGGAGCCTGGGATGCGGATACGGAAAAGAATATCATTTCCTACCAATCTCCTTTGGCCAAATCCTTGTTGGGAAAACGCATCGGGGATACGGCGGCTTTGAATCTGGGTGGAGCCGAGACCAAATTCAAGGTCTTGGATATCAGCCGCTTTTCTCTCCAAAGCCAGGAAAGCTGATCTTCCGGAGAAATTTTGATGAAAAAAAGGGGACCTCCAAGGTCCCCTTTTTTGTTTTCTTTCCTATCGATCGGAAAGGCGAATCCAGTCCGTAAACCAACCGGAATCGTTGCCGGCGCGATTCGGCGAGCTACGAAGATGCGTTCCCTTCTTTCTGATCTTACATCCTTTAAAATCAGAAAGTTTCATTTATACTGAGGCTTTCGTTTTTTAACTGTATTTAAAGATAAATCTAAATCCAAGGCATGGCAAACTTTAAGAAAAGTACTTACATTTGTGTTCGTCCCTGTTTCCAATCTGCTTACTTGCTGTTGAGTTACGTGTGCTCGTTTTGCAAGGTCTGCTTGGCTTAGACCTTTCTTACTTCGATACTCTTGAATTTTTAAAGCCAATTCTAACAACTGCTTCTCTTGATCAAATACTTCTAAAAATTTTGGATTCGATAATTTATTCGCCAAATGTGACTTAAAACTCTTCATCATCTAATTTCCTTTTTAATTTCTCTTCCGTAAAACGTTTCAGAAAATCTTCTCTATATTTCCGCGCTTTTTTGATCTCACTTACGGGAACTTTTTGGATGTTCTTTATAAATGCATGCGTAATTATTATATAATTTTTAAAAGTAAAGAAGTATAGAAACCTAGATTGATCTCCTGACAGCTTGATTCTGAGTTCATGAATACCGTCTGTCAAAAAATCAGCGTATGGTCTCGGTAAATTTGGACCTTGTACTTCCAATAAATTGATCAAAGCCATTATTTTGGCTTGGTTATTGAGTGATCGATCTTCAATAAATTCAAGAGTTGGACAATTGCCTTTTTCATCTTCATAATATACGACAGTCCATTTCTGGCTCACAAGTCATCTTACGCCATATATGATGTATTTTCAATCTCAAAATTCTTTGGTAAAGGCATTTGATAGATTGAGTAAAAAGAGCGCTTGAAAATGCCCTTTTATCGATCGGAAAGGCGAATCCAGTCCGTGAACCAACCGGAATCGTTGCCGGCGCGATCTTTGATTCTCATTTGTAAGAGGGTTCTTTTTTTCCAAGAAAACAAGGATTTGGGAATTCGTAGTACCAGCATTTTGCGGTCTCCGTCGAATTCGCTCGGATACGGTTCTCCTTCCAAAAGGATTTCGGCTCCTCCCGCATAACCGGAGCCTACGTCGCTTAAAACGTAGAGCCTTTCCTCCCATTCTTCCTCCGAGGCTTCTGGGACTCTTCTATGACGGGAGATCAGATAAGGATGAGTGATGGTAGGCTTTGCATTGTCTTCCAATACGGCTAAGATTCCCAGCTTGGAAAGATACGCGAGTCCGCCCGTTTGCTTCAGGCCGGACCATCTCTTTGTACCGGGATCGTACAGGTAGATCCCGTCTTTTTTTCCCAATTTCAGCCCTTGCCAATTCAGTTCCGCTTCCCCTACCCAGGATAGGTCGGAGGACTCCAGTTCGTAGGCCTGGCTTTTTAAAACGAGTCCTTCAGGCAGAGGGGCGATCTCCGAAAGATTCGATACTTTTTGAAACGTGAGTTGTCCCGCACCGTACGTGGTTTTAGCAGGAGTCTTGATTCTTAAGATTCCGTCTTTGGACGTAAAATCCGTCTTTTTTTGCTGGGTTTCTTTCCGTTTTGCGCTCGCTAGGACGTAGATCGGGATCCTGATTTTGGATTCGTTGCCTGCATGGTCGGACGCAGAGACTAGAATGTCCAAGGAAGTTCCGGCCGGGTACGAGGACAAGTCCGCGCTAGGTCCGTGAGAAGGGAATAAATTGTAAACGTAGACCGCCGGATTCAGAGAGGAACGATTCGAATCGAAGATATCTTGGTGGTTTCTGGCTTCTTCATAGCTCATTCCTCTGAAAGATCTTTCATACATGGTTGTCTGGCCCGAGTACACTCCTACAAAGAATAAGTTATTTTTATTCCGGGACGTCATGAGGTCGTAAGCTCCCAACCGAAAGCGAACGGCACCGCTTAGAGATAGCCTCGTATCGGAAGGCAATTCGAAGAGTCCTTCCTCCTTTTTTTGCAGAGGGAATCGGAGCCGGGTTCCGTCGTCCGAGTCCACGTATAGGAATAGAAGTTCGGGAGGTTTTCTGTCTTTTCCTCGAAGAGGAAGATACGGGAGAGGATTTAAGGTTCCGCCGGGCAAGTGCAATTCGAAATGCAAATGACTGACTCCGGTACCGGATTCCCCCAAGCGAGCTACGGAATCACCTTGCTTCGCATAATAACTCGGTTGAGAGAATTTGATTTGGAATTCTCCGCCGCTTAAAAGAGAAAGTGCTTCCCGCAAAAGCTCCAAATCCTTTCGAATTCCATTGAAATCCAAGAGGTGCGCTAATTTCGCTTTCAGAGGAGAAGAGGAGGATTTCAACACAAGATTCACTCCGTATCCTTTGGCGGATTGAGCGATGGATTCCACATATCCGGAAAACGGAGCCTTGGCATACAATCCGTTCGTATGGAACGTTTTAAAATCGCAACCCATGTGCAGATGGTGGATCCGATACTCCGCATAAGAACCCGAGATCGGTGTTTCCAGTTCCATGGGGAAACTTAAATTTCCTAGGTCGGCCAATACGTCCGGGGACAGTTGCTTCCAGATGGGAAGTACATTCCCGTTCGGAGTCCCGAGACGGTTTTTTGTAGGAAGGTTCTGTCCGAAGGAGGCGTCCGGGAAAAACCAACAGACGACCAAACAGAGGGCGAAGGCTTTGCGGAAGCTTGTCGGTTTGGCGCGAAATCCTTTCTTCATTTGCGAATTCTTAGTTTCTCTCCTTCGAAATGTAAAGCAGGAATCCGGGAATCTTCTTGCCCTAGAAGAGGACGGAATCAGCCTGAAAGATATGCGTTTTCTTATTTTTACTTTGCTGCTCGGATTTTTTTTATCGGGCTGCTCTGTCTTTCATCGAGAGCCGGGGAACCCTCCGAAAATAGATGGAATTCCTATTCCGGATTCGCAACGCACCGTTTATGTGCAGAATTTTAGAAACAATTCCTACGGAATCGCTTTGCAAACCCAGCTCACGGATCTAGTGAAGCAGGAGATCAACAACCGGGGGAGATTTATCCAAACTCGGGACAAATCGCAGGCAGCATATAGAATCTATGGAGAAATTTCCCACTACCAACAAGTGGGGGTGCTCCTGGACCAAGGCGGTCAGTTGCTCAGCAAAGAGATGCTCATTATTTGCAAAGTAGAATTGCAAAAGGCAGGAGGGGAAAGGATCCGTCTGGAGAGGGATGAAATTCCTGCGAGGGTGATTTACTCCGACCAAGTCGGATACCTGGAGACGGAAACGCAGGCGCAGTCGAGGGCGCTTCGGATTCTTTCCATTCGGATTTCCGAAGAGTTAGAGAGAGCTTGGTATTATTCGATTTCGGGGAAGATCGATGATTGATATGTGGTCCCCGCCCTCCCTGGGTGGGGGCCGGAGTGGTGGTACCCCGGAGGCCGCTTTGGGACAGATATCAGAATTTTCTTGTTTCTACAAGAATGTTTTTTTAGCGAATTCTCTGTAGGAGTTCCTACAGGATCCAGTTTCTAAAAGAGGATGCGCGGAAGGCATTTTTGTGATGGAGGGACTGGCAGCAATTTGTCCGCGAGCCCACCACCTCACCTCCACCAAGGCCGGGTTCACCCAAATCTTATTTCGTCTTGCCGAAACTGCATTCCATCGAAATTGACTCTCATCAATTCCTTCCTCCAAAAGAGGCGCTGCATCGGAAGGATCTCTTCCCTGCACTTAACAAAGCTCAACGTATCTGGTATCTAAAATGCTTGCCGGATATTCCATGTCTGTTTTAATACGGAAAGACCGGAAGTGACTCGCATTTTCGAACCCAGCTTAAAGAACCTTTGATCGATACGATCCATTAAGAGATGAATAAGGATAAGGAAGCCGAAATTCTAAAAACCGTGGATGAATCCGTCCGCATGGAGATCAAAACTTTCTCGGATTATCTCCAAAAGAAAGGATTGAAAATAACGAACCAGCGTATGCTTGTCGCGGAACGTATTTTTTCCTTACACAATCACTTCACTGCGGAAAGTCTTTTAGAAGAATTTAAAGATCAAAGGGATAAAATCTCCAAGGCCACGATCTATCGGATCCTTTCGATTATGGTGGAAGCCAAACTCCTACAGGAACACAATTTCGGTCAGGACTATAAGTATTACGAGCATATTATCGGCCATAGTCATCATGATCACATCATCTGCGTCGATTGCGGAAGGATCGTGGAATTCATGGATGAAAGAATCGAACAATTGCAGGAACAAGCCGCGGCGGCAAACGGTTTTAAAATCACCGGGCATAGCCTAAATATCTACGGAAATTGCCTGGATCCGAATTGTCCTCGGAGAAAATGATTTTTCGGGAAAAGACCCGAGACCCTCACTCCCAAGCCAGAACCGGAACCCTGATCCTAAACGGGATGGAAATCGAAACTCCGGTTTTCATGCCTGTAGGAACAAGGGGTGCAGTGAAATCTCTGGATTCCGGAGATATCGACGAACTCGGTTTCGACCTCATTCTGGGAAATACCTACCATCTCTACCTTCGCCCCGGAACGGAAGTTCTAGAACGTTTCGGAGGATTGAAAAATTTTATCTCGTACAATAGGGCATTGCTTACCGACAGCGGCGGATTTCAGGTTTTCAGTCTAAATTCCCTTTTCAAATTCGAAAAAGACGGAGTGCAATTTCGTTCCCACATAGACGGGAGTCCCCATACGTTTACTCCGGAAAAGGTCATCGATATCCAGCGGGTCATAGGCTCGGATATCATGATGGTGCTGGATGATTGTCCTCCCGGAGACGCGAGTCCGATTCGAATCCGGGAATCATTGGAACGGACCCACCGCTGGGCGGAAATGGCCGTAAATCATTGGCAAAAGCGTACAAACGGACAGCATTTGTTCGGAATCGTACAGGGCGGGACGAATTTGGATCTGAGATTGGAAAGTTTAGGGGTCCTGAACTCGCTTCCTTTTTCTGGAATCGCGATCGGCGGACTTTCTGTAGGTGAGCCGAGGCCCGATTTTATCCGGACTCTCGAAGGAATTTCCCGTTTTACGGATCGAAATCGACCTCTTTATCTCATGGGTGTGGGTACGGTTCCGGATATTTTGGAAGGTGTACGGAACGGCGTGGATATGTTCGATTGCGTTCTGCCTACTCGGAACGCGAGAAACGGCCAGGTCTTCACTTCGAAGGGAAAAATCAATTTACGAAACGAAAAGTGGAAGTTTTCGGATGAACCTTTGGATCTTGAGTGTAAATGTAAAGTCTGCAAACGATACAGCATCGGCTACTTGAGGCACCTCCATCATGTGAAAGAGCTGACCGCCTTTTCGCTTAGCACGTTTCATAATCTAAGTTTTATGAAAAAATTCATGTTCGAGCTGAGAAGCTCGATCCAAGTCGGGAAATTCGACGAGTTTTTCTCTAAATGGAAAATTTTGTATGAAAGACCGGAAATTTCTCGTTGACTATATAGAGTTTGGCCCCCCTATAGTAGGTTGGTTCAAAAAGAGACAATAAGGAGTTGCTGATTTTTTATGGAAATCACCAGAAGGGAAAGCGGTAACATCGTAATTCTGGACATCAACGGCGAAATCGATCTATACAATGCCCCCGAAATCAAGGATGTGATCGCTAAGCTCATTGAGGAGCAGAAATATTACACGATCATCAACTTGGAAAAAGTCTCCTATATCGACTCCTCCGGAATTGGTGCTTTGATTTCTAGCCTCTCAAACCTCAAGAAATATCAGGGCGGACTTAAGATCATCAACGTTGCGGGATCCGTTCGTAAGGTTTTCGAACTTACGAAATTGACATCCTTCTTCGAGATTTTCGATAACGAAGCCGACGCTGTCAGCGCTTTTAAATAAGCCCTTAGATAGATAAAAACCGAATTCTTCCTGGCTGGTGCAAAATACATGAAATTCTTTCGAGTTCGATCTTTTCGATTCCTGATCCCGCTTGGGATTCTAGGTTTTTTAGTCGCCTGCGGCTCCGAGCTTCCGGTGCGAGAACTTGCGGAAGCAAAGTCTGCGATTACGAAGGCGAGAGAGGCGGGTGCTGAAAAATATGCTTCCGGCGAATACGAAGAAGCGAAAAAAAGTCTCTTTGCTGCGCATGAAAAAGCTTCTAACGAAGATTTAGGAGAAACCAAGAAAAGCGCAGTGTATGCCAGAGCGAAGGCATTAGATGCGCAGGAAAAATCCTTTCCTTCCTTGACTGAAGAATCCAAAAAACAGGCTTCTTCCGCAATCGAAGAGGCGGATGAAGCTTTTGCTTCCCAGTTGGCAAGCGAGCCTTACAATAATGCGATCGAACTCAGGAAAGAGGGCGATAGTCTGAGAGACAATGCGGATCGTGCTCTCGAATCTTATCCTAAAGAATCCGGGGATGATACAAAGCTCAAGACGAGATTGGCCGCTTTCGAACAATTCGAACAGAGCAACAAGAAGTATCTAGATTCCAAAAAATCCGCTCAGGATGCGAAGTCATTAGCGCTTTCCCAAAAGCAGCAACTGATCGATTCGCTTTCCGATATCGAAAAAAATCTGAACGAAGCGGATCGTTATGCAGGTGGCCAGGACCCAGAGGTCGGGCAGACAAGAGATCGTCTCAATGCTGCGAAATCGAAAATCGATGAAGGCAAGATCAAAGAAGGATACGCCGACGTCGAAGAGCTTCGTAAAAAATCCAATGAACTCGTAGCAAAAAACATCCAATCCTATGCTTCCAAGAAAAAAGAAGAAGCGAAGGAAAGTATCGCGAAAGCGAAGGATAAACTTGCCGGAATCGACCAGTCGAAAGTAAGTTCCAGCAAGGATATCCAGACTTCCTACCAAAGAGCGGATGAAAATTTAAAAGCAGCGGATGAGTCTTTCGCCGCCGCAGAAGAATTCTATACTTCCGAAAAATATGAGGATTCCATCAGCCGTTCCGAGGAAGCGATCCGTCTTTCCCGAATCGTGGTGGACCAATCCGATGATATCGCAGAGAGGATTCGTTCCGGAGCGGCTGTTGCTGGTAGGACAGGATCTGCCGACGGAGAAACTTCACCCGAAGGAACGGCTGGCAAAACGGATAAAACCAGAACGAAGTCCGGCGACAAGACCACGACTTCTTCCTCTTCGGGATCTTCCGGTTCAGGCGAACTTCCGGAAGGTTGGAAAAAATATGTCGTACGAAAAAGAGTACCGGCAGATTGTCTTTGGAGAATTTCCTCCTACAAACAACATTACGGAACGGGCCGTCTCTGGAAAAGAATCTACGACGCCAACCGTGGCAAAATCAAAAATCCGAGCTTGATTTATCCCAAACAAGTTCTTTTGATCCCGCCGAAAAAAGGATCTACGAAATTCGATCCGAAAAAGGTGAAAAAGAAACCTACCGGCAGTGAAGAAGTAGAAGCTGATACCGGCGATAAGAAGAAAAAAGAAGAAGAGCCTGCTCATACGGATGAGCCACAACAGCAGTCGAATCCACCGGAAGAGCACACTGCTCCGCAACAACAGACTGCACCGGAAGAACAGCACCAGCAACAGCCTTCTACCGAAGGCCAACAGGCGCCGGCTCCCCAACAGGAAGAACATGCGCAACCTTCTCCTCAGCACGAAGAAGGACAGCAAGCGCCTGCTCCTTCCGAAGAATCGGAAACGGAACCGACGGGAGAAGGAGAGCATACGACTCAACCTCCCGCTTCCGGGGAAGAGTCTAAACAAGGTAAATAGTCTTAGGTTTTAGCAAACTCCTATTTCGATTCCTATCAATGGAATAGCCCGAACCGGTTTGGATCGGGCTTTTCTTTTTAGAGAAGACAAAACCAGGAATTCCGCTTGATTCGATCCGAAGAGGAGTCAGACTTTTTAGCAATGGTGTCACTGTGAAGAGGGCTTACACAACGCCTGTTTCTCAGCTTCTTACCGAGGATTATTATCCTTTGGCTAAAATGGCCTGGGAAGAGGATTGTCCCGAAGAAGATATCACTTCGGTTTCTCTTTTTCCCCCCGATAAAAAAACCGTCGCTTATCTGAATGCCCGAGAAGAAGGGATTCTATGCGGAAGCGGAGTCTTGGAAGTCCTTCGTTCCTTATCGCAAGAGGATCTTAGCTCCAAATTTTTTTTCCAAGATGGGGAACGATTTAAAGCCGGTGATACGATCGCCGAATTGCAAGGTAGTTTACTCGTCTTACTCAGAATCGAACGGATTCTTCTGAATTTTCTCCAATACCTTTCCGGGATCGCAACGGAGACGGCTAAGGTCGTGGACCGTTTCGGTAGCCGCGGTTTGATGATCTTGGACACGCGCAAAACGCTTCCCGGTTACAGAAAGCTAGCCAAATACGCGGTGTATTGCGGGGGCGGCTCCAATCACAGATTGAATTTGTCCGAAATGGCCATGATCAAGGACAACCACCTTGTACTGTTCGAGCACGCATCTATTCCGGTGAAAAAGATCAGAGAACGCTTTCCGGGACGGTTAGTGGAACTGGAAATAGATTCTCTAGACCAGTTGGATGACGCTTTAAAGGCGGACCCTGACGTTCTCCTGTTGGATAATTTCAATTTGGAAGATACGAAGAAGGCGATCGAAATCGCTCGAAGCGAAAAACCTCGAACACGTATCGAATGCTCGGGAAGAATTACTCCCGAAAAATTGGAGGCTTTGTCCGGATTTAACGGAGTAGGCGTTAGCATGGGTTATTTGACTCATACGACTCGCTTTCTGGATTTAGGTTTGGACATACGGACGGATCATTCATGGGATTTATAAAAGCTCCCGCTACCAAGGAAATGTTATTCGAAGCGGTCCGAGATCGCTTAGGTCCGGAAGCTCTCGAACAGGTGGAAAGAGCCTACAAAATTTCCGACGACGCGCACCAGGGGCAATTTCGTTTATCGGGTGAACCCTATGTCGTACACCCTTTGCAAGTGGGTTATATTCTCTTCGAATTGGGATTGGACGAGAAAGTGATTTCGGCAGGTCTCCTTCATGACGTGATCGAGGATACGGTTTATTCCCGCTCGGACATGGTCCGGGATTTCGGTACGGAGATCACCCAATTGGTGGAGGGTGTCACGAAGATATCCGAAATCAAAAGCCAGTCTAGAGAAACGGAAGCTGCGGAAAATATCAGGAAAATCATTATCGCCACCATCCAGGATATACGGGTCATATTGATCAAATTGGCGGATAAGACCCACAATATGAGGACTCTTTCCTTCCAGCCTCCCGAAAAGCAGAGAAGGATCGCCAATGAGACGTTGTCCTTATACGCCCCGATCGCAGGAAGATTAGGTATTTATAAAGTAAAATCGGAATTGGAGGATCTCGCCTTCCAAGTCATATATCCTGAAGAATACCAGGATATTAAAAAGAGAATCAACGTAAAGAAGTCGGAGCGGGAGGAATACATAGATAAACTCCAGCTCATTCTGAAACAACGATTGGCGGAGATCAGCATCGATGCTCAAGTAGAGGGTAGAGCGAAACATTTCTTTTCCATCTACAGGAAAATGAAGACTAAGGAGAAGACGTTCGACGAAATCTTCGATTTGCGCGCGATCCGTATCATTACCGACGAGATCAAGGATTGTTACGGGGTTTTAGGAATCGTCCATACTCTTTGGACTCCCGTTCCGGGTAGGTTTAAGGATTATATCGCCACACCCAAGACGAATATGTACCAATCCCTGCATACGACCGTTATCGGTCCGGATGGAAAACCCTTGGAAGTGCAGATTCGGACGACGGAGATGAATGCGATCGCGGAGTTCGGTATCGCGGCGCATTGGGTGTACAAGGAAGGAAAGGCACATGCGAACGAGCGTCACCTAACCGTAAAATGGTTGGAGGTTCTTCAATCGTGGCAGGACTCCGCCTTGGATCCGAAGGAATTTTTAGAGGAGCTGAAATACGATCTCCACGAAGACGAAGTATTCGTTTTTACCCCGAAAGGAGAAATCATTCAACTTCCGAAAGGCGCGACCGTATTGGATTTCGCTTTTCGGATTCACACGGACGTAGGCCTGCATTGCAAGGGGGCGAAAATCAACAGCAGGATGATTCCTTTGCGAACGGAGTTGAGGAGCGGGGATCAAGTCGAAGTCGTCGTGGACAAACGTTCCAAACCTTCTCCGATCTGGTTACGGATCGTGAGAACGACTTCCGCAAGGCAAAAGCTGAGAGCCTACTTCCGCAAGCTGAGGGAAGAAACCCGTAAAGATCTGGAACAGGGAGCGGAAAGCGCGGCGGAGCTTACGTTAAACGCGGAAGTCCTCGAGGAGTTAAAGCGTAAGCCTTCTCAAGATAAAAACCAAAAACAGGGCCAAGCCGTTCAGGGAAGGGTGCTCGTTGCCGGGCTCCGGGATATTCCCGTCAGGCTTTCCGGATGCTGTTCTCCCTTGCCCGGAGACCAGATCATAGGATTCGTCACACGCGGACGGGGAGTCTCCGTTCATAAGAAAAATTGTAATGTAGCGATGAAACAAAGAGAGGAAGAACAGCTTCGGATGATCTCCGTGGATTGGGATTACGGCCAAACCGAGCCCGTACCCGTTCGTGTGGAAGTCAAGGCCCGGGATCGTCAGGGAATTTATTTGGAAATGGTAAAAAGCATTTCCGGAACCCAGACGAATATTCTGGAAGCGGGAGCCTCCACCGTCCAAAAGGACACTCTTATGGCGAGATTTATGATCGAAGTCGAGCACTTGGATCAATTAAAGGAAATTCTCGGAAACCTGAAACGAATCCCCGACGTGGTATTTGCGCACAGGGTAAAATAGGTTTTCTAAGACCCGAAAAATCCCTCCAAAATTTCCGGATTGGGTTTGCCCGAAATGACCTTTTCGGAAATTCTTTTAGGACGAGGTGCACATTGAAACAGGAAAGGAAAGGCGGCAAAAAAATCCGGAATACGATCTTATTCTTGGCGGTCCTGGTTTGTATCGGTAGCCTTCTGGGCTGCGGGGAAAAAGAGGAATCCGACAACGGAACGGTAGTGAAGGACCAACCTTGGGAAGGTGCTCTCGGCTCCATTCCCGAGTCCCTGAGAACTCCGAATCCTATGGTTTCGTCTAACGCGAAGAAGGGCGGCACTTTGCGGATCTATAGCCACCAATTCCCGAAATCTCTCAATTATTATCTGGAACAGTTTTCCACCACTGCGGAAATTTTCCAGACCATGTACGAGCCCTTATTGGATTACCACCCGATCTCGTTGGAGCCGATTCCCCACTTGGCTAGTTCCTGGAAAATTTCTCCGGACAAGAAAAAGTTCACTTTCAAGATAGATAGAAACGCGAAATGGTCCGACGGGAAGCCGGTTACCGCAAAGGACGTGGTCTTTACCTACGACACCTTAATGAGCAAGGAAAATAACACCGCAGTTTTCAGGATCGGCCTCGCCCGTTTCGAGAAGCCGAAAGTGATCGGAGAATTCGAGGTCGAGTTCACTCAGAAGGAGATTCACTGGTCCAACTTCGAGACGGTCGCGCATTCCTTATTTATTCTTCCGGAGCACCATTTCCAGGGAAAAGACTTCAACAAGGAGAATTTCGAATTTCCCGTCGTTTCGGGGCCGTACGAACTTCTTTCCGCTAAGAAGGGAAGATACATTCGCCTGAAAAGACGAGGGGATTATTGGATGCGTGCTTATCCTTTTTATAAGGGCAGCGACAATTTCGACGTCTTGCTGTTCAAGGTATATACCGAGGAAGCCGTCGCTTTTCAAGCATTCAAAAAAGGGGATATAGATATTTATCCTGTATATAAGGCGTATACTTGGGTAAAAGAAGCCATAGGTGAAACCTTCGATAAGAATTATATAGTTAAGCAGAAGGTCTATAACGACAAGCCCATCGGTTTTCAAGGATGGGTATTTAATATGCGAAGACCTCCTTTCGACGATGTCAGAGTGCGTAAGGCGATAGCTCACCTCGTAGATCGCAAGCTCTTGGTCGAAAAACTCGCGTTCAACGAGTACGATCTTACCGATGCCTATTACACAGGAGTATGGCCTTCCAATACCTCTCCGAATCCTCCTATCGAATACGATCCGGCAAAAGCGCGCAAATTGTTATCCGACGCGGGCTGGAAACCCAATGCGAAGGGAATTTTGGAAAAGAACGGTAAGGAGTTCAAGTTTTCCATATTGGACCGAGACAAAGGAACCGAAAAATATTTCACGGTCTTTATCGAAAGGGCCAAGGAACTGGGCATACAAGCGGCGATCGATTTCACGGATCTTGCCGAATGGAGTTCCCGGATGGACAAATACGATTTCGATATGACTTGGGCGGCCTGGGGAGGCGGTCTGTTTCCGGATCCGGAACCGATGTGGTTCTCTGCTTATGCCGACGAGAACGGTCAAAATAATCTCGCGGGATTCAAAAGCCAGGAAGTGGATCAATTGATCCGAGAGCAAAAAACCGAGTTCGACGTCAAAAGACGCAGCGAGATTCTCAGAAAAATCGACAAGGCTCTGACCAAGGAGGTGCCGTACGTTCTCCTCTGGAATACCAAGTCGACACGATTGCTGTACTGGAACCGATTCGGTTCTCCGACAAATTCACTCGGAAAATACAGCGGGGAAAATGGAGCCAATCATTTGTGGTGGTTGGAGGAAAACAAGTTGGAACTTTTGACCGCGAGTAAGAAAACGAAAACCGCGCTTCCGGCTTATTCCCCTGTGCTGAAATATTCTCCGCTGAACTGAAACATGGCAAAGAAAGGAAGGTTCTCGGAATTCGGGGATGCGATTCGGAATTTTTGGAATTCCCCCGGAATCCCGAATTTCATAGAAATCCTGGAAAAGGGCCTTGATAAGGAACTTTTCTTTGATCCCGAAAAAGCAGGAGAGCGCATACCGCTCGAAGACCTTCCCGTAGATTTCCGGCTGAGACAGTCCGGTTTTTTGCGGAAGTTTTACGAGCGGGTTTTTCCGGTTTCCCATCTATTTCGCATAACGCATAGATACGAGAGGGAATTCCTGGACGGTTTCATGCCCTTGGCGGCGGAAAATTATATCGGTAGGGGTTCCTATAAATTCGTATACGCGCTTCCTTGGAACCAAGTCGTGAAAATAGGTAAATCCAAACTTCCTTCCGATCCGATCTTCGGTTCCTTGTACAAAGAAGTCCAAAAAAATCTGGGAAAATACCTGAAACCGGAGGAGATCCGACTGATGGAATTCCTACAGCAAGGAATCTGGAGGGAATCTCTTCGCGACGAGATCCGATTCAAATTCGCCCGTTTAGGATTGGAAAGGCTGCACTATTGGAAACTCAAAAGCCTGATTCCGGATCTCGTCCTGCCCACTCGTTTTTTTATGGGATTGCGCTTTCGAAAGAGCCCTTTCGGAATCCCGGTGATCACATTGACTCCTTGCGATAATCAGAATCTACTTCCGGGAAAACACCTGAAGGAGTTCATCCGCTTGAACGAAAAGATCCGGCAGAATCCCATCCAGGACGCCCTCTTTCCCAAGTGGAAACTGAACTTCGACACTCATCGTTTCGGCGTGGTCAGTAAGGCGAAGCTGAAAAAAATCGCTCTGGATTTTCATCGGGTCATAGAGGTTACCCGTCACCTCGCCAATGAGGAAAAGTTGATTTTCGATATCCATTCGGAGAATATCATCATCACGATTCCCGATTTCGAATTGAAGATCTTCGATTATCACGTTTTTGACGAACACCTGTACGAACCGAGTAAGGAAAATCCTTCTCCGGAGGTGGATCACATCAATCTGATCAAGGAGTTCGTTCGTTCTTTCGAATTAGGTTGATTCTATTCGGATTTTGGTTATCAAGGAAGAGAGTGCATTTTTTCCGAGAATCATTTTTTCTTTCGTCTGGATTTGGAAAGATCCGCCAAGGATTTTAATCTCAATCGAAGTATCTGGCGGCACTCTTCCAACACGGCTTTTCCTTGTTGCGAGTCCAATTCGTTCGCAAACCGAACCAGGGTTCCCATGGTATGGCAAGTATAGAGCGCGAAGGGCCGTAAATCATTTTCCTTCAATCCTGGAAGACAGCGCAGTCCCGTTTTTACGATGAGTTCCGCGTTTCGGTGCGTGTCCAAATTATCCTCGGTGATCAGTTCGGGAACTGCTCTTGCTCCCGCCCAAAGATTTGCCAGGGCCGGATCTTTTTGGAAAAACTCCGCAAATTGTATGAGCGCTTTTTCTCCTAGGGATTCGAATTCCTCCGCATTTCGAACGGATTCCAATAAGGTCTTTGTGCCTTCGTTGATCCGGTCGTAATATTCCCGCATGATGGCAAGTAGCAGAGAGTTTTTTCCGGGAAAATATTGGTATAAGGAGCCGATCTGTATACCGGCCGACTGGGCGATCTCTCTCATACTCACCGCGTCGATTCCCCGTTTCCCGATCAGATCCCTAGCAGTTTTCAGGATCATATCCACTCTTTCCCTACTTCTGGATTGTACCGGGGTGCGAGGCTCCTGTTTCATACAGAAGCACGGTATCATTTTATCCCCTTCCTAGACTACTTTTTTCTTCCATTGGAGTTTTTTGTTTGACTCTCATTTTTAATGCGATCATTGATCATGTTTAAAATGAGAACAATGCTCATTTTAAGAGGAAAGGTATGAATGAGAAAATTGCAGTTCGACCGAATTCGAAAGAGTCCGGAGTTTATTGTATCGTAGGAGCGGGGCCGGCCGGATTGTCCATGGCAAGGTCCTTGGAGTCGAAAGGAATTCCGTTTCATATCTTCGAAAAGCATTCGAATGTCGGAGGCATTTGGGACATCGACAATCCCGGATCGCCGATGTACGAAAGCGCTCATTTTATCTCTTCCAAGTATCTTTCCAATTATGTGGATTTTCCGATGCCGGAGGATTATCCGGATTATCCTTCCAATCGTCAGATCCTGGCCTACCACCGTGCTTTTGCGAAGGAATACGATTTGTACAAGCATATTCGATTTAACACCTCGGTTCGTTCGATAGAAAAGAAAGGATCCAAATGGTCGGTCACTTTGGAGAATGGGGAAACTGCATTGTACGAAGGAGTGATCTGCGCGAGCGGAATTACCTGGTCTCCGAATGTGCCCAAGTTTCCCGGGCAAGACACTTTTAGGGGAGAGATCCTCCATAGTGTAAAATACAAAGAGCTATCCTTGTTCCGGGGAAAACGGGTATTGATCGTCGGGGCGGGAAACTCCGGTTGCGATATCGCCTGCGATGCCGGGGTCGCAGCGGATCAGGCTTTTATCAGCGTTAGACGAGGATATTATTTTATACCTAAACATATCTTGGGAATGCCTGCGGACGTTTTCGGCGACGGAGCCCATTGGATTCCGAATTGGTTCTCGCAATGGGTATTCGGAATCATCTTGAAATTCCTTGTGGGAGATCTGACGAAGTTGGGGCTTCGCGCACCCGATCATAAAATTTTCGAAACCCATCCGATCCTGAACGATCAACTCATACACAATCTGCGTCACGGAGACGTGATCGCAAAAGGGGACATCGCGCGTTTGGACGAAGAATACGTGGAGTTTCAGGACGGATCCAGAGAGAAGATCGATCTTATCGTTCTCGCAACCGGCTACCATTGGTCCATTCCGTACATGAACGAAACGTATTTCGAATGGAAGAACGGTCGGCCGGAACTCTATCTGACGCTTTTTAATCGCAACTATGAGAATCTCTACGCTTTGGGTTACATGGAGACCGACGGAGGGGCGTATAAGATGTTCGACGAAATGGCGAATCTGATCTCCTCTTATATAGAGGCGAAACGGAACGGGGACGCTTCCGCGGAAAAATTCGAACGTTTGATCCGAAGCGACCGGCCGTTATTGAACGGTGGAATCAAATACCTGAATACGGGACGCCATTCCGTTTACGTCAATCAGGTCGCGTTTAAAAAATACCGTTCCAAAATACAAAAGAAAATGGGTTGGCCGGAACTGAAAACCGGCCAATTTGAATCATTAAAAAAACGGAATGAATTTACGAAACCCGGCGAGCTCGTAGGAGCTAAGGTATAAGTTCACGTAGTTTTTCGGGTTCCTGGATTGCCAGGATTGCCCTGAGAGGAGGGAGGGATCGGAGAGTCATCCGGACAAATCTGGATACAAACTCGTTCTTCTGTGCTTCCCTCCCATCTTCAAAAACCGTTTACGGATCGACCTCGGATAAAAATCCTATCAATGGGGATATTTCCCCGGGGAAATCGGGAATGATAGATCGATATTCGAATCCGGAAATCGCTAAGATTTGGGAATTGGAGAATAAATTCGAAATCTGGAAGGAGATCGAAATCCTGGCCACCGAGGCAAGGATGAAAAAAGGAGAGGTCCCGAAAGAGGATTTCGAGGAAATCCGATCCAAGGCCAAATTCAAGGTGGATGAAATTTTGGAGATAGAATCCAAGGTCCATCATGACGTGATTGCCTTCTTAACGAATATGAATTCCTATATAGGTCCGGCCGGACGTCATGTACATTACGGACTAACGTCCTCGGATATAGGGGACACCGCTCTTTGTGTGCAGATGGTCCAAGCCATGGATCTGATTCTGAAAAAGACGGAAGAGCTCATTCTTGCCATTCGTGAAAAGGCGATCCAGTTCAAGGACCTTCCTTGCATCGGAAGATCCCACGGCATTCATGCTGAGCCCATGACCTTAGGTCTGAAGTTCGCCCTTTTTTACGAAGAGATGAAACGGAACCGGGATCGTTTGAAGGCCGCCAAAGAGGAGATTTCCGTAGGAAAACTTTCCGGAGCCGTCGGCACATACTCCAATATAGAACCTGACATAGAGGAGTATGTCTGCGGAAAGCTAGGCCTCAAGCCGGATCCGATCGCAACTCAAGTAGTATCACGCGATAGACATGCTGCCTATATGTCCGCGTTAGGAGTCACTGCGGCTAGTTTGGACCGCTTTGCAACGGAGATCCGTCTTTTGCAAAAAACGGAGGGAAGGGAAGTGGAGGAACCGTTCGCTGCGGGACAAAAAGGATCTTCAGCCATGCCTCACAAACGGAACCCGGTGATCTGCGAGAGAATTTCCGGAATTTCAAGAGTGATCCGGTCCAATGTTCAGACCGCATTGCAAAACGTCCCGCTTTGGCATGAAAGGGATATTTCCCATTCTTCCGCAGAAAGAATCGTGATCCCGGACTCTACGATCGCGTTGGAATATATTTTGGATAAGATGCTCTTTGTGGTCAGGAACCTCCATGTTTACCCTGACGCGATCGCGAGAACTTTAGGAATCACAAGGGGTTTGATTTTTTCCCAGAAGGTGCTTTTACATCTTATAGAAAAAGGCGGAATCACCAGAGAGGACGCTTATGTGATCGTACAAGGACACGCGATGGAAGTTTGGGCGGATCCGGGTAAAAATCTGAAGGATTGTCTCGCCGCCGATCCCAAGGTCCAAAATGCGTTAAGCAAAGCGGACTTGGAGGAGATTTTCAGGATCGAACCTTACCTATCAAAGGTGGGATTGATTTATAAGAGACTTGGCCTAGATTGAGTCTTATGCCCAAGCACGCGATTTTAGGTTTAGGTTATACCGGTCTGCGAGTACTGGAATCGTTACAGGAAGAGTTTCAGATATCCTCTTTTTCCCGTGAGACGACGGTCGCCGACTCCGAAATTTATGATTTCGGCAACGCGGAAACCGTCCGAAAGTTCGTCGGCGAATACGAAAATTCCCCTTTCGATTCCTTGATTATTACGTTTCCCTTACATTCCATTCCTACGAAATACGTTTTGCCGAAGGCTTTCTCGAAAGTCTCCCGTCGGAAATGGCTTTTGGGAACTACTAGCATCTACAGGAGAGAGGGGGAAATTCGGGAAAGCACGCCTAAGAATCCGGAGCACGAACGATTCGAAATCGAAGAGAAATTTCTGGAATCGGGGGGAAAAATACTTCGCCTGAGCGGAATCTACGGACCTTCTCGGAATCCGGCGGATTGGATCCGCAAGGGATTGGTTCGGAAATCCAAGAGGCAATTGAACCTATGTCATATCTCGGATATCACCGAAGTCATAAAGGGAATTCTATCGGATTCGCAGGACATACTCCCCCCCGAATTGGTTTTTTCGGACAACCAATGGCATACTTGGTGGGAAATCTTCCAATTTTTAGAGGAAAAAGGTCGTATATCCAACTATCCCGAAGTCGAGCCCGATCGAGAAGACGCGTTCGTAGATAGCGATCTGATTCGGAAATTTCTTCCTGGTTTACAAACAAAGGACTTTTGGAGAGAGTTGGAAAAACTGGAAGAGTCCCCTTGATCTCCGAGATCACAAATATCCTTCATTATTTTTGTCTCTCCAACCTGATTTTCCTGATAGGGTTGTTCGCTTGGAAATACAATTACGATCTCAGGATCCGCATTGCGGCCGGATTTTCATTCGGAATCGTTTCCTACATTATCCTCAGTCTGGATCCGGATCTGAGGATTTCCTTTCCGCTCCGTATCGTATTGTTTGCTGGGTTGCTCAGTTTGCCGTTCTTTTTTTGGATCCTGAGTTCGGCGATTTTTAAGGACCATTTCCGGCTCAAAGCCTGGCATTGGCTTTTGCTTTTCGGGAAGATTGCCGTTTCCGCCTTACTCGTCTATCCGGTTTTGGACCAGATCAGCATGAGGGGACCCATAGAGTCGGAAACGGTTTTGGCTCATATCATCGTTCCCACTTTGATCTCTCTGGCTTTCGTTTTATTCGCGATCTTTCAGACATACTCGGGTCGTAAGGACGATTTGGTGGAAACACGCAGGAGATTACGCGAAGTACATATACTGATGACAGGGAGCGTGATCACGTTCGGAATCTTTTCCCACTTGATCCTGAGGGGAAAAACGCTGTCGGAAGTTTTGGATTTGATCAACGTCCTGCTCGCATGGGGATTGATCCTTGCGTTCATGTATTTGGTACTGGAATTGAAGGATGGTCTTGTCGATCCGGAACCCTCGATAGAAGCGGACGAAGAAGAAAGGACCGTCCAAGCGGATCCGATCCTCAAGAAGAAACTGGTGCTGGCCTTCGAAGAGGAAAAACTCTATCGCAAGGAAGGACTGACCATCGGTCAATTGGCGGAGGATCTGGAAGTGCAGGAATACAAGTTAAGACGACTGATCAACCAAGCCATGGGTTTCCGCAACTTTCCGGATTTCTTAAACCGGTACAGAATCCAGGAAGCTTGCGAAATCCTGCTGGATCCGGAAAAAGACGAATTGCCCATCATTCGGATCGCCATGGATTTGGGCTATCAATCCCTGGGCCCCTTCAATCGCGCATTTAAGGAACTCACCGGGGTGACCCCTACGGAGTTTCGTAAAAATCGAGAAAGACAATTGCAGACCTAATTTCCGCCTGAAATCCTCTCCGATTTCGGAATCGGCTAGAGTTTTTCAGGATTGTCTGGCCTCGGAAAGGTCTCATCGTATAGAATCAAAGGACGAAAAACCTGAACTCGAGGTGAACCATGACGGAATTAGTGCAGAAATACGGATTGGACGGTTATTATCTTTTTTCCCTTGTCACCCTTTGGGTGAGATACTTGATCATGGCGGGGTTGGCATACGTTTTCGTCTGGCTGCTCTTCCGTGATAAATTGAAACATAGGATCATCCAATCCAAACTTCCGGAAGCGGACAAGATCTGGCACGAACTCAAATATTCCGCGCTAACTTTGTTCATCTTTGCTGCCTCGGGAGTGCTGGTGTATCTGATGAAAGAGCAGGGATGGACTTTATTGTACGATAAGGTTTCCGATTACGGGGTCCCGTATCTGGTCTTCAGCATCGTGGCCCTGATACTCTTGCACGACACGTATTTTTATTGGACTCACCGTCTTATGCACCATCCTGTTCTATTCAAAAGAATGCATTTGGTGCACCATAAATCCACCAATCCTTCCCCCTGGGCCGCTTTTTCCTTTCATCCATACGAAGCCGTTATAGAGGCGGGAATCGTTCCCCTAGCGGCGCTGATTCTGCCCTTGCATTCCGCGGCTCTGCTCGTCTTCTTTTTTTACAGCAATTTTCTGAACGTGTTAGGACACCTTTCTTTCGAGCTGTTTCCGAAAGGGTTTTTAGACAACAGGTTCCTGAGCTGGCACAACACTACGACGCATCATAACATGCATCATAAATACTTTAACTGCAATTACGGACTTTATTTCAACATTTGGGATAGGTTGATGGGAACGAATCACGTCAAATACAAAGAGACGTTCCGAGAAGTGACGAATCGGCTTCCTGAAGAAGCGCCGGATGCGAGACCGCAGGGAGCCGGAGTATAAACCGGTACTTTAGCTTAACATAGGAAATCTGACTCGAGTGGCGGTTCCTTTCGGACAAGGGATATCGGTGACGGTTCCTTTCAACTGCTTTGCCAACAGATCCACCAGCTCGAGTCCCATGGTATCCAGAGCGTCTTTCCGATTCTCTTTTCCTCCTCCGTTGTCGCTGACTTCCAAGTGGATCCAGGAATCTTCCCTGTAAAAGGAGATTCCCAGGCGCTTCGGTTCGGAGGAAGATCTGTCCGCGAACGCGTGCTTAAGAGTATTCGTAACCAATTCGTTTAATATGAGTCCGATGGGGATAAAGGCATTCTGTTTCACAGGAATGGATTCGCATCTTAGGTCTATACCTATATCGTTATGATCGAAACCGTAGGATCGTAGGAGACTCTCCACCAATTTACTGACATATTCCGGAAAAAATTCGTCGCTTACCGACATCCTCCCGTATAGGGATTCGTGCACGTAAGCCATAGACTGTATTCGGTTTTGGCTTTCGAGCAACACGGATTTCGGTTCGAGGTTTTCGCTCTTATCCAATTGGAGGGAAAGAAGACTGGAGAGGACTTGAAGATAGTTTTTGACTCTGTGATGTACCTCCTTCAACAAAAGTTCTTTTTCCTTCAAGGTTTCCGTCATGATCTCCTCGGCGGCTTTCACCTGACTGAAATCGTTGATAAAACCTTCGAGAGCCACGATTTCTCCGTTTTCGCCTTTTACCGCGGAGCCTTGTTCCCAAAACCATCGGATTTCTCCGTTGCGATGATGGATTCTATAAATCAATCGATAAGCCTTATTCGCGTTGATCGCTTCGACAACGTCGTCGTAGACTTTCTGAGCGTCTTCCGGATGGATGATGCTTCCGAACGACACCGTCCGATTGTAAACGAAATCGGAGGGAGAATACCCCGTCAGTTCGAAGCAGCCTTCGCTCATGAACTCCATGGTCCAGTCCATATCCACTTGGCATCGATACGCGATTCCTGGAAGATTTTTCATTAAGGTGGAAAGTTGGCGTTCCCGTTCTTTAAGCGTTCCCTCCGCTTTTTTGAACGGGGTGATGTCGGTGCTCATGGCCAGAGCGCCTTCGTAATTCCCGTGGATATCGAATATGGGACTGCTGGACATGAGGAGCCATACCGACTCTCCCATTTTGTTCTTAAAATGGAATTCGTGGATTTCGCTGATTCCTAGTTTTCGATCCTTAAGTCGCCTGTCCAACAGGGATCGATTTTCGGGAGCGACAAAGTCGTACAAGGATTTTCCCAAGAAATTGCGCTGAGGGATTTCCAGGAATTCGCACATTTTTTGATTCACAAAGGAGGTATTGGCGTCCTTGTCGATCATCCAAATCCCTTCCTGTGTCGTCTCTATGATCTTTTTATAATTGTTCTGGGTCTGTAGAAGGGCCTCTTTGAGTTCCTCGAAAAAAGCCAGTAAGATCGCGATCGCGGAAGCCATTCGGAAAAAAGTTCCTAAGAGAAAGCCGAAATGTGCGAATTTGACGGAACTCCGGAGGAAGGGGTAGTTCAATACGTGGAATCCCCAGAGCAGGAAGATCCATCCCGCGATTTTCTTGCCTAGGTTATCATGACTGTTCCTCAGGAACACGTAGCCGGTATAGCCCATCGAGATCCCGACCAAAAAATAAATCGGGGATATGAATAGATCGCTCCTATCGTTGACGAGGTCCAGATAGATTGCCCAAGTTCCCACCGTAGCGAATATCCCGATCACGAATCCCGGGGTTTTACGTTTCAGGAAATTCATGCAACCGGCCAGTTGAAAACACGCCTGAAGAAAATCCACGGTCACGTTCGGATAATATCTATAGATCGTTTCCGCTTCCGTGATCCTGAGGATATTGCCTACATAAAAAAGAATGTGGAAGAACCAACAGATCGCCCAGAGCAAAAGCGCCCTTTGCTTTTCCTTATAATATAGATAAAGATAGATCGCGAATAAGAGGAATCCCGCCGGAAGAGAGGCTAGGATTGTCGGCAATAGCCAGGGATGCGACACGACTTAGTCTCCCGAATCGAAATTTTCCGAAAGAAAGGAAATTACATTTTGATTAGACGATATTCTTTTATGCAATATTGCCCGCTCTCATGTCTATGTTCCGAAATAAGAGTTGCGGAATACCCCAAAGACTCGGTTCTTTTCCGGTTCTTTGTCGGTAATTCGCAATTCGGTCCGATATAAACCAATGTATCAAATTCTTCCCAATTCCTCCAACGATATTTGTTATCGTTTCGGAATTTCCCTTTTTCCAGCGTTTTCAAACGCATTAAAAGATCGAACTCTGAGGCGAGGAGTCTTCCCGGAGTCTGGAAATTTTCCTCTTCGTGAAAAGCGTTGAAGGCGATGTATCGACCTTTCGGATCCAAAAATGCGGCAAAGTCTCTTGCGGGTTGAAAGGCTTTTTCTTCGAAACCTTTCAGACAAAAGGCATGAGCGGAGCCGTAAGAGTCTCGGAGAAGTCCGCCGGGGCGGAAAAATAACGAAATCCCCCATCCGAATGTAACGAGAGAAATCATTAGCGCGACGTATTTCGTTCTAGCCTCTTTTGCGTCGCGGATCGCACGAAAGAACCATAGGCTCAGAATCCAAATGAGGGCAGGCAAGGGATAGAACACGTGTCTCAATTGCTTGTTTCCCGTGCTCAGATCGATGACGATGTACTGCAAAAAAACCACGGCAGTCACCGCGAAAAGGGGATCGCGGAGGGCTCTCGGCCAGGACAATTTTTCCAATTTTTCTAATATGCCGTTCGATCCCTCGGTACGCTCGGCCGATTTCGTTCCGTCGGAAGTTCCCTTTTGTCGCTTTTTCCAGATTTCAGAATAAGACCAGTAAAGGATCCATGCAAGTGCGAGGACGAAAAACGTCCGGAAAATCCAGGGGTGGTCGAAGACGTGGCTGGCCGGAACCTTATCGCTCTGAGATTCGAAAAGGCTGAGTATAAAACTCCGCACGAATTTGTTCACGATCATCTGGGCGTTCACCAGGCTCATGACCCGATCCAGGTTCGCGAACAGCCAGACGAAGCAGGGGAAAATCGCGTAAATATAAAGAATTCTTAATGAAGGAGGGGCGACCGTTTTTACAGTCTTTCTGTTGGCGAATAGGAAATAATTGAAATCCAGGAACAGGATTACTGTCAGAAAATATAAGATCTTCTTGAAGTTCTTTTGGTCTAGATTCCAATCCGTGACCACTCTTAAAAGGGGAAGGGAAAAAACCATTCCCACGACTAGGATCAAAAAAACGAGTCTGAATCCCTTGTAATGCGTCCGGATCGAAAAGCGTAGAAATCCGACAAGCTCCGGAAAACGGGACAAGGCTTCGTATGCGAACAAGGAAATGAAAAGAAGAAGTCCGTACGGGTATTTGGTAAAAAAAAGCGCCAACAAGGAAACGGAGATTCCGATCCGAACCGATGTATTTTGCGGATCCAACTCGGAACCTGCAGGCAGGTCCTGTACGGAATCGTAAAGTCTGTACAGAGAAAAATACACCCAGAGCAGAACGAACATCCCTTGGGTTTCCAACATGGAAGAGAGACTATAGGCCGGGGTCTCCGTTGTATGTAGGGTCATCGCCAGAACGAAGGCGGAAGCGATTCCTGAAAATAAGAGAGAGCCAGTGACCCGAAAGCTGATAAAGACGAGTGTCGGAAAGCAGAGAGCGTAAAATACCAGCCCTAAAAAAGAATCCTTCCAAGTGATCGGCCAATCTCCCGGTCCCCAAAGTAAAAATAAGGAGAGGATGGAACGCAAAGGGGGCCAAGTGGAGGCCTCCAGGAAAGGAAAAAATCCCCTCCAGTACCTGCCGTCCCGGAAGTCCTGGTACTGGTCCAGCAATTGACTCAATCTGATATTTTCGTCCCAAGTGAGGAGGTCCTTCATCGGACAAAGATCTAGGAAAAAGGTCCAATGTTTCCAGACCATTGTTCCCGTTAGGATAAGAGCCGCAGATATCGCGAACGCTCCTAGGACTCTATCCGCGAGACGATTCATTCTTCCTCCGTGCGTTTTCACGATCAACGCGGGAGTGTTTCCTTTGCTCTAGCGTTTCGACGGAGTAGATCTTTTCGATCACATAGAGTGGGCGGTTTTTGGTCTGGTCATTGACGCGACTCAGGTATTCTCCGATCATTCCCAAGGCTAATAGCTGGACTCCTCCCAGCAGCAGGACTACGACCATGACGGAAGTCCAGCCTTGGATCGTATTGTTCGTGAACAATTTCAGATACAGTATATAGATCGAATACAAGGAACCCGCAAACGCGGCGGAAAAGCCCAAATAAGAGGATAATTTCAAGGGAGCGGAAGAAAAAGATGTGATCCCGTCCAAAGCGAATTTCAGCATCTTTCCGACGGAGAACTTTGTTTCTCCGTCGAACCTCTCGTCCCGATCGTATTCCAGTCCCGTTTGCCGAAAACCGATCCAGGCGATCAAGCCTCGGATGTACCTATGCTGTTCTCTCATAGAGACCAACACGTCCGTTACCCGCCTGCTCATGATCCGAAAATCTCCCGTATCGATCGGAATATCGAATCTAGTAAGTTTCTTTAAAGTTCGGTAAAAAAGATGGGCGGTCAGAAGTTTGAAAATGGATTCTCCGTCGCGCGTCCTACGTCGGGCGTAAACCACGTCGTATCCGTCCTTCATTTTTTCGAATAGATCCGCTACGAATTCCGGAGGGTCCTGCAAATCCCCGTCCATAACCGCCACGTTTTCCCCCCTTGCGACATCTATCCCGGCGGTGATCGCAAGCTGGTGCCCGTAGTTTCTGGACAGGTTGATTAAAAAGAAGCCTGGGGTGGATCCGCAGAACTTTTTCAAAATCTCGGCGCTATCGTCCCGTGACCCGTCGTTGACGAAAAGGATCTCTGCGTCTTCCGGCCGGAAGGAGAATCTTTTTTTTAAAATATATAACAGAGAGTTCAGACGTTTGACGAGTTCGGGAATCGTTTTTTCCTCGTTGTAAATCGGAATCACTACGGAGAGGAGGGGTGGTTTGGAAGCCATCTTGACGTTGGTACGATGTTGCATTCCGGCCAAAATGTCGACCATAATTCAAGGGGACGAAAATCTGCGGATTGCTTTTCCCTGTCAGTAGGACCGGATTTGGGAGGGAATCCGTAAAAAAGGACTTTACAAGACGACTAGAATGCAGATCCTATATTTGCACAAAAATCCAAGAAAGGGTTATGAAAATCAAAGTCACCACGAAAAACGACGTCCACATCATCAAGATCGAAGGACCCATCAAAGCAGGTAACGAATTCGAGCTTGGACAAAAAATCGAGGAGTACATCTCGAAAGGTGACGTCCCCAAATTTATCATCGATCTGAAAAAAGTGCCTTTCATCAACTCCGCCGGATTGGGAATGTTCTTGAACATTTACAAACACATCGACGGGCTCAAAGGAAGAATGGTTTTTACGAATCTGAATTCGGACATTGAGAATTTGATGGAGATTACCAAACTTGCTAGCATTTTTGAGATTTATAAAACCTTAGAAGAGGCTATCGAGTCTTTCGAATATTGATCCTTTAGAAAACCAGGTGTTCCCATCGGTTTTTCAGATTCTGTTAAAGCGAAAAATTCTATTATCCGTACTCTTCGTACTCTTTCTTATCTACCATTCCATCTTCAATTCCTTTACCGGACAGATTCTCTTCGATAGGGTTTTTGTGCCGATGGTCCGGGGGGAATTGAGGGGAAAGATCCGAAAGTTCTCTCCCTTATACGGTATACGGATCGAGGATTTGGCTCTCGGAACTCGACCCGAATGGGGCCCCGACCCGGTTTTGCAGGCAAAGGGTCTGGAATTCAGTTACAATCTTCCTTATATTCTCTTCGGACGTTTGAAGATCTCCCGGATTTCTCTCGAGAATGCGACCGTCCGACTGAAAAAAAAGAAGGGAATCTGGAACGTAGCAACCTTGCTTTCCGGTTCGGATTCCGGAGGGAAAGAGAAAGCGAGCCCGCCTCCGGCAAAAGAATCACCAATCTCCGTCATCCGCACGTATCTCCCGGTCAGCGCCTTTGCAAGGTTGGAGTTGAAGAATCTAGACTTCGGCATTTCTTCGGAGGAGGGAGGCAAGTCAACCGAAGTAGGGATGGCGGGACTGGATTTGGATCTGGAAATAGATACCGAAAGATTTTCCTCCGTTCCTTTGAATCTTTCCGCCCTAGGGCTCATCGACGATTTCAAGCTCTCTCTGAATCCCGAAAAACCGATTCGAATCCGCTTCCGAGATCCTCTCCGACAGATGGACCATCCGTTTCGGTTGACTTGGATCTGGGAACGCTCGGACACAAGGCACCCGTTCCGTTCTAAAATGGACATAGGTGCGGACAAGATACGATTGAAAATCGCGGATCGTTTGGCGGAACCTTTCGGATTTTCTTTCCGGTACGACCTGGACTATTCTCCCGTCTCCAAAGAAATCGTTTTAAAAAATCTGAAACTGGCAGTGAACGAAGATGAATGGTTGGAGGGGGGAGGCAGGATTTCCGGAATCGGGTCCGAACTCCAAAATGTACATTTCGCTTTGCAAAAGTCCTCGATTCGATTGGCTCCGATTTCCGGATTCCTGACGGACCTAGGGATTCGGGGAATCTCTCTCCAGGGAAATGCGTCTCTGGCTCCTCTTTTGCTCGAGGGTACCTCCAAAGAACTGCGTGCAACGGGAGAGGTGAAAGCCTCCGGTCTGGATCTTAGGATCGGTGCCAAGGCGCACAGTATCCAGGAGTTGGATCTGGATTGGGACGGAAGATTCCGTCCGCAGCCGACGGAGGAAGCGACAGCGGAGAAACCTTTGCCTTGGATCTCTCTTCTGGAGATCAAACGTCTGAAAGCCCTATATAACGGTTCAAGTCTGGCGGGAACCTTTTTCTATTCGGGCGATTCTTCCCTCGCTGCGCCAGCTCTCGATTTAAAGCTGAAACTGGACCGCTTCTCCTTGGCTCCTTATGTTTCCGGACTGTCCGGTCTGCTGTCCGTCGATTTGAACGTAAAGGGAAGGGATTTTTCCGATCTAAATGCGGGTTTGTCGCTGAAACTATCCGATTTTCGTTTTCCTTACGGGCGGGGAAATTCCGGAAATATCGGGTTAAATGCAAAAGGAAATTATACATTCCTTTTTTTTAAAAAACCTTGGGCCTTGGAAAGGATCAAGGCGACTCCGGTTTCGGTTTCGGTTTTTTCTCCGGACGGGGAACGTGCACTCTTTCTGGAAAGTTTCGTCGAGATTGGGATCCGGGATTCCTTGGCTTTGAGTGTGGGTGGATTGAAGATCGAAGCGGATTTGGATGAGCTGATTCCCCCTCTACCCCTGGCATTGCGGGAATCCTTGATTCCCTTACGGTCGCAGATCGGTTCCCGCTTATCTCTTGGCGGAAATTTGAACTATGTTAAGAAGGAAAAGAAGCAGGGAATCGACGGAAATATACGTCTGAATCTTCCCGCTTTGGAAATCAAAGACGGGAAACTGAATCTTTCCGCAAAGGTGGAAGGAACTCCCCCGGATAAGATCTTCCTGGATCGGATGGATTTGACTGCCTTTTCCGGGAAGCTGGCGCTTTCCTCCCAAGGGATTTTGACTCGGGCCAAGCCGGGAGAAACCGCTGCCCTGGGAGATTTTTCCCCCGACTTAAAGGGAAGTCTTAAACTTATCTCGGCGGAGGACGCCTATCTGATTAAAGGTCTTACGTTCCGAGGAGATTTGCGCTTGGGTTTCGGGTGGCAAGGATCGGATTTGAGCGGAACACTTACTTCCAAGGATTCCAGTCTGTACGTGAGCAACCGTCTCTGCCCGAGCCCGGAATGCAAGCTCTATCGGATCGACGGGTTAAACGCAACCGTACCGTTTCAACACGATCTTTCCGTCAAGGAAACCCGGAATCTGATCGAAGGGAACAAGAGAAAATTCGTGCTGAATTACGGACGAATGCCGGAACCGAACTTTACGATCCGCGAAATCGTAGGGACTCATCCGTCTTTGAAAGGGGTTCCCTTCGAATACATTAAGCCGAAAACGGACTCACCCGGTCTTTCGGCGAACCTAAGTTATTCAGAAAATTATTTACGAATGGATTTCCTGAAGATACATACTCTTGACGGGGAAGTACTGGGAAAAGACGTGATCGTGAACGTCGGCTCGGGAGATCCGGAAAGAATGGAATATTCGATGGAATTAAGGGTCAAGGACATAGATTTAAAACAGCTTCTTCCGGGGAGAAGCCGAGGGAAGATCGACGACGGGAAAATCAAGGCCGACCTGAATCTTTGGGGCCGAAATCTGGGGGACCCTATCCCGAACCTGAATCTGTTTTTCAGCGTATATCAGATAGGACGCGACTTCGGAAAGAGCGCGATCAATATATTCGCACCTTCGAATTTATTGACGGACTTTATCTATACCAGTTACGCGGTGGATAAGATAGAACTGGAACTTTCCAAAGGTCTCGTGTACGCGGTGATCCTTTTTAAACGGTCCGTCCTGGGAACCCTTGTAAATCTTGAGAACAACCAGGTTTCTCAACAGAGAATGCCTTTGGCCAATTTTCTGAACCGGGCGCAGAGCGAGATTGAAACCTATAACAAATGACTATGGCTCGAGAAACTTCAAATATTCTTAAAATTCTTACGATCTGCTCGCTTTTTTGCCAAACGTGCACGATCAAAGCTCCTTTGATCACTTTCACTCAGACCCAAACCGCTTCCGAAAAACAAATGTTAGGCGAGGATCGGAGTTTGGAAAAGGACGGATGGCTGATCGCTTCGATTAAGACTTCCTCCTCCGGTTCCGAGATTTGGGAACGGGATCTTGTCCAAGAGGAGTTTTCCGATCCTTCGGACCGGACGTTTTATATCGCGTTGCGTACCTTGGCATACTTGGCGAGGGAAACCAAGGAATATCTATCGGCGGGACTTCTTGCCGAGGGCCTGGACGGAAAGATCCGGATGAATCCAAGATCCAAGGAGGCGGGCGTGGACAAGGCTTTGGCCAAGGAGGAATTCAGAATGAGACTTTCCGAATTGATCAAAATTACGAATGAAAATCGGGAATTGGTCGTTCAGTCCAAATTCCGCAAAGATTTTTCCCGTCGCGAGAAACCTCTTAACGAAAAGGAGAAAGCTTTGCTGAAGCAGTCCCTCGTTCTTACTTGGTACAAATCCGTCGCCTCCGGGGAATATTATGAATCTTCTTCCGGCGTCTGGAAAAAGAAGGATTAGATTTCCATGCGCCGTTTCGGACTCGCGCTCGCATTTTCCGCCTTGGTTCCCGTCTTTGATTGCGCTTTACTTAGTTCCGTCGAAAAAATCAAACCGATAGAATTCGATTATGGACCGATTTCCCGAAATTATTTCCGACCTGCGAACGACAAACCTTTCCCTCTCACGGTTCAAAGGGGGAATAACTTATACAATTCGACCACGAAAGACGGACGCTATCTCTTCTATACGACCGGTCAAAAAGGGAATTTCGACATTTGGTTCCGCGACCTAAAGAGTTCCGTGGTCGTTCCCGTCACGGATCATCCCTCTTCGGAATACAAGCCCGCCATCAGTCCCGACGGAACGAAGCTGGTTTTCGTATCGGAGCAGTACGATTCCTCCGGCGACCTAGTCCTATTGAAGATGAAGCCCTCCGAATGGGCGATCAAGATTCTAGACGGGAAACGTTTTTTAAACACGGATTTCAAGTTCTTAACGAATCCTGAATATGATACTCCGGGAAAGTCCGATCGCTTTCTGGACACGGATCCGAATTGGAGCCCAGACAATCGGCACATCGTCTTTTCTTCCGATAGGCTCAGCCCGGGAATTCCGAATTTGGTTCTGATGGATTCGGAAGGAAAGGAGAAGCCTAGGAGATTGACCGAAAAAGGCGCCGCCAGTCCTTTTTGGTCGGAGGATGGAAAGTCCATTACGTTTATCTCCTATTCCGATTCGGAAAGAGGCGAGGTCTATCTCTTCGATACCGTCTCTTCCAGGACCAAGAGGATCACAAAGGACGATTATCTCGACTTTTCGCCGAGTCTGTCTCCGGACGGGCGGTATCTTTACTATACTTCCATTCGGAGCGATTCGGATAGAAACGGCAAAGTCGACGAACGCGACAATAGCGTGATCGTCCGGCTGGACCGAACGAACGGAAAGGAGAAGAGGTTGACTTCCGGAAATTTCTCCCTTTTCGATACGAAGTTCTCCAGGTTTAACGGAGGAAGCGTTCTCTTTACGGCTTCCTTTTACGATACGATGAACGTATATTTTTTGCCTGCGGACGGTTCCGTTCCTAAGGCTGCTGACATAGGCGCTCAGTACGAGTTGGCTCTGGAATATAAAAAGAAGCAGAGTTTCGAGGACTTTCTACTCGCCCTCGATTCCATAGAAACGTATTTCGCAGAAGACCCTCTGCTTCCCGTCTTTAAAGCCAAGGCCCGTCTCGAAAAATACCGGGAATCCAAAAGGAAGGGTCGGATCGTAGTTTTGAATGAGATCCGTAAAGAGATGCTCTCGTCCAAGATGCATCCTACGGAAGGCTTAGGCTATGCGTATCTGCTCGAAGCCGAGGGCTCGAAACCGAGCGAATTACGGGACTATTCAACTTCGCTGCGCGGAGTTTCCGGAACGGATAAGCAATCGCTTGCCGCGCTGGAGGAGCATATCGGGACGATCTACGAAGAGCAAGGGGACGAGAAGTCTGCATTGGAACGTTATGAACTTCTTTCCAAGTCCTTTCCCGAATTTTATAATATTCGACAAATCCGAAAAAGGATCGGAGCGATCCGTTTTTCCTCTTCGGAAGAATCCGGCTGGAAGCTCCCCGAAGTTCTGATTTTCGCGGCGAACGACCCTAAAAGTTCCCTGGAGGATCTTCGAAACATATACGAACTTTTGGAATCCAGGACGTTTTTAGATCGTCCCGATGCGGAAAAAATACAGATCGCGGACGCCGCAGAGACGGTAAATTCGTTAAAAACGAAATCCCCTTTTTTAAGCCGTTACTTCGCCTATTTGAAGGCCGCCGGGTTGAAGGGGCAGGGGGAATATAAAAAGAGTAATGCGGTTTTGGATTCCTTCGTCGAGCAATTGAAGCCGGAGGATCCTCTATTCTTAAAATCTCATATACTGAAATCCGAAAATTTTCGGGGAGTGGGGGATACTCGGAATTCCCTGGCCGAATTGAGGATCTTTTTGGAGAATTACGATTCTAATTCCGGAGTTCCCATCGACGAAAGCGAAATGGAGCGATCCTTTCTGTATTTCGAGAATCTCGCCCGGAATTACGAGAATAGATCCGATTTTTTACAGGCCTCTTTTCATTATTTTTTCAACGCCGAAAATATGTTTTTGGCCAAGAGTAAGAATCTCTTCCTGGATAGCTTATATAAGGACTACGCGATTTATTATCAAAAATTGATGGTCGATACGTCCTTTAAATTGGCCAAATCGATCAGCGAAAAGAATTCTAAGGGACTCCTAGGGGCCTTAAATCCGGTCGAATTCGATCCTTTGGACAAAAAGGAAGGGTTGCTTTACGTTACGCAATATTACGAAAAAGAGAAAATCCTTCCTAGGGCCAGGACCTTTCTGGATCTTGCGACTTTGTACGGATACGCCTATTATCTGATCAACAGATCCGTGATACGAGAGACGTATTATTATGCCGCCGGCACCATGGACGCGAATAAAAAGGAGATCGCGCTTAGGGATTACAAGCAGGCGGAATACGAGTTGCGATGGATCATCTTCGCGGACCCGACCTACCACGACGCTTATCAACTTTTGGGATGGTTGTACCAATACGTGGATATCATGAAGTCCCGGAAAATTTCGGAGGAAGAACCGTCGGACGAGGAAAATTATAAGAATGTCTACGGAAAATATTTCCCGGAAAAGAATTTCGAAGAGAACGTCGAACTTTATAGCCAAATCCTGGAATTGCTGGGGGAGAAATTCCCGAATAAGAAAGCCCTTTCCGATCTACGGTTGAATCTCGCGAATAATTACTTTTTACTGAAGAATTATCCGAAAGCGGACGAGCAATACGCGTTGGTCGAATCCTATTCCAAGGTCATTCTTTTCAAAGCACAGTTCGAGGATTACCGCCAAAAAGCCGTCTTTCTTTTTAACTCCGCAAGATCGTCCATATACATGTCCCGGTATTCCGAGGCCATCCGAAAATTGAAGGATGCCGCCGCGCTCTATTCCGAAAACGAATTCCCGAAATTGTTCTCTCAATCGGATTTTACGGGCCAGTTCGGAAGTTACAGAGAGAAACTGGCGCTCATATATACGCTGATCGGGCTTTCTTCCATGGAGTCCGGAGATTTCGGCACTTCGATCGCCTATTACCGGGATGCATTAAAGCTGAACGAAAGTTCGAAGCTGGTGGATCCGGTCAATCTCTACAATGCGTTGGCTCTGAGTTTGCAGAAGATCGGGAATCTTTCTGAGTCGGAAGAGAATCTGAAAAAAGCCGAGGAATCGGCCCGCGAACGAGGAATCAATTGGTTTCCCAAGAAAGTTAAGATCACCGTCTGGGATTATTTTTGGGATTTCGTATTCGATGCGGTCCTCCCGGATTCCACCCGAGTCTCGGGTTCCGGACGATTTCCCGAGGCGATTCCTGTCGCTTATCAACCTTTGCTTTCCTCAGGGATCCGATTGAACAACCTACTCCTGGAGCATAATTACAGTTTATCCGCGGAAGAAATCGATAAACGACTGGAATACGTGAGCCGTAAAGGTTTAGGCGGACACTTCGCAGGCAAGCTGATCCAATCCCAATCTTGGAACGATCTGGGATTCGTTCGGTACAAAAGAGGGGAATTCGGAGGCGCTAAGCAGGCGTTCCGCCTCCAGAAGGATTACGAGACATCGACCAGCGAACTCGGTTCCCGTTCCTTTTCTTCCTTTAGGAGATCATTATATTCTCTTTTTGCCGAAATCGAGGCCGACGATTCGGGGATCGCGGGCAAGTATGAGAAAGAACTCGCCGATTCATCCGAATATTTGGAGTCCATAAAGCGGAGATATCTGGTTTCCTGCATATCCTTCTTCGAGGATGAGGATAAAATTTCGGTCAGAAAAAGATGCGCCGATAATTTCTACCGGGAAAATTACGATTTCGACGTACTCTCCGCGAACGTACTCTATTATTCGGGTGAAGAAAAACTGAAAAAGAAGGCTTGGATCGAAGCCTTCGAAAATCTGGGGAAGGCCGCAAGTCTGCTGGAGAATCCCTCCGGCCTTCCTAAGGAAGTGGTGGGCCTGAATCAGGATCCGTTTAGCAAAAAGGAACGTGTGACTCATGCGCTAAGTCGAGCGAGTATTTTTTACCGTCTCGGAGATTCCGAGAGAGCCTATCTTTGTTTGAATTTTGCGGAAGAGATGGCGAACGAATTCTTTTACGGCATCGAGCTGATACAGACATGGGTCCTACAGGCTCGTCTGGATCTGGCCTCCGGAAAATCCGCCCAAGCGGAAACGAAAATCGGTAAGGCGGAAGATCTTCTCCGGAATCAAGCGCACATCATAGCCGATTCCAAGGGTTTTCTATTAAGGGATTTGTACGAAACCAAGGCGCGTATCGAAGCGGAGTCGGGTGATTTACGGTCCGCCTTCCGGACTTGGAAACGGTATCGAACCTTGCTCTTGTTCCGAAATTTCCAAAAGGGAATTTGGGAGTTGGAGGAGGGCAAAAAAGAATACTCCGAGTTTGAGACCGCCTGGAGGAATTTTCGGACGTCGTATCTGAAATACCAATCCTCTCTAGAAAGGAGAAGCGACGTCAAAGAAGCGGAAGCGAATCTGACCAAATCCTCTTCTATGGCCTGGGAATCCCTTGCAAAACTAAGGAATTCTCTTCCGGGAAGGAGAAATTTTCTAAACCCGTTCGGCAATCCGGAAGACCGCCCTCTCGACTCTTCGGAATCCGAATTTAAGATTCTCAAAATATTCGGGAAAAATTATATACGAATCGCATCCTCGAACGGGGTTCGATTTTCAACCGTCCCAGGAGGAGAGAAGGAGGTTTTGGCCGAACTTTCCCGACAGCCGGAATGGCTTCGCTCTAAAACGATTGATCCCGGAAATACGAGCTACGCAGCCGCTATACTTGGATCCGCGCGAGACGCGATTTTCAAAGCGGACCTGGAACCGATTAGAACCGATGACCCGGGAAGTTTTTCCTCTAAGACAGTGGCTACGTTTGTCCCTCTTCCCGACGAGCCCCGAGTTCGAGAAATCAAAAGCGGGAATCTGGGGCCGCTCTTGGAGGATACGGACGTAGTCGTTTCTCCCTTGCCGGAATTGGAAAGCGATTTTCTTTTCGGAGAAAGAAAGCCGGACAGGCTGGATTTAAAAGAGATCTTTTCCAAAAATCATAAAATTTCGACCGCGATTTTTTGGGAAAAGGGTGTTCCTTCCTGGAGGAAAGTGCTGAAAGCCGCAACGGTCTCTATCGGATCCGGAATCGATCGGGTGTATATTTGTTCTGTCGGAGATAGTTGTTTAAACGAAGTGTTTCGGGAATTGCGAGGGGAAACCTCCGCAGCAAACGTTTACCGTTTCGGTAAATTGTCCGGCTTGCGGGCGCCGGACACGAAACGGGCGGGAGAACTTCTCGTCGATTCCAGAAATTTTGAGATGGTCGGAAACGATTCCAAGGCATACGATTCCCTTTTTCTTGCCCGCAATTATACGAAAGCCGGGTCCGATTTTGCGCTCAGGATCGAGGAAAATCTACTCAGGGTCCTGAGGAAAAAACACGGAAACGGCTCGGTAAAAGAGATCTTAGCTCTGGCATACGAACCTAGGGCCGAGACCCAGATGGAGGATCTTCATTTCGCAATTTGCCTTTCCGCATTACTGGAGCATTCCGATCAGAATTGCGATTGGGCCGATTTCTCTCCGGAAAAAAAAGAAATCATCTCCGCGGTCGTATCTCTAAAAGCGGGCAACGGAAAAATCTCTCCCGACCTTTCCGTCGATCCGAAAGTCTATGATCCGTTTTTATTGCGGATCCGATTGGCCGAAATCGCTTTGGAAACCTATTCGCCGGAAGTGGTGCGGTTACAATTGGCAAAAGCGGCGAAGATCCTTCCGCCTAAGGGAGGGAAGGAGCGTATTGCGCGCCTTGAGGCCGACCTCGCGA
Organism: Leptospira fletcheri; assembly: GCF_004769195.1. NCBI lineage: Bacteria > Pseudomonadati > Spirochaetota > Leptospiria > Leptospirales > Leptospiraceae > Leptospira > Leptospira fletcheri. Next base: position 165,049 of record NZ_RQET01000007.1, read on the forward strand.
GACAAATTTCCTTGTTAGAGGAATCATCGGAACCTGGCGGAGTGCCCGCGGAACTCGGCGATCGGGATACCGGTTCCGCCGGGGAGAAGGAATATAGAATTCACTTGGGCTTTCTTGCCAAAAAGAAATCCTCCGGAAAAAGAATTTCCCCCGTTACCCTGCACTCGGAAATTTTCGGAGCTTCCCCCGAATTGTTTGCGGGCCTAGATTCCTCGGAGCGAGGACTTCTGGTGGATCTTTTGAGATATTCGTTAAGCGAAGAGTCCGCCGAGGAAATGTCCGGCTTTCAGAATTCTTATCTGGACTTCGAATTGAAAAAGGGGAATCTTCCCCGGGCTTGCCGTGTCGCGATGGAGATCTCCCGCGCGTATTACACGAGAGGAAATTACGAAAAGGCGAAAGCATGGCTCGCCAAAGCGGAAGGGATCTCGGACGATTCTTCGAATCCCGAGATTTTCTATTTAAAATATAAATTAAACGCGATCGGTGGAAAAGTCGCTGAGACTTCTTCCGATTCGCCTTTTGTCGATTCCATGAAATTCTATCGGGAAGCATTTTCTAAGAACTCCAAGGATTTGTTGAACGTAGCGAATCGCTGGGTGAACTCCCGGAAAAAAATCCCTTTTTCTCCCCGGGAAAAAAGGGAATTGGACGATTTTTTGGTCTACCTGCAGCACCTCGCGTTTCAGAAGAACGATTCGGAATCGTTCTTCGATCTTGCCGTCGCAAAGGATCGGATTTCGGCGGTTCGGAAAAGCGTCTTGGGCAGAACTCCTTTCTTTTCGGACATTCCGAAATTCGAATCCGTCTCGTTCCGTTTGGAGGAAAAATTGCCCCCCGACCAGGAATTGCTTGCTGTGGTCGATCTGGGATTGACTTCCTTTTACATCAAGTTTTCACGCGGGAAATCCAACGGGGATATCGCCTACAAGGACAATCGCAGGCTTAAGTCGTCTATATTCAAATATCATGAAGAAGCGGAAAAAGGAGGCGCGGAAATTCTGCTCCGGGAATCGCTGGAAACGGAATACCGTCAGAGTATCCGGATTGCGAAAAATAAGATCACGTATCTATATTTATCCTCCTATCATTTTCTAGTTCCTCTCAGTCCCCGCTCCGAGGAGGAAGTCTATTACGTAACGGATCCGGCAGTTTTGCTCGACAATCCTCCGCATCGGGAAAAGGACGAGTTTTTGCCGGGATTCGGTATCCTGTTCAAGGAAAGTTCCTCCACTCCCGATTGGTTAAAGCGCCTATTCAAGTTGGATACATTCGAAATCGGGAATATGGGAACGTCTCGAATATCCCCGTTTTTGCTGATCCGGGAACCTTTGGAGCTGGATGAAAATAAAGGAGTTTTGCTCGGCGGCAAAAACGTATCTGAAATTTCAGGGTTGAAGGCGGACGGACCTTGGATGCTATCCGCCTCCCTCCTGGAGGATTTTTTTTCAGGATCGAATCATTTCCGCGATTCCTTATATTTTCTTCAAAAAGGAATTCGCGGATCCGGAATCGTAAATTTAGGCTTCCAGACGGATACTCATAACTCGCGATTTTTACGGGAACTGACTCGAAGGGAAAGCGTAAGCATCCCTTTACGGAACCGATTTTTGAAGGCAATGGATGCGATGAAGGAGTTGTATCCTTTCGATAAATATTGGAACGGATATAGGCTTTTTACCACTTCTTTTGTGGTGCGTTAGTTTTCTCCGGAAGTGCGGATGGACTTTCGGAGGAATGGTCTAAGGGGCCTCCTCCCGTAATAGGTTCCGTCGTTCCGATTCGGAAAGTTTTCCCAATTTTTTCATTTCCTCGTTGAACTTGGCAAAGTCGCCGTTCCATTCGGAGAATTTCCTTCGAAAAAAGGTCGTTCCGGAATGGTAACGGAGCATGCCTACGAAATCCTCGTTGTTCCATTCCCGCTCGGATAGTCTGGCGGATTCGATATGGGTCCATTTTTGGCTTTTTAATTCCTTTTTGAATTCGGCGAGGAGCCCCTTTTTTCTACTTTTCAAGTCTTCGTCGGATCCTCCTTTGGAATATTCTTCGTTTAACAGAATTGCCGTCTTCTTCAAAAGATTCAGGTATTCCTTCCTCTCCTTGTCCGCTTTTTCTCTGGATTCGAGCCGGCGTCTTCCCCCCACCGAAAGTAGATAAGCGCGGCTTCCTTCCTCTTCGATAAAACTCGCATAACTTTCGTTAAATGTGGAATCTCCCGGAAAATAAACCGTAGAATGTGCCATTTCATGGAGCACTAAGGATGCGAGTTCCCCTTCATCCTCGTACAGTTGCGAGGAAAAGAGCGGATCTTCAAACCATCCCAACGTGGAATAACCTGCCGTAATCCGAAGACGAGTGTCCCAACCTTCCCGTCTCAATCGGATTTCCTCCTCCTTCGCTTTTTCCACGGAGAAATATCCCTTGTAGGGAACGGAGCCCAGGATCGGAAACCACCAAGTATAGGACTCAAACCTCAAAGGATGGCAGGCGCTGACATGCCAACCGATCGCGTCCCGATCCAGTGCGAAATAACTTTTGAATCCTCCTTTCGAAGAGAGGGCCAGGGAGGAGATTCCGTATTGCCGGATTCTTTCCACTTCTCTCAATTTTTCCTTGGTTTTTTCCGGAACGTTCGGATCCGAAAATACCTCTTCGAAAGGTCGCTTGTAGATCATGAATTTCGCCTGTTCTTTTCCCAAATGAAACAGATAGGGAAGGCAACCTTGGGAGGCGACCCAGATTAGGAAAAAGAAAGGACTCAGCTTTATGGAGAATCGGAGTCGACGATTTGTCGATGGAAAGACAGGATGGGTAGAGGTAGTTTCCATGCGATTCTCTCTTCCTCCGGTAGTGGCGGTGAACGCCGGATTGGCCATACTTTTAATTCTGATCCTAATTCTTCCCGGGGAAGGCGGATTGTCTTCCTTTTTCCGAGGGGACAAACCTCTGCAATATAGGGAGCAGAAAGCCGGGATCGAACTGCAGAACGCTTTTCGAAACGTCTATCGTTCGACGAAGGATTCGGTCGTTTCCATCCGTACCAAAAAATCCGATCCTATCGTAAGTCCGTACCATTATTTCGATTATCGGAACGAGCGCTTGGCCACGTTCGGCAGCGGGTTCTTGATCCATGAAAAAGGGTACATCGTCACGAATTATCATGTGATCGAAGGGGCCGAAAGCATAGAGGTCATCACTTCGGACGGCGGGGTATTTCCGGCTAAGTTCGTTGGAAGTCACGAACGTGCGGATATTTCCCTCCTGAAAATCAGGGAAGGTTCCGGGTTGAAACCCGTCTCCTTCGGAAATTCGGACGAAATCGAGGTCGGGGATTGGGCCATCGCCATCGGTTCTCCTTTCGGCCTGGAACGTTCCTTTTCGGTCGGCGTGGTCTCCGCCAAGTATCGAGAAGATCTGGATGAAACCGGGCAGACCCATATCCAAATCGACAGCATGATCAATCCGGGTTCCAGCGGCGGACCTCTCCTGAATATCTACGGCGAGGTGATCGGTATCAACCGCTTGATCCGAAGCGACACGGGAAGGAACAGCGGAATCGGTTTTGCGATTCCGATGAATTACGCTAGGAAAATCATTCAACTGATCCAGGAAAATAAGGGGAGAACCATTCGTCCGGCGACTTTGGGAGTGATGGCTACAGTCCCTCTTTCGGACCATAGAAAGGCTTTGGGAATTCCGAACGGCTGGACCGGCGTGCTGGTCTACGATATAGAAGCCGGTTCTTCGGCGGAAACTTCCGGAATCAAAAGATACGATTTCATTTTGGAAGCGAACGGATTGCCCGTGAAAAATATTAATGATCTTCGTGGGCAGGTCGGAATAGTGGGATTAGGAGGGAAACTCAAACTCCGGATTTATCGGGATAAGACTCTCCAAGAACTCGTGGTTCGATTGGTCCAAAAATAAGTACGAACCCAGGCGGGATATGAGAAGAAATATCGTTCATAGCGGTGCGGATGCTCTCATTTACGAGATTCGCCAGATCGTAGCGGTGGCAAAGAAATTGGAGGCTCTAGGCGTCCAAATCACGTACGAGAATATCGGAGATCCGATCCAAAAAGGGGAAAAGGTCGCTCCTTGGATGAAGAAGATCGTTTCCGATCTGATTTTACAGGACGGATCCTGGGCCTATACGGCTACCCAAGGATATGAAAAAACCCGTAAGTTCCTGGCTGCGAAAGTGAACGAGAGAGGAGGAGCCCAGATCTCCTCCGACGATTTATTATTCTTTAATGGACTCGGGGATGCGGTAGCGAAAATTTTCGGTTTCATGAGAAGGGAGGCCAGGGTCTTAGGACCGAGCCCTGCCTATTCCACGCTTTCCTCCGCAGAGGCAGCGCATTCCGGATACGAACACCTAACGTACAACCTTCTTCCGGAAAGGGGTTGGATGCCGGACCTTGAGGATCTAGAGAATAAGGTAAAATACAACGACTCGATCACCGGAATTCTGATGATCAATCCGGACAATCCTACGGGGGCGGTTTACGGAAAGGACGTCATGAGAAAGATCGTCGGGATCGCCGAAAAATACGACCTGATGGTGATCTGCGACGAGACCTACGCGCATATCAATTATTCCGAGACGGGGACCATCCATCTTTCCGAAGTGATCGGAGATAAGGTCTGCGGGATCGCTCTACGTTCCATATCCAAGGAATTCCCCTGGCCAGGAGGACGTTGCGGTTGGTTAGAGATTTTTAATAAAGAGAAGGATCCGGTTTTCGCCAGATATATAAAATCCTTATTGGATGCAAAAATGTTGGAAGTCTGTTCCACGGCTCTTCCCCAGATGGCAATTCCGGAAGTCTATTCCCATCCGGAATTCATTCCTCACCTGAAATTCAGGAACGAAAAATTCAGAAAAAAAGCCCAGAGTGCCGTGAAGTATTTCGACGGATTGAAAGGAGTTCGCGTCGTAGAACCCAAGGGCGCATTTTATCTGACGGTGGCCTTTGACGAAGGGACACTGAAAGGGAATATGTCTTTGCCGATCCGGAATTCCGACGCGGAAAATTTCATCAGACCTCTCCTGGAGAAATGCGCGAACGATCGGAGATTCGTGTACTATCTTCTCGCTTCCACCGGAATCTGCGTCGTGCCTCTCACTTCCTTCTGTACGGATAGACACGGATTTCGTGTGACCTTATTGGAAGAAGACGAGGAAAAATTCCACTGGATCTATTCCACGCTCCGGTCCAGCATCGAGGAATACGTCCGCTCGGCCTAGCACAGATGGAAAGGAAGGATGGAGTTCCTTTTAAGATCGGGGTTATGGACTCCGGAATGGGAGGGTTGTCGGTGCTCCGACAACTTTGCACTCTTCCTTTCGAGGTGGAATACCTGTATTACGGGGATCTCGCAAATTCTCCGTATGGGGAAAAGAGCACCGAGGAGGTGCTCCGGCTTACTCTTTCCGTCTGTCGTTCCTTGCTCGAAGAAGGAGCGAACGCGATTTTGATCGCCTGCAATACCGCGACCTCGGCCGCCGCTGCGGACCTTAGAAAAGAATTGTCCGTGCCGGTTTTCGGAATGGAACCTGCGATCAAACCGGCTCTACTCGCCCATCCAGGGGAAAAAATCGCGTTATTGGCGACTTCAGTGACCCACCGCGAGGAGAAACTCCGAAATCTGAAATCTTCTTTGGATGCGGAGGAGAGGATCCTACATCTGGAATGCGACGGTCTGGCTTCCGCAGTGGACCGAGGGGACGCGGCACTCACATTGGATTTTGTCCGAACCGTCCTGGAGGTCCCTAAAAAAGAGGGGGTTCGAGGGCTGGTCCTGGGCTGCACACATTACGTTTTTTTAAAAAAACAGATACTTTCCATTTATCCGGAGGCGGACCTTTACGACGGAAACGAGGGTACGGTCCGCCATCTGATTGCCAGTCTCGGACTGGAACGTTTTCCAGGGACTCCGACGAGTCGGATCCACTTTTCCGGGGTTTCGGATGGGGATATCTCGTATTCGTTTGCGAAGAAACTGTTGGATTTTGCGGAAGAGACTTTCCGTTAGACTGGATAAAATTTTTTTCCAGACCTTCTTTTTTTAGTTCCCACTGTCCGCTCGGAGATCTAAAGTATGGAAACCTTATGAATCGGCCGATCAAAATTCTTTTCATTGTAAATATTCTAGCCTTCTCGGTGATTGCATCCGCCTGCAAACCGAAGGAAGAAGGCGGGGTAAAGGCGGTAGTTACGTTTCTTTCCGGTAAGGCCACCGCTTTGAAATCCGGAAAGGACTTGAAATATAACGATCTCGTTCCGGAAGAAGAAACGATTCATACGGCAAAAGACGGGCTTGTAGACCTAACGACTCCTTTGGGAACCATCCGGCTTTTGGGTGGGACCGAAACTTCCCTCGCCGCATTGAAACAGGACCAAGCCTATCTGAAGGTCAACGACGGGAACATCCTGGTAAAAGTGGTAAAACTCTCCAAAAACCAATCCATTTCCGTGGATACCCCTGCGGTGGTGGCTGCAGTGAGGGGAACCCAATTTTGGGGACAGGTCAATCGCTCCGCAGAAACAGGAACCTTTGCAGTACGGGAAGGAAGCGTTTTGATCACTCGGAAAACGGACGAGGCAAGGGTTCTCGTCAAGGCGGGAGAAGCGGTGGATCTGAAGCCCGGTATGGCCCCCTTAGCCACCCGTCCAGCCTTGGATGCGGAACTTTCCGCCATGGACCAGATCGACCAAATGAAATAGCCCGGACTCCGGAGCCTTTTTTTTCTGTCCAGAAGACTCCGTTCGGGAATTCTGTTCTCGAGCGGGTCAAATGGAAGAAAAAATCACCTACAAAAGCGCCGGCGTAAACACGGAAGCCGGTCAGGACTTTGTAAAAAGAATCAAGGAAAATGTGGAATCGACTCACGGCGCGAGGGTTGTGGGGGGATTGGGGGGATTTTCCGGAGGATTCGACGTTTCCTTCCTGAAAAATTATAGAAATCCGATTCTACTTTCCGGCACGGACGGGGTCGGCACCAAACTGGAATTGGCTCGTCTTTTAGGAATTTATGATACTGTAGGGATAGACCTGGTCGCGATGTGCGTAAACGACATTCTGGTCAGCGGAGGAGAGCCTCTTTTCTTCCTGGACTATATCGCTTGCGGAAAATTGGATCCTGCGAAAATGGAAAAGATCGTATCCGGAATCGTAAAAGGGTGCCGTCTGTCCGGTGCCGCCTTGTTGGGAGGAGAAACCGCGGAGCATCCCGGAACCATGGAAGAGGACGAATACGATCTGGCCGGTTTTACGGTCGGAGCCGTGGAAAAGGAAGATATGATCGACGGTTCGAAGATCCGACCGGGAGACATCGTTTTAGGTTTAGAATCTTCCGGACCTCACAGCAACGGATTTTCTTTTATCAGAAAATTGTACCTCCCCGGAGGTAGGAATCTCCCGAAGGATTCCGAAGTTACGGAATTTCTGCGGGAATACGCTTTGCGGCCCACTAGAATTTACGTGCAGAGTATCCTTTCTTTGGTAAAGAGAGTAGAGGTGAAAGGAATGGTTCACATCACCGGAGGCGGATTTTACGAGAATATTCCGAGAGTCCTTCCGGAGAACTGTGCGGTTTCCTTGGAGAGATCCTCTCTTCCTTCGAGTCCGTTTTTCGAACGTTTAAAAAAGGATTTTCCGAACATAGAAGAGAAGGAATTGTTTTCCACTTTCAATATGGGGATCGGATATATCGTGATCGTTTCCCCCGATGCGGAAGAGACCGCTACGAAGACCCTGGAAGAAAAGGGGGAAATCGTCCGGAAAATCGGAACGGTTATTTCCCGTAAGAACGATTCCGTCCTACTCGTCTAAGCAAAGTAATGGACCGAATCCGATCCTTTTTTAGAAATCCAATCTTCGTACTTTCCAAGAAAAATCCGTTTATGCTCTCCCGTTGGAGCCTTCTTTACGTTTTACTCGGATTATTCGGAGGGTTGTTCGCGGCGTTGTTTTGGAAGACTCTGGAATATCTGACCGTGTTTATCGGAAAGTTGGAAGGACCTTGGATAATCGCCCTAATGACCGTTTCCGGACTAGGAATCGGACTGATCATTTATTTTCTCGGAGAACCTGGGGAAATCTCATTAGTAATCGATAATATACGATTCAAAGGGGGAAAGCTGGATACGAAGAGCAATCCCTCTATGGCGGCTTCCTCTCTCTTGAGCATTTCTTCCGGAGGAAGCGCCGGCCCGGAAGCTCCTTTGATCCAGATCATAGGCTCTATAGGAAGTTGGTTCGCGGAGTTGCTGGGTTTGGAGGGAGAAGAACTTCGCTCCATGACCATCGCCGGAATGGCTTCGGGATTCACGTCCTTGTTCGGTTCTCCGTTGGGGGGCGCGTTATTCGCTCTCGAAATTCTACAGCATAGACACGTAGTGGAGTATTACGAGGCTCTCTTGCCGGCATTTCTTTCCAGTTGTTCCGCTTACTTCGTTTTTCTCTGGATGACGGACATGGGAATCGGTCCGACCTGGCAATTTCCTCAATATGTACCCGGCGGGATCGAGGATTTCGAGAATGCCATCGCGTTCGGTATTGCAGGCGCCGCAGTGGGGTGGATCTTTTACGGAGTGTTTCGCGCCACGAAATTCTCTTTCGCAAAAGTCCCGGGACCGATTTTCGTAAAAACGACGTTAGGCGGACTCTTGCTGGGTTGTATCGCTTTTTACCAACCTTTGACCCGCTATTTCGGCCACGACCAATTGAACCAAATCGTCACGACCCAAGGGAACTGGGTTTTTTTCGGTAGTTTGGTCTTATTGAAGATTCTCGCGATCAACACCACGATTTCGAGCGGTTGGAGAGGAGGGATCATTATCCCTTTGTTTTTCGTAGGGGCGACTACGGGCAGATTTTTGATGGATTTTTTTCCCACGGAAAACGAATCCTTTTTGCTGATCTGTCTCATGGCGTCGGTCAACGCCTCCGTAACGAAGACTCCGGTGAGCACGACCATTCTGTTAGCGGATTTGACCGGAGTTTCCAGCTTCACTCCCGTGCTCTTCGCTTCCTTGAGCGGATATTTTCTTTCTCCTAAGGCTCCTTTTATCCGATCCCAGGCCGATCTGAACTAGGTCTTTTTCCCGGGTTTTCCGGGGAAATCGTAGACAGAAGCCGAGGAATCTTAGTTTTTTATAAAATTAAAATGAGTCGGAAACCGAAGCATTCTTTCTCTTTTGTCCTAGCTCTTTTACTGATCGTTTCCTGCCGTCCCTTTCCGAAAGGCGGAATCGTAGTAGACGGGGTTTTGCATTGGGACCAAGCGAAGTCCTCTCACAGAGGAGATTGTTTTCGTTTAACGGGAAAATGGAAATTCGCCTGGCTGGGAGAGAGACCGAGCCGCGAGTTACCCGGCGATCCGGCGGTCTTTTCCTTACAGACAACTCCGGGAAGTTGGACCGGGGAGGTCTGGCAAGGGCAAATTTTGCCGGCCTACGGCAAGGCTCTGTATCGGCTGGAATTGACTTCGGGCGGTCGGGTCGAAAATCTGCATCTGGTCAGTTTCGATCAGGGAACGAATTATAGAATCCTGTTTAATGGTAAGGTGTTAACCGAAGTAGGCAGGGTGGGGGATCCATCTCCTGACGCGTTGGCTCTACTGACAAGCTACGTCGTTCTTCCTCCTTGGGAAAAGAAGGCGAATCTGGATTTCGAGATTTCGAACTATTATTATAGAAAAGGCGGACTGTGGAAGCCCCCTATTTTCGGCGAGCCCGCTTGCGTGCAGAAATATTACGAGGACAGAAGGGATCTGGAATCCCTCCTAATCGGAGGATTGCTCTTTCTCGGACTGTTCCATATTTTCGTTTCCGTATTTTATAAAAAGGATCCGTCCGCCTTAGTGCTCGGCTGCTTTTCCATTGTGGTCTGTGTCAGGCTCTACTCAACGGGAGTTCGATTATTCCCGGAACATTTTCCCGTCGGTCCGGAAATCTATTTAAGAGCCGAGTTCATCACCTGGTTCATCGGAATGCCTTTGGGACTGCATTTCCTATATTCCGTTTTTCCGATCGATGCCGGGCGTACCCTGTTGAAGATCGGATATTCCATCGCCTCTGTCTTTGTGCTCGCGACTTTGTTGACTGGTTCGAACATATATTCCCATCTGATCGGACCGTCTTACATCGCTTTCGTTCTGATGTCCGCTGCATCCTTTTACGTGTTGGCCAAGGCGGTTCGGAACCGACGTCCGGGCGCTCTTTTGTATCTTTTCGGATTCTTTGCCTTACTTTTCTTTTTAGCCAGCGAGATCCTCTATCATTCTGAAGTGTTGGACTCCTGGGAATTGAGCGGAGTGGGGGTGGGAATTTTCGTCCTTTCCAACGCACTCTCTCTGGCCAGCAAATTACTCAGCGCTTTTCGGGAAAGGGAACAGGCTCAGGAAATTCTGAATCTGGACCTGGAGGAATTGGTCAAGAAACGGACTCGAGAGTTGGAATGGGCAAGGGACGAGGCGGAGGCCGCTAACCGGGCCAAGAGCGAATTTTTGATCAACGTGGACCACGAAGTCCGGACTCCTATGAACGGGATCATCGGAATCACCGAGATGCTTTTGGAAAGCGATCTCAAGCCGGAACAAAGGGAGATGATGGAACTTCTGAAAAAAAGCGGAGACGCGATGATGGTCATTCTAGGATCCATGCTGGACGCTTCGAATTTGGAAAAAGGTACCTTGCTTCTCATCCATCGCCCTTTTCATTTGAGCGCTGCCGTATACGAGGCAGCGATGAGAATGGAGGATCCCATTCGGGAAAAGGGACTTTCCTTCTCCGTTTCTCTCCCGGACGATATTCCGGATGCGGTCGTGGGGGACGAGGTCCGATTCAAACGGATGCTGATCGGTCTTTTGGAAAACGCGGAGAAGTTCACTAAACAAGGCTCCATTCTACTTCGCGGGGAATTGTTGGCAAAGACCCAGTTCGCTTATAGATTGCGCTTCGAGGTGGAAGACACCGGAATCGGGATCGCAGAGGACAAATGGGAATCCATCTTTGCTCCTTTTCAACAAGTGGATTCCGGAGTCACCAAACCTTTTCAGGGAGCCGGCTTAGGTCTTTCCTTGAGCCGAGCGCTCGCGAGAAAGATGGACGGAGATATCAACGTGAAAAGTTCCCCGGGAAAAGGCTCCGTCTTTATGCTGGAGCTAAGCCTTTCCAAGCCGGAAATCCAACCTTGACATTCCGTACCTGCGGAGAATGCTAGTACCCATGACAAGGATACGGGAACTCAGTCCGGAATTGATCAACCAAATCGCGGCAGGGGAAGTCATAGAATCCGCACATTCCGTACTGAAGGAATTGATGGAAAACTCCGTGGATGCGGGTTCCTCGTCGATAGAGGTGGAGACCAGAGACGGAGGTCTGACTTCCTTGACGGTCTCGGACGACGGTTCCGGCATTCAGGAAGGGGATCTGGAGCTCTCTTTAAAAAGACACGCCACGAGCAAGATCGCAAATCTTCGCGACTTGGAATTGGTACTTTCCTACGGTTTTCGAGGAGAAGCCCTAGCTTCCATTGCCTCCGTATCCAGGCTTACGATGGAAACCGGGACCGGGGAAAAAACCGCATGGAAGGTCCGGAGCGAAAAAGGGGAGATCGTGTCCAAGGATGCGATTCCTGGTTTTCGAGGTACTCGGATCTTTATCGAAGATCTTTTCTACAATACTCCCGTGCGTAGAAAATTCCTGAGATCCGTCAGGTCCGAGGACAAACGGATCCGGGATCGCTTTCTGACCCAAGCTCTATCTCGGGAAGATCTGCGGTTTCGCCTGGTCCAGGACGGTAAGGAAATCTTCCGTCTTTCCCCGAAGGACAAAAAAGAACGGATCGTGGATCTTTTCGGAGAAAATTTCCGGGATCATCTTCTTGAAGTGAACCTGGAAAAAAGAGGATGGAAAGCCCGAGGATATATCAGCGATCCCGATTTTTACAAATCCAATCGCACGGGACAGCATATCTTCGTGAACGGCCGCCCGGTCGAGATCAAGTATTCCTCCCATCTATTAAAAAAATGTTATGATGAACTTCTTCCTCCGAATGCGCATCCCTATTGTTTCCTTTTCTTCGAGGTGGAGCCGGAATCGATCGACGTGAACGTTCATCCGGCCAAAAAGGAGATCCGCTTTCTGGACGAGGAATCGTTCAATACTTTTTTTCTACAATTGATCCAGAAGGAGCTGAGATCCAGCACCCCTGTCAGTTTTTTGGAACTTCGGAATCGACTCCTGAGGCCCGAAAAACCGAAGGTTTCCGCGGGCTTCCAGACTTCTCCTCGAGAGGCTTTCGGAGAACAACAGTTATTAGGCGAAGAACTTTATAGGGAAGTTCGGCATACTTCTTCCTTCCCTGTCGAACAGGTCGGTCCGGGATCCAGACTGGAGGATCTGACCGACGAGCCGCGCAAACATTCCGAATTCATTCCGAAAAAACATTTCGGCCTTCTATTCGAAACCTTCATACTCGCGGAAGCGGAGGACGGATTCTATATCATCGACCAGCACACCGCCCACGAGAGGATTCGTTACGAAGAAGTGCTGAAGAAATTGAAGCGTAAAAATTACGGGATCCAACCTTTACTGACTCCGATCCGGATTCCGGTTTCGAGACAGGAGGCCGAGGATATTCGGGAAAGGACGAACGAATACGAGGAAGTCGGCTTAAAGTTGGATCCTTTGGGAGACGACAGCCTCGTACTCAGAGAGGTTCCCGGATACTTTTTACCCGGACACGAAAAAGAGATCGTACTGGATTTTCTGAACCGGACCGGAGGAAAAGAAGTCCCAGAGCCGGAGCTGTACGATCTCATGGCAAAATGCGTGGCTTGCCGCTCCGCGATCAAAAAAGGGGACCAGCTTTCGGACCACCTGATCGCGGAGATCCTAAATCGGCTCAGCTATTGCGAAAATCCATCCCGGTGTCCTCATGGGCGTCCCACTCTCGTAAAATTGACTCGGGAAGATTTGGAAAGAATGTTCCATCGTAGGTGATTCCTTGAACGAAAAAACCGCCGAAATTTCACAATCCACGGAAAAGGTTTTGTCCCGCTTACTCCGACAAACCCTGATCGCAAGTCTCGTTTTATTTTTAGGAGTCCTTTTTTTGGCCAGGTTCTTTCACGAACCCGTATTGCAGGTCTCCAAGGGTTTCATCGATTTTACCGGACCTTTGGGAGTCGGGTTCGCGATTTTGATCGCGGATTCGGTGCACGTTTTTCTCCCTCCGGATACGTTTCTGATCATCGCCGTGGCCGCAGGATTGTCCGACGCTTGGGTCATCTCTTCCGCTTCGGTCGGCTCGTTGATCGCAGGTTGTTGTTCCTATGCCCAGGGAAAATACCTCCTTCCCAAATTGGATTCCTTTACCCGCTTCGTGAGAAAGCACGAAGAGAAACTCGAGGTCTACGTAAAACGTTTCGGTTTTTGGGCAGTGGTTTTGGGAGCGTTGACTCCTTTGCCTTACTCCTGGACCAGCGTAGCCGCCGGCGCAATGGGAATGAGATTCCGTCTGTTTTTACTTGCAGCTTTGTTTCGAATCCCTAGATTTTATATCTATTATTATCTGATCAAAGGAGGATGGATCGCGGTCTAAGGGGAAAAGACTTTCTTCGGGAAGCCGTTTCGAGCCGTCGTTTCTGTATGGAAGAATCTCCACTCCTGTTTCCGAAAACCCGACGGGAAATCATTCTAGAAAATCTGGATTGGTTCGGGTTGCCCGTTCGCATCTCCGAATTGGTGGAGAACGTTCTGGAAGGTAAGATACGGGAACAATCTTTAGTTTGCTGTCATAGCGCCTGCGACGTATGCAATTCGACGATCCGTTCCTGCATCCGCAAAATCCAAAAGGAACTGGAAACTCTTGGATAGTCTTTTCGACCGTTCTCCTCTGCCTCACAGAATCCGGCCGTCCAGCTTTTCCGAAGTGATCGGCCAGGAAAAGGCGAAGCTCCAACTCCAAAAATTCAGGGAACCGGTCAGTATCGTTCTGTACGGACCTCCGGGAACGGGAAAAACCACGGTGGCGAGAATCTTGGGAAAGATTTGGAATCTTCCCTTCGTGGAATACAACGCGGTCACGACCGGAGTCGCGGACATCAAAAAATTATTGGAGAAGGCCGAAAACGGCGGAAGCATCCTTCTCTTTCTGGACGAGATCCATCGTTTCAGTTCCTCCCAGCAGGATAGTCTTTTGAAAGGAGTGGAAACCGGACGTCTGGTGCTGGTCGGAGCTACGACGGAAAATCCTGCGTTTCGCATCACTCGCCCTTTGCTCTCCCGCTGCCAAGTGCTCAAACTAGATCCGTTCGAAGCGCATGAAATGAAGGAGATTCTTTCGAGAGGAATTTCCCATCTGAATCCTTCCCCTTTCGTGAGCGAAGAAGCCCGGGAAATATTGGTGCGCTATTCCGGAGGGGACGCCCGTAAGTTGCTTTCTCTGTTGGAAGGACTTTCCCTTTCCATGGAACCGGGAGCCGAAATTTCGGGAAAAGATACCGAAGTCTTTTTGGAAAGTAGGGTTTTGGAGTACGACCAAACCGGAGAAAGCCACTACGACGTGATTTCCGCCTTCATCAAGTCCGTACGGGGGAGCGATCCGGACGCGGCCCTATTTTATCTCGCGCTGATGTTGGAAGGGGGAGAGGATCCGATTTTTATCGCCAGGAGATTGATCATTCTCGCTTCCGAAGATGTCGGAAATGCGTCCGTCTACGGGTTACCTTTAGCGGTCTCCGGCTTGCACGCATTGGAGGCGATCGGAATGCCTGAGGGGAGGATCATCCTCTCTCATGTGACTACGTTTTTGGCTTCCTGTCCGAAGTCCAACGCATCCTACAAAGGGATCTCGTCCGCTTCCTCGTTCGTCCGCGAAAGGGGAACCGCACTCAACATTCCGAACCGTCTGAAGAATGCCCCCACCCATCTTCATAAAAAAGAGGGGGCCGGAAAAGGATATAAGTATCCTCACGACTTCGGAGGCTTTACGGATTTTGAATATTTTCCCGACGACCTCGCCGAAAATCCGCCCCAATTCTATAAGCCCACCCGGAACGGAATGGAGGCGAAGCTCCGGGAATATCTTTCCGGGGTTTGGAAAAAAGCGAAGGGAAAGGATTATGAATGACGTTTTGAAACCCTCTTTTATCCGATTTTCCGCAATTTCGTAATGGAACCGTATTATTTTGATGCTATTCTGGCCTGAAACCGTTCGGAAAGGAATTTCCGAGCTGAATCAGTCATGGAACAGACAGTTTCGGACGAAACTTAAAAGGAAGATCAAGGGTCTCAATTGAGACGCGAAAAAGGGAGGTTTCGAATGTTTGAATCCGAACGTGCGAAAAGAGAAGAAACGAAATCCGTTCAAAAACTCGAAGCAAGTCGAAAAGAAAATTCCGCGGTCCCGACCAGGATCGTCAAATACGGAGCGACCAAGGAAAGTAAGCTGGTCCGCCTCCATCCCGATTTGTACGAAAAGTAGGATTTCTCCGGTTCTCGAAATTTAGAGAACCGGGTTGTCGCTTTCGTTTAAAGTAGATCGGAAAGGCGATCCAGAACGATCCGATTTTGATCGGGTCGTCCGACCGTGATCCGGATCGCGTTTAAGCCGTAACTCTTCAGATTCCTGAGGATAATTCCTTCCCTTAACAAAGTCTCGAACAATTCCGTAGAGGAAAGTTTCGCTCGATCCAAGCGGATGGTAAGAAAGTTCGCATAGGAACGGAAGAAAGGGAGACCTTTGGACTCCGAAAAAGCCTCGTATTTTTCCAATTCCCTTAGATTCGATTCCAGGTATTGATTTACGAATTCTTGATCCTTCAGAGCTTCCGTCGCCGCCAATTGCGAAAGTTGGGATACGTTGAAGGGGGGGCGGAGTTTGTAAAAGGCCCGGATGATTTCCTCGTTCGCGATTCCGTAGCCGATTCTCATTCCTCCTAAACCGTAGACTTTGGAAAAGGTTCCCGTATAAACTACATTCGGATATTTTGATACGATTTCCGAAGGGCGTATCTCCATTTTCGGGTCGCGTGTTTTTCCGAAATCCATATAGGCGCCGTCCAGGACGACCAGCGTTTCCGGAGAGATCGTATCCAAAAAGGAAAACACTTCCGACCTGGGCAGAGCGTCGCCGATCGGGTTGCAGGGAGTGCAGAGGAAGATCATTTTCGGATGATGTTTCTTGTAAAGGTCGGAAAAACGGTTTAGGTCGTGTTCCGTCGAATCGGTCGAAAGAATATCGGCCCCGCATTGTCCGGAGTAGATGGAATACATGGAAAACGTTTTGCCGTTCTGTAGGACGAGATCTCCTTTTTCCAGAACGGACCGGGTGGCAAAGTCGAAGATCTGATCGCTTCCGTTGCCTTGGATCACGTTTTTCGCATCTACCCCGTTGGCGATAGCCAAGGATTCCTTCAATTCCCTGTAAGAATCGTCGGGATATAGAGGCATTTTTGCCAATGCCTCGGCGACCTTTGCCTTTACGGAAGGGGAGACTCCATATGGGTTCTCGTTAGACGCAAGTTTGACGACTTTTTCGGGAGGAATTCCGAATTCTCTAACGACCAATTCGATCGGCTTTCCCGCTTCATAAACGGGAAGAGTGTCTAGTACGGGTTGGAAGCGCATCTACTTCCAGAAAAAATCCGAATACCGATTCTTCCAACCGTTTTATAAGGGAAACGTGGATTCTATCTTTCCCGATCCGCAGAGTGAGAGGCTTCGTCTTTGCCTCTTACTAGTTTGGAATACACCGCGGAAAAGTCGGAAAAAAAACGCTCCGGTCGGACCGCATACTCCAATACCGCTCTCTTCGTTTCCTCGGAGGAGAGTAAGGCCCGATCCCGCGCAGACATCCTTGTTCCGCCGTCGTACAGTAGATCCTTAAAATAATCGTTATTGAATGCTGTCGGAGTATCCGTGTAATTCCCTCGTTCGCCCGAGCCGAGGGTATGCGCTCCGAATAAGGCCGCGACTTCCTTGGGTTCGAGCTGCATCCGTGCATAATGATCCAGTATTTCCCGGAGATCCGAAGTTTCCGGTTCCTTCTCCATCCTGCCGGTAGGAAATTTCGAATCGTGTCTTTCCGGAAATACGTTTATTTTAGGACCTCCCGCTTTTTCCACCGCCAGAGCGCCCGCAAGAGCGATGCAGTCCGATAGGGAAATCTCCGTTTCGGAATTCTCCTTTCTGTCGGAATGGATCCTGAGGAGGGAGGATAAATGTTCCCGTATTCTTGGATTTTGGATTTCGTTTAACAGACTTGGAAATCTGAGGGAAGCATCCAAACCGATCCAAGAACCGTCCGCTTCGAAGATCGAAGAGGAGTAGAGTGCAAGAGAGATCCAGTTCCCGGCTTCGGGAAGTTCGATCTCGTCCCAGATCCGGTATCGGACCTCCTGCCATGGGTCTTTTTCCGCGTTCGGAAGGACTTCCAGGATTTCGTACAATCGATATTTTCCCGTTTTTCCTTTCAGGGAAGCTTCGAAGGTTTTTCCCTTACGCACCGAGTTCTTTACGATTCCGTAAACATTTTCCGAAACCAAGAATCCCACTCCCGCTTTTTTGGTGGTGGATTCGATTCTGCTGGCCTGGTTTACGGAATCTCCGATCGCCGTCGAAGACATCCGAAGGCTATGGCCGAGTTGTCCCAAGATTGCGGTTCCGGAATGGATCCCGATACCGATCTCGAATCTGGTATTGAATTGGGATTTTAGATAGGAGTTGAAAGAGTTCAATTCGGCCCTCATTTCCAGGGCGCATCGGATCGCCGCGAGATTCGTCTTTTCCGGAGCGGATTCTTCCAGGCCGAACAAAGCCATCAGCCCGTCGCCTATGTATTTGTCTATGACGCCGCCGTATTTCAGGACCTTGTCCCCCATTTTCTGGAAATAACGGTTTAGAATATGGATCACGTCGTACGGAAGATGGGATTCCGAAAAAGAGGTGAAGCTCCGGATGTCGCTGAACAAAATGGTGATCGCTTTTTCTGTGCCCGAGACCTTCCCGGAAAAAGCGGAAGCCAGGATCTGATCCGCGTCGTCTATGACCAATCTTCTTAACGTTACGTCCCCGAACGCTTTCGTTTGGCAGGCGAGCCGGACGTTTTCTGGAAAGCCTTTTCTTTCGGCAAGAGCGGATTCTTTTTCGTTTCTTTCCGAAAGATGTTCCTTTCCTTCTAATACTAATACCCTACAAGTGGAGCAACGTGCGTTTCCTCCGCAGGCGTGGAGATGAGGAATTCCTTCCGCCAAGGAGATTTGAAGCAAGGTTTCATCTGAGTCGATCGAAACTTCCCGGTCGTTTTCGAACAAAATACGCATTCATCCTACCTCTTTCCGCAAATCGGCGTCTTATCCGTTAAAAAATACTTCTCTTTTCGTCGGGGAATCCTTTTTTTTTCGTCTAATGGATCGCCTCATTTAGAATTTTCTCTCTATGGAAGCAAACAGGAGCGGCGAAAAACAACTTAACCCCACCGAAAGCATGCCGGTGATTCTGTGCGTGGACGACGAATTGATTCTGCTCCGCGGATTAAAGGAACAGCTCAAATTGGCCTTCGGTCAAGAGTATAGAGTGGAAGCCGCCGACAGTGCAGAGCTGGCTCTAAGCATTATCGAGGAATACAACCGAGCCGGAGTTCCTATACCCGTGGTCATCAGTGACCAGGTGATGCCTGGAATCCGCGGGGACGAGTTTCTGATCCGGACTCAAAAAACGAACCCGGATACTCGGAAAATCATGCTAACCGGCCAAGCCAGCGCAGACTCAGTAGGGAATGCGTTGAACAACGCGAAATTGTACCGTTATCTATCCAAACCCTGGGATTCCAGGGATTTGATTCTTACCGTCCAGGAGGCGATCCGTTCCTTCGAAGCGGATCGTTCCTTGTTCGAGTTGAACCGGAAGTTGGAAGACGCTCTGCTCTATAACCGTGACTCCGGACTTCCGAATTTGGAATACCTGCGCAGGGTGTTGGAAGAAAGGGAACTTCGCGGGGAAGATTCCGTTCTCGCCTTGGTCCGGATCGAATCCACTTCTCTTACTACGAAACATTTCGGAGTGTCTCTCTATAAGGACCTCTTGCGGAAATTTTTAGATTCCATGAATTCGATGTTGGGAAAGATCGCGGATATTTTTCACGTATACGAGGACGAGGTGGCCATCCTCTCCAAAGTTTCCGAGGAAAGATTTTTACCTCATCTCATCGCCTTTAAAATATTGCTTCGCTCCGACTACCTAACCACGGAGGGAATTTCCTTTCGGATCAATACCACGATCGCCACTGCAAACGGTTGTAAGGATTTATATTATAAGGCCCGGTTGGCCTTGGTCCGGGCGAGCCAGGACAAAAGCGAAGATTTTGCCGGAGGCATTTTAGAATATTCGGAGAAAATGGACGAACAGGACCTTTACCAGATCAATATTAATCTGGGAAAAAGACTCAATAACGCGATCCATTCCGGAAATATCGTTCCGTACTTCCAGGGAATCGTGGACAATTCTACGGGGAAGGTGGAGAAATTCGAATGCCTAGCTCGGATCGTCGAAGACGGAAAGGTGTATGCGCCGGCTTCCTTTATCTACCTGGCCAAATCCACGGGCATGTTGAGAATGATTACGCCCATCTTATTCGAAAAAGTGTTAAAAACCTTCAGTAGATCCGAGTATGGTTTTTCGGTCAATCTCTCGGAAACGGAGCTGGAAAGCGGCAGTTTTCCGAAATGGGTGGCGAGTCGTCTTGCTCACCATAAAATCGAGCCTGCCCGGGTGACCTTCGAGATTCTGGAGACCATGAGTCTCCGGGAAAATCCGGACCATTTTAAGGTCATTTCCGGTTTAAAGGAAATCGGCTGTTCCATCGCGATCGATGATTTCGGGGTGGAACATTCCAATTTTTCGAGGTTGTTGGAAATTCAGCCCGATTTCATAAAAATCGACGGAAAATTCATACAATCCCTGGGCAAGAACCGTACCGCCTTTATACTGACCTCCGCGATTACGGAATTGGCTCACCGGATCGGAGCAAAAGTCGTCGCCGAATTTGTCGGCACCCGCGAAGAATTCGAGGCAGTACGTTCCCTCGGGATCGAATTCTCGCAAGGATACTATATTATGGAGCCGAGGTCGGAGATTCCTTCTTCTACAATAAAAATTATTGACTAAGTCGCGGAAACTGCCCGGTCCGGTTTTCGCCTTACCGGGAATAGGGAAGGAGAACGGGAGCGCCCGACCGGGTCATAAGACCGAGGACGAAGGTTCCCGGAGTATACTCCTGGTTTTTGTCGAAAATGAGTTGCATGTCAGAGCAATATCTTTATGATCTCTTTTCTCAACTCACGTTTTTTAACGAGGGAAGAACTTTTTTTTTCGTCTAATTTAAGGAATAGGATTCGGAGGAACGGTGGAGAAAGCGATACTCTTCGTCGACGACGAAGCTCTCATCTTAATGAGCATGAAATCCCAGGTCAAAAGACATTTGGGAGATTCTTACCGTTACGAAACCGCTTTGGACGCCTCCGAAGCCATGCAGATTATCGAGGAATTGGTCAACGAGGGAGTGAAAATTCTCATCGTAATCTCCGATTGGCTGATGCCGAATATCAAAGGGGACGAGTTCTTGAGAAACGTGCACCAGAGATATCCGGAAATCCAAAAGATCATCATCACGGGACATGCGGATATCGCTTCTGTGGAAGCTCTGAAAAAAGAAATCAACCTTTACAGTTATTTAAAAAAGCCCTGGGACGAAAAAGAACTCGTCACTACCATCACTTCCGCTCTGAAATAATTCCTGATTCTTCCTCTATCAAATAGGGGAGAAAAACCCGAAACGTGGTGGAGCCCGGTCTACTTTCCACCTCGATTCTTCCGTCGTGTTTTTCCACGATTTTGTTTACGATATCGAGTCCAAGTCCGCTTCCTTCTCCCGGAGGTTTGGTCGTAAAGAAAGGCTGGAAAATCCGGTCCTGGATTCCTTCCGGAATTCCCGGACCGTCATCGTTGATTTCTACGGCCACTTCGGAATCCTGTAGAAACATCCGGATCGAGATCTTTCCTCGGAACGCCATCGCCTGCAAAGAATTGTAAATCAGGTTCGTCCAGACGTGCAGCAAGTCGTCGGGATAGCAGAGAATTTTCGGAACGTCTGCATATTCCTTGGAGACTAGGATCCCTTTTTTCAATTGATTCTGATAGATCGTCAAAACCGTTTCCAAATTTTCCTGCAGGGATGCGAGTCTCTTCGAGGATTCCGTATCGAAGTGCGAAAAGTTCTTCAAGGCGTATAGGATTTTGGACACGCGATCCACAGCGATCTGAATCGTATTCGTATTGGTAAAGAAAAAGGATTCGATCGTGGAATATTCCAGAAGGGTTGCGGAATGGGAATGTCTTAGAAAAAGGACGGCTTCTTTCGGAACAGTTCGAAAACCCATATCGGTCAGGCTGTCCGCAATGATGTACGGATTGGAAAAACCCAGGTTCGTCAGTTCTTCTACCAGATCCCGTTTTACTCTCCTTTCTTCTATCCCTGCCAACTGCTCCCGGATCTGTCTCACCAGGTTCAAAAAAGTCCGGAAGGAGTCGACTTCTTCCGCAGACATCCCGCCGAAAATCGCCTGAACGAGAGGAAGCAAGGACTGGAATCTTTTCAAACATTCCTGAAGATTCTGATTGGAGGCCTTGACCGCGCCGATCGGATTGTTGATCTCGTGAGCGATTCCTGCGATGAGCTGTCCCAAGGCCGCCATTTTTTCGGACTGGATCAATTGGTCCTGAGTCCTTTTCAGGTCGTTCAGAGTCTCCTGGAGTTCGTTCTTTTGCATTTCAATCAGTTTGTTCCGAACCGAGATTTCGTTGTTCACGGTTCTTAGGATCTCCACTTCGTGAATTGCGGAAGTGTCCAAGAGACTGATCGCGGCGATAAAGGATTCTCGTTCCGTGTAGAAATGGATGTTTCCGATGGAAGGAAATACTGTGCCGTCGATTCGAACGGTTCTCAATTCCAAGTTATCCGCGCTTTCGAAAGATCTAAGTCTTGCGTGTACGGTGGTCCAGGATTCCGGCGTAAACAGGGAACTCGCCGGAAGACCTTGGATGTCTTCCGGAGAAAAACCGAAAATATTCAGAAAGGCGGGATTCGTATCCAGGATCCTTTCCGTCCGAGGGTTCACGAAAAGGATTCCTTCGTTCGCGAATCGATAAAATGCCTGGAACCTAGATCGACTCGCTTTCAGCTCCTCCTCCGAGCTTTTTCTGTCGGTGATGTCCGTTACGGTTCCCGCCATTCGAATCGGATTTCCTTCTACGTCCCTGTACACCATTCCTTTTCCTTCTATCCAGTGAACGGTTCCGTCCTTGTGAAAGATCCGATACTCCAGATGAAAATCTTTCGTTTCACCCCTTAAGGATTTGTCCACCGCATCTTCCATGAGGGAAGAATCTTCCGGATGGACCAGCGCGAAAAATCCGGAACCCGTACCTTGGAACTCTTCGAACGAGATTCCGAATAGATCGAAAGTGTTCTTGGACCAATGCATGGAATCGTCCTGTAGATTCCAACTCCAGGTGCCCATCTTTGCCGCGTTCAAAGCTAAGCGAAGATTCTCTTCGCTTTCCTTCAAGGCCCGCTCCGCCAATAAGGAATCCGTAATGTCCGTGACCAAGAATACGAGGCTCGTGATTCTACCTTCCTCGTTTTTGATCGGAGAACCGTTGATGGACAGATACTTTTTAAGACCATTTGAATCTTCGATCGCGTGGCGCACGTCGAACACGGCTTCCTTAGAAGTCATGACTCGGGTGAAGGGTTGGTCTTCTGGTTTCCAAGGGCCTCCGTCCAAAGAGGTGGGCTTCCATTCCTTCGAGTCGTATTTTCTCTGCCTCAGATCTTCTAGACTTAAGCCCAGCACTTTTTCGGCGGAAGGATTCGCGTACAAAATACTTCCGTCCGGATCCAAAACGGTGATCGCCGCGACGGAAGTATTCATGATACCCGCCAAAAGGTCCCGTTCGGCGCGGAGTTCTTCTTCCTTCCTTCTGCGTTCTATCGCATTGGAAATCACTTCTCCTATCGTCCGAAGATGGAAAATCTCGAATTCCTCGAATCTATGTTTGATTTTTTCCCGGTAGCTTTCGGAGCTCAGACCGATCGCACCTATGACTCGCCCGGCGAGAGATAAGGGGATCCCGACGAAGAATTTTATACCGGTATTATCTAGGATGACTCTTGCTTGCGAAGCCGATTCCTTCGGGACCTCCCTTTCATCCAGCATTACGATCTTATTGTTTAGAATCTGTCCGGTTATATAGCTATCCGGATTGATCTTGGAGATTTTTTCCCAGGATGGGGCCCTGTTCTTAGCCTTAGGAGCGATGTATTCGTGGACCAGTTCCCTGATCAGAGTATCCACATCGTATATCACCAGATAGCTCCGATCCATCCCGAAAAAACGACCGATCTTCTCTATATTGTTCCGGATCGCTTCTCCGATTTCCTTTCCGGGAAGATTGATGAGTTCGGTGGAAATCGAAGTGGTTAGGGCCTCCAAATTCCTTCTTTGCCTATCCGTTTCCTCCGCGTTTTTCTGGGCGGAGATATCTATATGAAAACCTAGCATCCTAGATGCTTGGCCGTCCTGTTTCTTTTCCAAGACCTGACCTCTGGTCAAGATCCATTTATAAGATCCGTCTGCGCTTAACATTCTATATTCAGCGTCAAACAGATCCCGCTTTCCTTTCAGGGTTTGTTTGAGGAGGGTCATCGTAGTACGAGCGTCTTTCGGGTGGATCTTATTCTTCCAGAAATCGAAACTGATTTTGTATCCTAAGTCGGAATACTTCAGTATCCCTTCCAATCTTTCTCCCGGAAGGATCGGATTCTCCTCTATATTCCAATCCCATAAATCTTCGGAAAGATTCTGTATTAGAAAGTCCTGGCCATCGGTATCCCCTTTTAGAAGAGTTCGAACAGCTTCCTGTTTTCTTAAATCCTCGATCCAAATCCTGAGCAACCCTGTCGATCCGGACAACGAAGCGAGCCGGACCCTGCACCGGATGGAATTGGATCTTGCATTAAGCAATGTGAGCTGAAACTTCAGGTCTTCGCCTTTTGCGGCCCGTTCCAGCTTGGATTTCAATTCCGCTTCGGATCGCTTTCCGACCGACCGGGAAAGTACAAAAACGTTCATTTGTCGGAGCGATTCGGATGGATAACCGAAAAGGGAAACCATAGCCGCATTATAGGAAACGAACTCTCCGGTTTCGGCGCTTATGATTCCGATCGGTTGATCGACGCAGTCCAGAAGTTCCTTAAAGACCACGTCCAGATATTTCGGAGCATCGTCCTTTTTAGCGGATCGATCTCCTTTGGCGCTTCGACTTTGGGATTCGGATTTCACGGATACAACAAATAAGAAAGTTTTCCGATACATTTGAAAATCAAAAAACGGAAACGGCTTTTATTCTGAAGTCCCTCAACACAGGTATGCAACTTTTTAATCTTTCACGTAAAAAGAAATATCCTAAAAAGAATACTTCCCTTTATCCTACCTCGGTCGTGAATTTTATTGACCGCGAAAATCGAAGCGAAATGCGTCTTTACTCATCGTCGGATTCCGATCTTTCTTCGTACGGGAAACTCTGATTTATGTTCCATCTTTTTCGGGAAAGAAGTTCCGTTTTTCTTATCATTTTGGTTTTTGTCGGAACCTTTTTTTCGTTCGGAGTTTTCGCGCAAGAAATCGATTCGGATCAGGAGAAGCCCGCGACTGAGGAAGAGAAGGGAAGGGTTTCTTCGATTCCACAAGGACCGGTGGAAGTCTCTTCGCCTACGTATGGTCCTGCTCCGACTCCGCATTCCGATTCCCGGCCCAAGGATACGAAGATAGAGATCGTACATGAGATCGTGACGGACTTTATCTGGAGGGGGTTGAGTTTTTCAGGAGAAAATCTGAATCGTCGCAATAATGAAAGTTATCGCGCGTTTACCTTCGTTCCTTCCTACCAACCTACGGTCACGTTTCACACTCCTCTCAAAGGCTTTCAGGTGCAGTTTTGGGGAAATTTTCAATTAACGGATCGGAATGACAGGGACAGTGACGGCCGCTTCCAGCTATTTCCCGGCGGTCCCGGTCCGGCATATCCCGGGCAGGGCTCGGCCGGTTCCTTGAGCCCCTATTCGGCTCCGTCTCCCGACGTTCTGAATTCCCAATGTGTCTACGATACTCAGACGAATCTCCTTCACGGAAATGCTGCGACCGGTTCCACCTGCGGAGGTCAGGTTCCCGGTTTTAAAAAGGAACAAAACGGGATGAGACGCTCGGACGGATTGTTTTACGCGTTCTATTACAACTTCGATAAGACGGATTGGGGCACCTTTACGGCCGGAATCTGGTTTTATAATACGTTTAACAAAAATACTTCCTATTCCTCTCCGGCGTTAGGAGCTTTGAATCCTTTAGCGCAGCAGGGAGTCTCGGGAGCGAATAATCCGTCCACCCAGATCACCAGATTGGCTTGGGAAGAATACTTCTTCTTTTGGAAATTCCCGTTTTTGAAATGGGCCAATCCTACTCTTTCCTTTTACACCCAGATTTCTTCGGAAAATTCGGGACTCGCCGCCGGAAAGAATTATATTTCGCTTACAGTGGGGCACGAATTCTTTGCGGACAAATTTTTTAGGGTTTTGCCTCAGGTCAACGTGGGTTATGTGATGAGCAATAATTTGGTCGATAATAGAAACGGAATACAGGACGTCACCTCCACTCTGACTTTCTTTTTCGGGAAATTCTTCTTTAAAGCCGCGGATGTGTGGAGACCGGACCTGTATCTTTACGATACTGACAATTATTACGGAGCTACCGGCGGATATGTGAACCGGAACAATCGGGACAACAAGATCGTAAATCCTTCCAGAGTCAACGGCCCCGCCAATCAGATCGTATTGGATTATATCAACGGTAACGCTTCTCTTTCGGAGTCGATGAAGCAGGTATTACGGGAGGCATATACCCTTCAAAAAATCCCTTCCCATCTCATCTGGTTCAGCATCGGTTTTTCCCAGACTTTCTAATTGCTCGTAATTAGGGAGGAGAAACGTTCCTGTCCTCCAAAAGTCTTCTCAAGATCTTTCTCTGTTCTTTTAAGGAATCCTTCTCGATTCCGTTATTCATCTCGTATAGGATCTTCTCGCTTTCGTGGACGGTCAGCGTCCAAGGTCGCTTTTCCATCAAGACATGAACGTAAGAGACGAAGGACTCCGCAAAGAAGTCGTCGGCGTTAGAAGCGGAATACAAGGTCGGAAAAGGGGAGTCGGCGAGGATTGGATACACGTTTTTCCACTCTTTGTCCAAGGAGAATTCGGAGGTATAGAATCGGACTTTCCGAAGCGTCCGGAACCTTCCTCCGTCTTCGAAGGATTTATTTTCGGATCTCCAGACGGACTGATAAAAAGGACGATCGGAAAACTTCCGGGTTCGATCCCGCAAGTCGGGTCCGGTGCCGGAAGTGACGGCCAGGATATGTCCGAATTCGTGTAACAGGATATATTCCAGAGCGGCGGCTTCCGTATCCTCCGAAGGCTCCTCTATCCGAATCCGGACGGAGATCTTCCCGTTTTGGAAGGGAGAATTTTCCTTGAAAGTGATCCAATCGTTCGCTTTTCTGCGAAGCACTTTGGAATCCAGGATCACGAATCCTCCCTTGGGGATTTCCTTTTCATACACGATTCCGCTCACCGCGGTTCCGCCTAGATTTTCGCATACGATGATTCCGAATAATTGTTCGTTTAACAATTTATCTATACGTGTAGGAATTCTTTTTCTGACCTTCGAGAGTTTTCGGGATAGGTCTGCTAGATCGGTCGATGCGACGGGGGAATTTTCGAATCCGTCTATACGGTTTAAGGCTTCCACAAAACTCTTAGAGTGATCGTCCAGAGGAAAAACCCGCGATTCCCAGGAAGATCTGGGATCCTTGTAATTTTTCAACTCGGTGATCGGGCTCGTCCGGAACAGATCCGCATAAGGATTTTGTTCGCTTCTTTCTGGAGTACAACCGCACAGGAATAGTAAAGCCGCATATGCGCCTACGTATCGCCACATTTCCGATCTAGAATCCAACGAATCGTCTTTCATGTCCGTCCTTCGGATTCTGAGAACTTTCCTTGGGTAGGAAAGTATTTTTCTTTGCACTGCAAAAAATACGGGAACCGGTTTTCGGGTTTATGGTTTGCAATCATTCGACCGAATGTGAGATTAGTGCCTATTCGTTATGAACCGGGGAGCTTTTTCCTACTTGTCCTACCGATTCAAATGGGAGAAGTTTCTTTCGTTCGCGGTCTTACTTACCGTCGCGACTCCTTGCTTTGCCGACGTAACGAATCCTTGGCATCTTGCCGTAGACGAAAGGATCCTGAATCGTAAACACGTCTCCCATATCGTTTTAGAGACTAGACCGGGCGGCTACAGGATTACTTTGTTGTTAAGCGAACGTTTTCCCTACTCGTATAAATCCAAATCGGCGCCTTTTTTTATACGCGTCTCGGATGCTAAATCAGGTTTGGAACTTGCGGAGAAATTAGACGCATATCTGGAGCGCGGTTATAATATCAGGATCCGTCTGAACGGATCCGAAATCGTAGAATACGAACTTGATGAATCTATTGAATAGTAAAGCGGCTGGAATACTGAACCCCTGGAGTTTCGTGGAAAGGGAGTTCGACTACAAGGAGATCGGCGCTTGGCGCGATCTGATACGGATCGATCAATCTTTCATCCGGATCGCGTTCTTAATGCACTTTCTGATTTATCTACTTCTGTTGGTCCCGGACGTCCGTCAATCCCCTTTGGGAACGTATTTCGGGATCATACTGAGTTTGAATATTCTCAGCTTCGTTCTTTCATTCCAAAGACGTTATCTTTCGATCATCATTCACGGTACGAACTTTTCCATCATATTCCTGGTGATGCTGATCTTAAACGAATCCTTTTACGGATTCGATGATTTGCATAGTCTTCAACTTTATAACAATTATTTTCTGTTGGTCGGATTTTTAGTACTGTTTCAGATGTTCCGGTTGCGGGCGGAAGGTTGTCTGGTCACTGGAGCATATGCCACCGCGTTGCATCTCGGTTTCGTTTACGTAAAAGTCAAAGGACTGAATTTGACTCTTGTCCCCCCCGTGCTTCTCGTGCCGGATGCGGTTTACCTTATCGTGAGTATTATCGGGACCGCGATCGTCATTATCGTGCGAAGGTTGGTTCGGATCTCCTCCGAGCTGGATTCCGATTATCGTTTTTTGCAACACGAACTGCAGATAGCCCGGAAAGTGCAGGAAACCCTTTTTCCGGAAGAGATCAGCATTAAAGGATTCAAATACGAAGTTTATCGATCCACGCCGAACGAAATCGGCGGGGATTTTTACGACTTCGTTCAATTGAGGGAAGGAAACATCGGGGTTTTTTTGACCGACATCGCCGGACATGGGATCGCCTCGGCCTTAGTCGCTTCGTTTATCAAAATCATGGTCGCTACCATGCCTTATCGGTTAAAGTTACATCCGGTAAGGTTGTTGGAATATTTGGACGATACTCTTTTAAGACAATTCAAATCCCACCATGCTTCCGGGATTTATATTTTCTTCGATTTTCTGTCCAGGGAAGTCCACTTTGCCAACGGCGGCCATCCTTACGTCATTCATTCCGAAAACGGAAGCGAATTCCGTGAGATAGAGACGACCGGAAGCATTTTAGGTTTCGGAATCAAAAGACCTATCGCGGAACTGATTACTCTTCCGATTCTGCCCGGAGAAAAACTTTTCCTATATACCGACGGATTGATCGAGAATCGAAATCGGGAAGGAAAACAGCTTGGTACGGAAGGGCTATTGGAAATATTGAATAAGAATCGAAAGGCCGAGAATCTGAAGGCCTTCAAGAAAGCGGTACAAGCCGATCTCTTCCGATTTTTCGGCGACGTAGAGTTCGAAGACGATACCCTTTTCTTGATCATAGAAATGGAATAGGAATCAAAAAGATGAGTGAAATGCTGATCAACGTAAGCAAGGACGCTGGAATTGCGATCCTGGAAATCAATCGCCCCTCCGCGTTAAACGCTTTGAATGAGGAATTATTGGTTCGAATCAAGGAAGAATACGTAAAATTGGAACAGGACGGCACGATCCGAGTCGCGATTGTTACCGGGCAGGGAAAGGCTTTCGTCGCGGGAGCGGATATCGCAAAGATGCGCGAATTAGACGCAGCACCTGCGGAATCGTTTTCTGGAATAGGACAGGATGCTTTCGACACGATTCAGAACAGCGGCATCGTATCCATCGCCGCGATCAACGGGTTCGCTCTCGGAGGCGGATTGGAATTGGCGTTGGCCTGCGACATTCGCATCGGATCGGAAAAAGCGAAGTTAGGATTGCCGGAAGTTTCCTTGGGATTGATTCCGGGATTCGGCGGAACGCAGAGACTGGCCCGGTTGATCGGTTACGGAAGAGCCATCGAACTCGTGTTAAGCGGAGATATGATTTCCGCGGAAGATGCCTACAGAATCGGATTGTTGAATCGGTTGGTAAAGGAAGGAGAAGATCTTTTGGAGAGCTCCAAACAACTGGCAAAATCCATCCTGAAAAAGGGTTCGATCGCAGTCAGGACGGCAAAGCGTATCGTTCTGGAAGGTTTAGAAGTTCCCTTGTCCAAGGGACTGGAACTGGAAAGGAAAGCGTTCGGTTCTTTGTTTGCGGGAAAAGAATCCAAAGAGGGAATGGGCGCCTTTTTGGAAAAACGTCCTCCGAATTTTTAAAAGAGTTTGGAAAGATGAAAACGAGTAGGATCGTTTCGATACTTCTCCTCTTTTTGTTCGTTCCCGGACACGGCTGGGGCGAGAACCCCCCGTATTTGGAAAAAACGACGATCTATGTGAACGAACATCCTCTGGTCGTCGAAATCGCGAATACGGATCCTTCCCGGCAGAGAGGATTGATGTTCCGCAAAAAACTTCTAGATAACGAAGGCATGTTGTTCATCTTTCCTTCCGAAGAGTATCTGACCTTTTGGATGAAGAACACTCTGATTCCTTTGAGTATCGGTTACTTCAACAAGGATCGAAGACTGGTGGACACGTACGAGATGGAACCGAACCAAACCAAGGTACTGTACCACTCCACCGAAAAGGTACTCTACGCTCTGGAGGCGAACAAAGGTTGGTTCGCGAAGCACGGGCTCGGAAAATTTGCCGTCCTAAAGATAGATTCCAGATATATCGGTAAAT
This sequence comes from Leptospira fletcheri, assembly GCF_004769195.1. Lineage (NCBI taxonomy): Bacteria > Pseudomonadati > Spirochaetota > Leptospiria > Leptospirales > Leptospiraceae > Leptospira > Leptospira fletcheri. The sequence goes on from NZ_RQET01000007.1 coordinate 195,345, forward strand.
AAAAAAAGGGACTCGGATTCGAGTCCCTTTGCTCGCGAAAAGCTTAAGTTTAGATTAAAGAGCTTCCGCCGTTTTTTCCTGCAGATCCTGCAGAGTTTTGGCTTCCATCACCTTGGAGGATTTGAGTTTTCCTTGTTCCACCAGCTTCAGAATCACCTGAGAGCCTACTGTTTCGGAAGTCACTTCCACTTCCATCATACGGTCTCCTTCCGCCTTGAAGAATTTTCCGGGTTGGTTCCGGAATGCCGTCAAGGTTTCCGACTTTCCGTCTTTCAATGCGGTCACGTCCATACGGGAACCGAAGTCGCTGAAAGAAAGAGTGATCTCGGCGCCGTTCTGCCGGAAGGTTTTGACGAACTTGCCGTCTTGGTCGTATTCGTTCAAACCGATAGGATTGCTTCCGCTCCAAAATTCGATCAGGTTGAATAGGATCACGTCCAGAAAGAATCCGATTCCGTACAGGATGGAAAACGGAAAATACATCAGGAGGGTTTTTACCAATTTGTTCAGGAATCCGCTTCCTACGTTAAAACCGTCGTTTGTAGTGTAGACTTTATGGGTTAACGCGAACTTGCCGAAGCAATTTGCCAACGATCCGAATGCGATCGCGGTAACTGTGATCGCAAGTAGGGTTTTTTTAACGAAATTTTTTACCATGTCGAAAAGGACTCCGTTTCCTTGGATTTAATAGCAGAGTTCTAATTCCGGAGAAAATTCTTGCAAGAGAATTCCTTTATGCGGAACGAAACCCAAAAAGAAAATCGCAGGAGTTTCGCGGGGAATGAGGTCTTGGGAATCGCCGGAGAATCCCTTGACCTAACCGACAGGTCGGTATTTCTGGACCTACGGTCCTCGGCCTTTTTGCCCGGAGTCCGGTCGGAGTCGGATTACCGGCCCAAATAGGGAGCACGGATTTTGCTTTTTCCCACGCTCGAATTTTTTCTTTTTTTCAGCTTCGTTTTTCTAGTTTATTGGTACCTTCTTCCGGTTCTATTTCCGAATCATCATCTACGCAAATTCGTCGTTCACGTTTTCCTCTTGGTCGTGAGTTATGCGTTTTACATGAGTTGGGATTGGCGTTTCGGCGGATTGATCCTGCTTTCCACGATCATCGATTACGTGCTCGCGGATCGGATCTTCGAATCCAAGAACCATTCCTACCGGAAGGCGATGATTACCTTGAGTCTGGTTTTGAACCTGGTATTCATCCTAGGATTCTTCAAATATTATAATTTTCTTTGCACTAGCTTAAACGACCTTTTGGTCCTATTCGGTTTCGGTCCCTTTTTCCCCATTTTAAAAATCGTTCTTCCCGTCGGCGTATCGTTTTATACGTTCCAATCCTTAAGCTACACGATCGACGTGTATCGCGGAAGCATTCCTGCGGAAAAGAGTTTTCTGAGATTCGCGCTGTTCGTGTCGTTCTTTCCGCAATTGGTCGCCGGGCCCATCGTCACAGCCAAGACGTTTCTGCCCCAGATGGAAACGGAAAAAAAACTGGAAAATATTCCCTTCCGCCGCGCGATCCGATTCTTTCTCCTGGGATATTTTAAGAAGGTCGTTCTATCGGACAATGTCTCGCCCATTTCGGATCTGATCTTTAAAAATCCGGAAGCCTATTCCACGGAAGCTCTTTGGTTGGCCGCTTTCTTATTTTGGGTGCAGGTCTATTGCGATTTCAGCGGATACACCGACATGGCATACGGTTGCGCGCTTTTACTCGGATATGAACTCCCGGAAAATTTCAGAATGCCGTACCTTTCCCAAAGCGTCACGGAACACTGGCGTCGTTGGCACATCACTCTTTCTTCCTGGCTCAGGGATTACGTTTATATCTCGTTGGGAGGAAGTCGTGTCGGAGCGTTTCGTCATCGTTTTAACGTATGGTTTACCATGTTCGTAGCGGGCGTTTGGCACGGAGCCAACTGGACCTTCGTGATCTGGGGTTCTATCCAGGGAACTTTTTTGATGATCGAAGCCGTGCTGAAGGATCTCAAGGCCAGATTGTTTCCGAACGTGTCCCTTTCTACCGGCTGGGAAAAAATTCTAGTGCCGGTTCGTATCCTGTACGCGAGTTCCGTAGCGATCACCTTCGGCGTGATTTTCAGATCCGAGTCTATGGGCAAAGCCGTTACAATGATTTCCGGAATGGTTTCCTACCGGACTGGAGAACTCAGACCCTATATGTTGAAGGTGGGTCTTCCGGCGATACTTTGCGTAATCCTTGGGCATTTTCTAGGTTGGCTGATCTTCGAAAAGGGAAAACAGATCCGGATTCCGGTGTGGCTCGAGTTCGCCTTATATCCGTTTGCGGCGGTGCTTCTTGCCTTGCTAAGTCCGGATGCAGAAGTTCCTTTCATCTACTTCCAGTTTTAAGACGTAAAACGCTGGACAGTCCGATTCTCGGGCCTTAACTTGATTTCCTAATTCATGAGCGATTCTGGACAGAAATATAGAAGTCCGAGATTTTATCCCAGAGACTTCAACGAATACATTGTCCATATCGAATCCGGATTGATCACCCTGGAAGGCAAGCTAGGAAACATTTCGGAATCGGGAATTTGCGTACTGATGCCGGGAGATGATCTCTCCCAAACGATCGCCGTCGAAGGCTCCGTGATCGAGCGGAAAACGGGAAAGCGTCTGGAATTCTTAGGCGACGTGATCTGGCGTGTAAATAAGCAATTGGGGAATAAGGAGAAATTCCTTTATGGAATCCGCTTCCGCTCGCCCCTGGAACTTACCGAATCGTTAATCCTCATCAATCTATCCTTAGAGGGTGACAAGCCCTTTTGACAAAACCTGCGGATTCGAGTCCACGGGGTATTTTTATTGCAAGACCGGAGGGAAAAGGTTTCGATGTCGGAAAGGATTCTCATGGCCGAAAAGGAAATCGCGCAACGAAAGCTCACTGTCCGGGAGAAGGAAATCCAACTTTTAAAGCAGATCCGGGAAGGCAGCGACCAGGCCTATATAGAGCTGACGGGACCGTACCGGGAGAGACTGTATCGAAAAGCGGTTTCCATGGTAAAGGACGGGGACGATGCGGAAGATATCGTTCAGGACGCCTTGATTTCGGGCTATAGATCCATCAAGAATTTCCGGGCCGAATCCGGCGTATACACCTGGTTGTACAGGATCGTAGTCAATAAGTCCAAGGACCTGCTCGCCAAGAGAAAACGTGCCAGAGAAAACTCTATGGACGAATCCGAATTCCAGGTTACGGATCATCGCCTCGGCTTCGAAAAAAAAATAGAACTTTCCGACGAATCCGAATATCTAATCAAAAAGATAAACGAACTCGAAGACATATACAAAGAAGTCATTGAATTGCGCTATTTCGAGGAAATGTCCTATTCTCAGATTGCTGAGGTCCTCGGGTGTAATATCGGGACGGTCAAGAGTCGTCTATTCAAAGCAAAGGAATTCTTAAAGCACCTGATCCAGCAAGATGGGCGGGGTGACGGTTATTTCAGGTAGAAAAGTTATGGAAAAAGAAATGCAAGAATCCCATGTACGGACCCGTTCCGCCCGCTTATTTTCGGGTATTTTCGGAAACGAAGATCAGGAACTGATTCGTCTGGAAAACTCCATCGTACGCGCGGTCTCGGAACTGCGGAATAAGGAACTGGATCAGATCCGCCTTTCGGAAAACTTCGAGTTCCGATTGCAGAATCTGTTAAAAGAAGCTCGAGTGGAACATGAGAGCCTCTGGGAAAAATTCTCCCGAACGGTGATCTGGAACAGGTCTTTCCAGTATTCCCTCACAGCCGGTTTAGCGGTGCTCGTTCTGGCGGTGTCCGTAGGAAGATTTTCTTCTTCTTCCAACGGGGTCCCTTCCGAAAGATCCGGAACCCTTTCCCTCGGAAGCGACCGCGACTTCATCGACCTTCCTTCCTCGGCTAAAATCGACCCAAATACCAATTCTGCCTATCTGCTAGAAGTAACGAAAAATCCGGAAAGTCGGAAGGTTTTGGACTCCCTGCATTCTTATTTTTTGGAAAAAGGGGATACTCGGACTGCACAGGAAATCCGCGAGATCATGGAACTTTCCGTAGGGAAATAATTTCGCTTCCGAGTCCGAAAAAGGACCGCATTGTCGCGGTCCTTTTTTATGTACGAACGGACGGGAAGTTTTAGTTTCGGCCGGACCTTCTTTGGTAAAACCCCGGCTCCAAAGCGTCTAAAATGCGCTTCGCCTCTTGGGCCGTCTCGGCATAGTAAAGGGAAGTCCTGGAATCTAGGAGAGCGCAACAGATCTGAATCATTCTACATTTTATTTTGAATTCATGGATTCCCTTCCGGAGAGACAGGGAGTCTTTGAGCCTAGAAAGCTCCTGTCGGAGCTGATCGATTTCCTTTTCGCTCAATTTTCGGATTTCCCGAAAAATTCCCTTTTCCAGGCAATAGACCGGAATCGCTTCCTTCAGATCGTTTTTGTCCCGGATCTCTCCGGAAAGAGTTTCTAAGGCTTTCAAAATCGGTTCCGACTTGATGCAATCCGGACGGAGCGAACTCGGGTCCTTGAGAAATGCCTCCCTGTACAACAGCAATCCTTGGGATTCGTTTCCGGAAAGATAGGCGCATTCCGCACGAAAGAATAAAAGCTCCGGAGAAAATCGTTCCAGACCGGCGGAATCTCTTAGGACCTCCGCCGCGGATTCCACATCGTTCTCCATCAACAATCTGTATGCCAATTCCGAAACGGTGGAGGCGGGAAGGGATTGGAGTCCTTCCTTACGGAGTATGATCCGGAATTGGTCCGCGGATTCCTTCAAGACGGAATCCTTGGCGGCTCTATAGGAAACGGATTTGGGGAAGTCTTTCTTTTCGTAAATGGTCTCGAATTCCTTTAGGAAATCGAGCAAGAGAGAAGTCCTTTCTCTCCCTTCATTCGAATGATGGATCCGGTCCACTCGATTATCCCAGAAAGAAGAGGTGTAAAATCCCGAGGTGAATTCGGGATTTTCCGGATCGGATTCCAACAAGTGGTCGAACGTTTTTTTTGCGTGCTCGAATTCTCCCTCTAGTAGATAACGGATCGCTTCCTCGAATTTCCTATCGGAATCCATCAATGGGCGGCTTTTTTATCGTGGTGCTTGCTGACTTGTTTTACGATTTTATCTTCCAAGCCGTCGAGGCAGACATAGATGTCCTTGTCCTCGTTGTGCGCGTTGAATTTGTTTCCGTCTGCAGCAAGATTTAAGTTGGCGTTGACCGCTCCATGGATTTGCTCGAAGGATATTTCCAAGGAAACGACCTTCTGCACATACTTACTGATCCTTTCCAGCTTTTTGCTGGCATAGTCTTCTGCAGCCGCGGAACGATCTATATTCTTCCAAGTAAAAACGATTTTCATAACCTACTTTCTCCTTCGCGGTCTATAAGATTTCCGAGTTGCAGAAAGACACTGGTAAGGGCTCTGAAACGAAATCGGAAACCGGTTTTTTGGGATGGAAAAACGGGGAGGGTTTTTCCCCGCCCGGAAAACTCGAAGTAAAAGTAGGAGACAAAAGGTTCGAGTCAAATCAAAAAAAGCGCCCGCCCCGGACGGGGCGGACCAGGGAAGTTAGAACTAGAGATGGGATGATTTTAATCTTTGGAAGTGGCTAGTTCCTTGTTCAGGGTTAGGCTCGGTTGCTTTTGATAAGCCAGACTACAAGCTTCCTGGTATTTTTTGAGACCTTCTTCTTCCGCTTGGAGGGCAGAATCCAGGTCGCCCATTTTTTGGTAAATTTGGATCACTTCTTTGATGTTTTCCAGTGCCTGGCAGGAACGGCCCAGGCGGAATTCGGAAATGGATTTTAAATACAGCACCAATGCGAATCCTTGGCTTTCGGTGTCTCCGAGTTTTGTCCGTACAGCCAGAGATTGGTTGTAAAATGCGATCGCGGATTCATAATCGCGGGTTTTTTGTTTTAGGCTTCCCAAAGCAGTCAGCTTATTTGCAAGTTGCATTTCTGATTCGGGAGTATAGTTTGTGAGCGAAGCTTCGACCACAGAAGTCTCTGGTTCTGCGTAAAGAGCAGTGGAGATGCTTAAAACTAAGGCAATTTTAATAATTTTGTTCATCTTTTTATCTCCGATCTGTGGATCTGTCTATAATAGTGCAATTCCCGTGCCAGGCCCCTGAGTAGAAGTTGAAAATAAAAAAGAAAAAAGGGGAATTTTTGAACCCGATTTCCGTTCTGCCGCGAGTGAAGCATCTCTTTCCTTCCTACAAAAATCCTATCCGGATTCTTCACCTCTGGCAATGGGCAAGGGCGTAGAAATCGGTGGCTTAAGGATTAAGAACTCGTAAAAATTCCTAGAATTCAGGCCGAATCCGGACAAAAACCCTTCCCGCTGCAGGAAGGGTTTTCTATACAGTGGATTTGGGGGTTCGCCGGATGGCCGCGCTGCTTCCCGGGCCGGGTTTCCGGATGCCGAGAAGTGTGAGGAAAGTCCGGACACCATGGAACCGCGGGACCGGGTAATTCCCGGAGTTCTACTCCGTTTCAGCGGAGTAGGGCATGGAAAGTGCAGCAGAAAGTATACCGCCTTGGAGGAATTCCGAGGTAAGGGTGAAACGGCGGGGTAAGAGCCCACCGCCATTCCTCGTAAGGGGATGGGCAGGCAAACCCTCCCAGGTGCAATCCCGAATAGGCGATCGTTAGTTGCGGGTTCCGCAAGATCGTGGGTAGGGAGCAAAGAGTCCGATCGGCAACCGTCGGGCCAAGATAAATGGTCATCGCCGGAGGATTTCGAAAGGAATTCTTCGGTACAGAATCCGGCTTATAGGCGAACCCCTATTTTCTTCCTTCTGCCGCGAGGCGAATCTCCGTGATGCTTCTTGACGAATGACGGAGATTTACTGTAATATATTTTTCCGCTGAAAAGGTTGGGGCGGTCCCCGATGTCTGCAAGTGCCTTTTTTTTCAACAAGCAAGGGGATGGAATCGCCCTAAACGGTCTGAAAGGATTTTTGCAAAAGGAAGCCCTGTCCAGATTCAGGTTTGCGCTCTCTTTATTCGCGTTCTTTGCCGGATTCGGATTATTGTTAGGCGACCCTTCCCAAAACGGCCTCCACGATCCGTCCTGGATCAGAATACTTCATGTAATCTTAATTTTTATTTCCTTTGTATGCAGTTTTTGGATTGGAGGTTTCCGTAATATAAGCGAATACTTATTGCTGTTTCATTTCGGTCTGATGAGTCTCCACTCGTTCTATCTTCTCTACACGAACGGTCTGTATCTAGGGTATCTGTTCGGAATGATCCTGGTCAGCCTGAGCGCCGGGGTTGCCTTCAGCAATCGAAGATTGCTGATTCCCTATCTATTGGTGTTTTTGTCGGTGGCCGTTTTCGTTGGGACGTACTGCAAGGATCCCAAAATAGAAGTGGGAATGTACTATTTCGGGATCTTTTCCTCCGCGATCCTTGCAGTGCTTGTTCTGGGCTTTCGTCTGCAGGCATTCGACAATCTAGTCAAAGCGGACGCCCAGTTGGAAAAATTCCAGGCGAATATCGAAGAGGAACTCAGGCTCGCCCAATCCACGCAAAAGAGTCTGGTCGATCTGGAATTTCCCGAGTCGGGAACGTTCCGCATCCATTCCTACTTCCGTCCTTTGGTCAGTGTGGGAGGCGACTTGATCAAATCGGAGATAGGAAAGGACGGAAAGCTGAACTTCTTCTTTGCCGACGCTGCAGGTCACGGAATTTCCGCCGCCATGGTTTCGGCTATGGCCGTCATGGCGTTTAAGATGACCGCTCCCAAAACCGATTCGCCGGCAGGTGCTTTGTCCATGATCCACGAATCTTTGAAGACCATGATCGGAGGGTTCTTCATCACCGCCGTATATCTTAGGCTGGATCCCGAAACGAAAGAAGTGGTCTATTCCTATGCAGGACATCACCCTGCCGTACTGATAGAGGCGGACGGAAACGTGACTCCTATGGAAGGGAAGGGAACCGTGTTGTTGGCCCTGCCCAAGCTCTCAAATCGGGACTATCGAAAAAACCTGAGGGCCGGGGACAGGATTCTTCTTTTTTCCGACGGCCTATTCGAATTTTTCGCGGAGAATAGACAGTTTTTCGGTTACGATTCGTTTCTGGACTTGGTTCGAAAACACACTTCGCTGAGAGGCGATAAGATGCTGCAGGCAGTGGGAGAAAACGTGGCCTCGGTGCGAAAATCCGCAATGTTGGACGATATGACGATGCTCCTGATCGAAGTCGTTTAATCCGGGTTAAAAACCGCTTGCTCGTCGCTCGCGGCGGGTTACGATTCCGGCCTATGTGTGATACCTTCGTCGCTACCCCGGAGAGCACCGCTTCGGGGAAGATGATTTTCGGTAAAAATTCCGATCGGGAACCCAACGAGGCGCAATGTCTCGTTCGTTATCAGGAAAGAAAAAACCCTTCTGGAAATCTGAGAGTCACGTACAGGAATCTCCCGCAAGTAAAAGAGAATTTTGAAATACTGGTTTCCCGACCCTTTCAGATGTGGGGAGCGGAAATGGGGGCGAATTCCAGAGGAGTGACGATCGGCAACGAGGCGGTGTTTACGAAAATTCCGTTTTCAAAAAAGGAGGACGGTTTAACGGGAATGGACCTGGTGCGCCTGGCTTTGGAAAGATCCAAAACCGCAGCGGAAGCCAGGGATTGGATCGTGGAACTCATAGAAAAGTACGGTCAGGACGCCAAAGGCGGATACCAAAATCGGAATTTCCGGTATCACAATAGCTTTCTCATCGCCGATTCGAAGGACGCATACGTCCTGGAGACTGCCGACCGTTTTTGGGCCTGGAAACGGATCCGAGGGTTTTACTCGATTTCCAACGGATTGACCTTGGAATCGGACTACGACGATCTGCACCCTTCGGCCATCGATTACGCCCGGTCTCACGGCTGGCTGGCAAAGGGGGAGACGTTCTCCTTTCGTAAGGCCTTTAGCGATACGTTCTATACTACATTCGGTAAATGTAATGTTCGTCGCGCTCTTACGATGAGGGAGGGGATTTCCGCAAAAGGGAAATTGGATATAAAAAGCGCGATGGAAATTCTGAGGATGGAAGGGCAAGGCGGACCCAAGTCCAGAATGGGCGGAGGGCCGGGAGGATTTCCTCCCAGAGATTCGGATTTTTTGCCCGCGAATTCGGGAATGGGGTCCGTATGTCTGCACGCGACCGGATTTTTAGCCCCGAACCAGACGAACTCGTCCCTGGTGGCCCAGATCGATCCGGATCCTTCCCGGTCCCAATACTGGTTCACAGGTACTTCGATTCCCGCTTTGTCCGTATTCCTCCCTTTCTTCATTCCAGGAAAGTCCGCTAGGAACGGAAGGATCATTCAACCGGGAGCAGTGCCCGATTCCTCCCTTTGGTGGAGTCACGAAATTCTCTACCGGCTTTGCCTCCGGAATTATTCCGAAGCGATCGGAATTTTTTCCGCAGAACTAAAAGAGTTACAGGAAAACTTATTTAAAAAAACGGAAACTATCCTCTCCGAAAAGAAAAGCACGGGAAGAGAGGATTCTTTGTCCGAGACCGCTCTGGAACAGGTCGGAAATGCCTATCGAAAATGGAGGATCGAGGTCGCCGAACTATCGATCAAGGGAATGTTTTTACCGAAGCCTTGGTTTTCCCCGTTTTACCGGATCAGCTGGAAATTATGGAACCGTAGGGCGAAAATCACGGATTCCGTTCTGAAGGGGAAGGACCTGCCTTACGAGCGCGCATATTTATGAATTCGACCAGGAGGGAAAAAGCCATCGCGAAGTAGATATATCCTTTCGGGATATGGAAATGCAAGCCGTCCGCAAAAAGCATCACACCCACAAGGATGAGAAACGATAAGGCTAGGACTTTCATACTCGGATGCGCGTTGATAAAATCGCCGACCGGACCGGAAAAAGCCAGCATGATCAACATGGAGAGAACGACCGCGGAGGCCATTACGTAAAAATCCCCGGATAAGCCTACTGCGGTGACGATGGAATCTATGGAAAAAATAATATCCAAGACGATGACCTGCGAAACGACTCGGCCGAAAGAACTTTTTTTATCTTCGGAAAGGGAACCTTTTTCTTCCGATTCGATCTTATGGTGGATCTCGCTTGTACTCTTTGCGATCAGAAAAAGACCTCCGGACAGCATGATCAGGTCCCTGCCGGTCACCTTAAAGAGAAACACCGAAAAAAGTTCCTCCGTAAGACTCGCCAGCCAACTCGCGGCGAAGAGCAGCGCGATCCTGAACCCTAGAGCCGCCAAGAGTCCCACGCTTCTGCCTAAACGTTGGTCCTCTTTGGGTAGTTTGCCGACCACGATGGATAAAAAAACGATATTGTCGATTCCCAAGACCACTTCCATCGCAGTAAGAGAAAATAAGGCTACGGCGGAGTCTAATAGTTGTGCTTCCATTCGAAAAAGAAAATCGAATCGGAAAATAAAAAAGCAATCGATTTCCGGCGGAATTCCGTGGAAGATTTCGGACTTGTAGAGATGGATTTTTTACCCAAAGAGTTGATGCAAAGTCCCGTCCGAGGGAGAAATCTGATCGGTCCGACATTCGAGCAGAACCTTCCCGTAAAACAGACCCTTTTGGTTTTTCTGCGCCATTTCGGTTGTATTTTTTGCCGGGAATGCGTATCCGATCTACGCGACCTTTCCGATTCTATCCCGGCATTTCCGCCGATTTTGTTCGTATATCCGGAAGAAGAAAGAATGGGAGAAGAATTTTTCCAAAGGCACTGGCCGGAAGCGAGCGCCATCGCCGACCGCCAAGCTGCATTCTACGGACTAGCTGGCTTAGAAGATGGAAATTTTCTGGAACTCGCAGGTCCGGAAGTTTGGGGGGCCGCGCTTCGTGCGGTAGCCAAGGGAAATTTCTACGGGGTCCAAGGGCAGCACCTGTTGCAGATGCCCGGAGCTTTTTTGGTTCTGAAAGATCGGATTTTATGGGAGCACAAGTATCGGCATATCGGTGACCATCCCGACTGGACTAAGCTGCCGGGTTGTTCGCCGATCTCTTCGGAAAACCTGGATCCCGGAATTCTGCCCGCCTAATCCTTCAAAAAAAAATCGTAAATTAGGTCTTTGTCATCGGATTGCGTCTAACGCACACAGGCGAAGGGAGAGATTCGCTCGCCCGATTTTTCATTTGCCGTACATGAGGCTTATGATGGATCGAGACCAACGATTGACCGAAGCGGTCGCAACCTATTTTCAAACCGGAGAGAAAAAGGACTTTCTGAACGAAGCATGGATTTGGACCAAACATATCTGTATGCGTAGGTTCGGAATGGATGAGGACGGAAGTTCCGAAGTGATGCTGAGGATCGTTCAAAGTGCGGAGCGCTGCCTTGAGATTTATCGATCGAGGGAATACGGGAATTTTCCGGCGTATTTTACCGTTTATGTAAAGAATCAGATTCTGAATCAGAGAAAGCGGGAAAGCGTATCCCGGAAAAAGGAAAGAATCCTGATGGAGGTAAAAGGATCCGATATCGGAACTAGGGAAACGGTTTCGGAAATGAGGACTAGCGAAGAAGAGATCTTACGAATCCTAATGCGAAAGGCATTGGCGGAACTCGAGACTCTTCCCTGTCTTGTGGTCAAAATGAGGCATAGGATACCCATGAATCTGAGGGAACTCAAACTTTTGAAAGGAAAGCTAAAAAGAAAATCCTCCGGTCTTCGGGCCTATTTTATGGAAGAAGAGGAATACGAAAGAAGCCAGAGGTTACGCAGGAAGGCAGTGACGGACCAATTACAGGTCTTTTTCGGACGGACGTATTTTTCGGAATCCAACCGCTCCGAAAAGTGGAGGAAGAGAAAAAAAATCTGGGCCGACAAAATGGCCCATATCGGGGAGGAGCAAAGTTTCCGCCGGATCGCCGTTAGTCTCGCTCTCAGCGAACATACGGTAAGGAAAGTGTATTACGACGCGATCCGAACAATGCGGGATCGTCGGGTCGGAAAGGAGTTCCACCTTTCCCTCGCTGCGTGATCAATCTTTCGGTTTTACCGTAGGAATCCAGAGCTTTCGGAAGATGGATTTGTTCCTTAGAGAGGATAGTTCGCCCAAAAGATTCGCGACCACCTTATGGCCTGCCTCCATTCCTCGCGTAACGGAGCGATTCAACAACCGGGAACTCGTGCTCACCATGCTAAGTTCGGAAACTTTAGGAGCGATCACCCTGATCTTGACGTTCGCAGGAGGGGATTCGATGATCCTGAGGGCCCGATTGTACATCGTGTGGTGGACCTTCGTGATCATGTGATAGAGTTTTCGATCGGAAGGATAGGAAAGCCATCCTTGCAAGTTCGGGATCGGGTCCGAAAAGTCCTCTTTGGGGGAATTTAAAACCACGGTGATGTCCTTAAATCCGGCCTCTATCACTTTTTCCACAGGGATCGGATCCGAGATCCCGCCGTCTCCGAAATACTGGTCTTCCAATTTCCATTTTCCCCGGGTGGCGATGGGAAGGGAAGTCGCTGCTTTGAGGAGATGGAGCACGTTGGAGGCGGTGGCGCGAACATATTCCGCCCTGGCCTTTGCCAGATTCGTCACCACCACATAGAAAGGAGAGGTTTCTTTTTTTTCCAAATATTCTGCGGGCAGACGGTATTTCGTCCCGAACAGGTAATCGATCAAGTATTCTTGGTCGAGGAGGGTTTTTCCCCGAAACGGATTCAACAAGGAGATGAGCTTGTTCCCGACCAGCTCTTTTCTCCAGATATCCAGGGTTCGGACCTCTTCCTCGGGAGTGGTTTCGTAACCTGTCGTATAATACGCCGCCGCGCAGGACCCGGAGGAAACCCCTAAAATGAGATCGAAAAATGTGGAGGGAAGGTATTGGTTCAAAGCGTAGAGGGCGCCTCCCGCAAACGAACCTTTCATTCCTCCGCCGGCGACTACCAAAGCCTTAGAATTTTTGGAGGCGGACGGAAGGTCGTGGTTGCCCGGAAAAGCGTCGGAGTTTCCGGGGGAAAAATAAGAACTCATCTGATTCTTAAAATGGATCCCTGACCCTATCCCGCAAGCAGGATGCAATTGTGCGGTGGCAAATTCCGAGTCGCTTTTTTAGGAAATTCGATCCTTTTTTGCAACCCAAAATGCTCTAATTCCCTTCGATTTGTAATGAAAATAGGCTAAATTTTATATACAAAAAGGGGGGGATTAGAATCCTTTATGAATTGACCGGAATTTTTTTTCCGTCTAAGCTTTTAATACGTTTTTATGCATTTACAACCTGCATTCGGAGCGACGGTAAAACGAATCGGGGGGAAGTTTCAATTCCTTCACTCCCTCATTTTATCCGTACTTCTGTATTCCCTCGCAATGGATGCAGTGATCGATACCATCGATATCTGGAATGGCGATTGGGGAGGGGTAGAAGGAGAGGTTTTCCGGCCGAGAATCCCGAGACAGAATGTGAGGGAGCAGTCCGGACTATTTACCGGTTCCTACTTCGAAGCCCAGACCAAGACGGAAGCTAGAGAGGATTCTCTCCCATTACTCGGATTTCAATTGGTCCAGTCCAAGTCCACCTTGGAAATGGCGGATATTTCCGGCGCATTTTCCCGCAATACATTACTCCAACACACTTTTCTTTCTCTTCCCCCTCCTTCCTCCGCTGTCGTTTGTTGATTCGGTGATACTGAATTTTAGGGGAAAAGGTTCCCCGGCGAAACCGAGATTGATTCCGGTTTCGAGTTAGAAAAACGGAGATTTTAATATATATGTCGATTATCAATACGCAAGGTCCGGTCCGACCCATCCTATCCAAGCCGGGACAAGTTCCCGCAGAAAATGGCCAACCAGGTTTCGAATTCTACGGACGTCATTTAATGACGGATTTCGTAGGATGCCAAATCGATTTGGACGATGCGGAGAGGATTTCTCGAGACATGGAAGAAGCGATTCAATCCATCGGCGCCACCATTTTGAACAAGGTCGAACATCGTTTCGATCCGCACGGAGTGACGATTCTATTTTTGCTTTCGGAATCCCACGCTAGTATCCACACGTACCCGGAATACGGTTCCTGCTTCCTGGATATTTTTACCTGCGGTAAGACGATCGATGTGATTCCTTTTGGTACCTACCTACAGAAACTGTGGAAGCCGGAGAGAGTGATCAATCGGTACGAAGAGCGGTCCGCTTAAAAGAGAGGTAAAATGGATCCTACTACACAATCTTGGTTCACGGAACAGGTCGATTACCGTGAAATGCACCAATTCCTGAAGGATAAGAATTCCAGGAGTTTCCGTACGGAGTTTCAGCAAGTGGAGTTTCACCACTTGCACGCCTTTGGAAAGACCATGGTGCTTGATGGAGCGGTTCAATCGGCCGAAGCTGACGAACATTTATTTCATGAATGTTTGGTACAGCCGGCGATGCTGGCCCATCCGGAACCCAGAAAAGTCCTGATTTTAGGAGGAGGCGAAGGAGCGACCTTACGGGAAGTGCTCAAGCATGATTCCGTAGAATTGGCCGTGATGGTAGATATCGACGGCGAATTCGTGGACTTTTGCAAGAACCATCTTTCGGATTGGAATTCCAGCGCCTTTTCCGATCCTCGTGCAAAACTTTTGTACATGGACGGTCGGAAATATCTGGAAGAGACGACGGAGACTTTCGACGTGATCATCACCGATATCACGGACATCCTAGTCGACGGGCCGGCCATCCGACTGTACACCAAGGAATTCTATGCTCTCTGCGCCAAGAGACTGAATCGAAACGGATATTTGGCTCTCCAAGCTCTGGAACTTTCCTCGCAAATATGGGCGCAACACGCCACCCTCCGGAGAACGATCCGGAAGTCTTTCGAGTTTGTGGAAAGCTATAGCATCTTTGTGCCTTCCTTTACCTCTACTTGGGGATTTATCATCGCTACGAATGCGGGAAATCCTATTCTGAGTGCAGAGGAGTTGGTGAACCGCATCGAAAAACGGAACATGGCTTCCCGCCTGTATGCGTTTGATGAAATCACCTACCGGGGTATTTTTTCTCTGCCTAAGGATCTGAGAAAATGTCTCTCCCTAGACGGGTCCTTTTTGGAAGACGAGCAACCTCTACGATTTTCCCCTAAAGATACGGAGTATCGGAAAGGGGTCAAACGATGACCGATGGCCGAGCGTGCTTTCGGGTATACTTTCTTTCGCAAGTAAAAACCGGTTCCGGCCTTAGAGCCGGAATCGAAGAGATCTCCTCCTCCTTTCGCAAATCTGCCTGGAGTCTAGGATTTCCTTTTGATTGTGTCGTCGTTCTGGATATGGACGGCGACCAGGCGCAAGAACGTGTTCAGGTCGAAGGATGGCTTAGGGAGCAAGCTCTCCCTTGCGAAGTCATTTCCGTCTCTAGACCTGTCCGAGCGGCCGAGTTACAGTCGAATTCCCGCGAGAAGGGCAAGAATTCCCTTTTCGCTACGAGAGCGGCTTTTGCCGCTTTTTTTGAATTTACTCACAGTTATGCTCAGAGAGCTCGAGAGTGGGCGGTCAGAAGCGTATCGAAATATTCTAAAGTAACGACAATGCAGTTGTTGGAAGCGGATGAAGTTCGTGAAGAACATGACCGTAGTCTAACTTTACTTCTCAAACTGGAAGCGACTTATTCTTTACTTTCGAAAGGATTCGACCCAGAGTGGGAGGAACTGAGAAAATTCGGAATCGGACCGAAAGGACCGAATTCGGAAGAGCTAGAGTCCTTGGTCGAGTCTTGGGAATCGATTCACGAGGCCTTGGAAGTCCTTTTGGAAAGAGTCTCGGAAAAGAAGTTTTTATTTTGGGAAATGTTAGCGGAATATACGATCGTAGTTCTGATTCTTTTGGAATTGGTCGTAGGAGTCATGGAATTTATGCGCGGTTAACTCTGCCGTTCATGTACGCTTCACTAAGATCCTTCCTTTTTTACACTCTTTTCGTTTTGTATTTTTTCGGCGGCTCTTTCTTTTGGCCGTCCTCTTTGGGTTCGCAAACGCCGGGGCCGGGTTTTTTCCAAGGGAAGGACCGGAAGGCGAGGCGGGAGTCCGAGAAAGAAAATGAAAACCGAAAGCCCGGATTCAATTCCGCAAATCAAAAGACTCGGGTCTCTGCGAGACCTCCGGAGTCTTCCGCCGAAAACGAAGATGATGACGAAGAAGACAAAAAGCATGAAAGTCTTAAATCGGATTCGAAGCAGAAGGAAGACGACGAAGAGGATAAAATCGCCGTAAACGTCGAGTTTGCTACGGACTTCGTATTTCGAGGAAATACGTTCGGTAGCGAGTCTCTGAGCCAAAGGGACAATATCGCTTACAAATCCTTCCTACCTGCCTACACGTTCCAGCCTTCCATAGAGATCCCGGTAACGGACCGCCTAACGGTGGAATTCTGGTTCAACCTTTTTACGAGCCATTTGGGAAACCGAGATTCTGACCAAAGGTTTTTGCAAAATCGGCCCGGGGGACCGGAGCTCCTGGGATATTACCAACCTGCCTTGGCCCAAGGGCAGATCCCTTTCGATCCGAGATTCGTGCACCCTTATAAGGAAGACAACGGATTAAAATGGGATAACGGAGGCGAGATCGAACTGACTTACGAACTGAGCAAGTCGAAGTTCGGAAATTTGGACGTCGGATTTTTTTCCTACAACACATTCCTCGCCAAAGACAGGTTTTCTTGGACTCAGGTGTTTGTTCGGTGGGAAATTCCGATCCTTCAATTTCTGGAACCGAAACTTTCCTTTTATAAGACCATGGACCCGGCAAACGACGCATCCACGACCGGAATCAACAAAGGCTGGGGATATATTCCTTTGGAGATCGGTCATGAATTCAAATTGAACGATTCCATGAAATTCTCTTGGACCACTTCGGCCGGGTACATCATCCGAAACAACCCCGCGGACAATCGCTCCGGTTTTTCCGATATCACCACCACTTTAAAGTATTCCATCGACGGTTTTTTTCTCACTGCAAATGCCGCCTATCGCCCCGACTTAGAAATTTACGACAGCAATTATTATTTCGACAATATCAAAGGCAGATACCAGAACGAGGACGGACTTACCGTGGATCCGTCGAAACAATATGGGATGTATAACAATGCCTTTAAACAGGCCGTCGTCAATAATGTGAGCGATCCGATCCTCCAAAAGGTGATTATAGATTCTTACCAAAGCCAGAATATCGTCAGGGCCATTTATTATTTTTCCGTAGGATATACAAAATATTTTTAATTTATAAAACCTGCATGTATTTTCCGGACGGTTTACGGCCTGGCTTGTGTTTGCTTTTTCTTCCGGCTCGTCCCGTAGGGCGCATTTTTCAAGCGGATCCAAAGGGGAAGGGTAGGATTTTATTGGAAGGCGGAATGCCTGACCTAGAAATATGTTCGAGAATTGAAGGAAGAAAATTGGGATAAAATGTATAAAAATAGTTTGACGTGAGTGGAGACGTAATTAATGTGGATTTCACACCG
>NZ_RQET01000008.1 GCF_004769195.1 Leptospira fletcheri
GTGTCGCTGGTTTGGGGGGGCGGTTCCCGGGGGGCCGGGGCCCCACCCTCTCTGGGCGGGGGCCGGTGCGGTGGTACCCGTTCGCTGCCGTGCAGAGTCCGTCCTATTCGATTTTCCT
Source organism: Leptospira fletcheri (assembly GCF_004769195.1). Classification (NCBI taxonomy): domain Bacteria; kingdom Pseudomonadati; phylum Spirochaetota; class Leptospiria; order Leptospirales; family Leptospiraceae; genus Leptospira; species Leptospira fletcheri. The sequence goes on from NZ_RQET01000008.1 coordinate 119, forward strand.
CCTTTTTGCCAACCTTTTTCCGGGCCTTTCTCTTGCAGGAACTCCTACAAGCCACAGGGAACATCTTCTCTCCTTTCTTCCGAATTCTTCTCCAATTAGGTCGTCAAGCGACATAATTCCATTATATTCGCATTATAACTTGACTCGGAAGATTTTTTTTCGGAACCTATCCTTCGGGTTCCAAGGATCCAGGCAATGATCGAAAAGAAATTCTACGAGAAAGTAGACGTTATTTCTAAATATTTTCTCATCCTGGACAGGACGGAAACGATCCGTAAATCCGGAAGAGTGGTTCGAGTCTCTGGAAATGTGATCTATTCGGAGGGTCCTCCGGATTCCAAGATAGGCGAAATTATGGATGTGGAAAAGGCCGGGATCGAAGGGTATCTCCAGTGTGAGATCGTCGGTTTCGAGAATCACGTTTATACCCTAATGCCTCTCGGACCGGTGGAAGGAGTGTATCCGGATGCCTTCGTATTTTCTTCCGGTCGTCGCCTGAACGTTCCCGTGGGAAACGAACTTTTAGGAAGGGTTCTGAACGGGGTCGGAAAACCCATCGATAAAAAAGGAATCATCATCACTTCGGAGGAAAAATCACCCGAAGGAGAAAGCATCAATCCGCTGGATCGCCCCATCATCCGGGACGTTCTTCTTACGGGAGTGCGAGCCATCGACGGGATCCTAACCGTCGGACGCGGGCAGAGATTGGGGATCTTTTCGGGATCGGGAGTCGGTAAGTCGAGTCTCTTGGGAATGATCGCCAGATTTACGGATGCGGACATCAACGTCATCGCTCTGGTCGGCGAGCGCGGACGGGAGGTGAACGAATTTATCGAACGTGACTTGGGAAAAGAAGGTCTCGCAAAGTCCGTCGTATTTGCCGCGACCTCCGATTCTCCGAAAATGGAGCAAGTCAACTGCGCGTTTCTTGCGACTTCAGTCGCGGAGTATTTTCGCGAAAAAGGACTTCACGTAAACTTAATGATGGACTCTTTGACTCGCTTTGCTCATGCGAACCGGGAAATTTCCGTTTCCAATAACGAACCTCCGATCACGAGGGGATTCAGTTCTTCCGTCTTCAGTAAACTCGCAAAATTGGTGGAAAGATCCGGAACTTCCAAATCCGGAGGAAGCATAACGGGATTCTATACCATATTGACCGATACGGACGAGATGGAGGATCCGGTGGCCGACGCCGTCCGAGGTTATATAGACGGACATATCGTCCTTTCCAGAAAACTCGCGGAAAAGAACCATTTCCCCGCAATAGATGTGCCCGCTTCCCTCTCTAGGGTAATGCAGACCATCACAAACGAGGACCATTTCATGCGGGCGGGAATGATACGGGAATTGATCTCCACATATAATTCCGTAGAGGAATTGATTCTATTAAATGCCTACGTTAAAGGTTCCGACGCGAAAGTGGATTTGGCCATTCGAAAAAAGGAGAAGATAGACTCGTTTTTACGCCAAAAACTCATGGAAAAAAGCCCGTTTCCGAATACGATGAGTTCGTTACGGGACATCCTCAGGGAAGAGCGGGAAGAGGAGGAATTTTAATCGATGAAAAGATTCAGATTCAGGCTCGAGCCGGTACTTCGTCTCAAAAAAATCGCCGAAGAAAAAAAGCTGCAGGAACTTTCCGAGCTCGTTGCGGAGATCAACCGACGTAGTTCCGAAATCGAAAATAACGAAACCAAAATCGCGAACCTTACCTCCAAGCCCTCGGAGACATACGATTTACGGGAATATTCCTATCTTCAAACTTATATTCGTCAACTTTTGACGAAGAACTCGGAACTAACGGAAGAAATCCGCACATTCGACGAACCTATCGCAAAGAAGAGACTCGAAGTAAACGAGGCGCGAAAGGACAAAAAAGTTATGGAGCTTCTCAAAGAGAAGCGCTATTCGGAATACATTCATCATTATAAGAAAAGGGAACAGCAAACGTCGGAAGAACTGTTCCTAAGCAGATACTTTTCGAAAACGAGGGGAGCTCAAGATGGAATCGAGCAAATTGGACGGGATCCGAAGACTTTTACCTATGATACGGGAGGCGTCGAGCGTTCCGGTTCGGAAGATGCGGGACTTTCTGAACTCCGAAAGCTTTACGAGCGTTATAAAAAGTGAACTCCCCTTTTTAGAGATTAAAAAGTCGGGAAATGCGGATTCGACGATCAGTTCTATGGTTAACCTACGCGAAAAAATTACCGACCTAGAAACAAAGGCGGAAAGACTGGAGAAAAAGATCTCCGGATCACGCCTGGACGTTCGGGTATAAAAAAAATATGGCAAGCCTTACCGACAAAGCGAGAGCCGTTTATCTCGTTTTACTGATTTTCTTTCTGCTTTTGATCGGATTTTTCGCGTTTGATTACTTTCAGCTCATAGACGCGGCAGAATACTTCCCGTTTTTACGCAAGGAACCCGGACTGGTAAACGCGGATTCCGAATCTCCCTCGGAACTTGAAAAGCTGGAATTCCGAAAGGAGATGGAGCGGCTTGCCAAGGATAGGGACGAGATTCTACAGAAGGAAGATGATATTCGGAAGGAAAGAGAAAAGCTCGATGCGGAGCTGGAAAAAATCTCCGAACTCAAACGGGGCCTTACCGCCAAAGAGAACGAACTGAAATCCGCAGAATCGGAAAAAAACAGTCGGAATAAACTTGTGAAAGTTCTGGCCGAAAAAGTAGCGAATATGCCGCCCGATAATGCGGTCCAGATGCTGACTAACTGGCCGGATAAGGATATCATTGACGTATTTATCCAGATGGATCAGGATGCGGAACAGGATGGGCGTCAGACCATTACCACATATCTGCTGACCCTCTTTCCCGCGGAAAGAAGAGCGGCCATAACGAATAAATGGCTTTCCCGTTCGGACACGATCCGTGCGCCAGAATCATCGCCCGAGTCCGAGGAGTTATAATGACCTTTACGCAAAAATCGATCGTTCCTTTAATCATGCTCGCGACTCTTTTTTCCGCCGGATCGGAAATCCTTGCCAAAGAAAAGAAAAGGAAGGTTGTAAGCGGCGAAGATCTGGTAAGGAATCCCTCGAAAGCGGTCGGGGAGACGGTTCGTTTAACGGGAAACGTTTCCCACGTTTTGTACAAGGGGAACTCGATCCGTTTCGTTCTCCAATTCGGAGGAAAGCCCGTGGTCCTGGATTCCGACGATTCCGGGCTGATCAGCAGAGTTGCCGTAGGAACTTATGTGGAAGTCTGCGGTTTTTATCTGAAGAACAAAAAGCTGGAACTTGACGGTAAGAGAACGGACATGCCTTCCATCGTCGTCGAACAACCCTATTGTTCGAACTGAACGGATTTCGGTTCACAATCTGCTAATCGACTGATCTTTTTCCTTTTCCCAAAAGGAACCGATCCACTCTAGCTTTGGCGTTTCGCCGGATGCTCGTATAAAACAAGTGATAGTCCACCAAATGATAGGTATCGTCTTTTCCTAGAGTCGGGAACCCTCTACTCTCCGGTTTGTGCACCCATAAAATCCCCGATTCACATTTGGCGTCCGCGATTCCGGGTAAGGCACGGTAGAACCGTATCGGAACGCTTCCGGGATTCGATTCTTTCGGTTGGTACGATTCGTCGACCGTCCAAGACAAAGGATTTACACAAAGAGATTTGCCGAATCTTTCCGAAAGTCGGACTGGCTTACTTCCCCACAGGAAGGAATTCCAATTGATCACACAACCTAGTGAATCCGGGGAAAGGCAAGGTGAAAGTCCGGTTTCCTCCGGGGAATAAGGATATCCTACGGAATAAGCCGCGATTAGATTCTTCCTGTACGGAGATGCAGACACGATTTCCTTCAAAAGCTGTACCGTATGACGGGTACCCTGACTGTGGGACGCCAAAATCCAAGGCCGTCCCTGATTTAGATATTTCATATAATATAAAAATGCACTCTTTACGTCTTCGTACGCGAAGTCCAAGGCCTTCTGCCCTTCCGGAGTATCCTCCATAAAAACGTAAAAAGCGGCCTGTCTATATCTGGGAGCGTACACCCTGCAACATTCGTTGAAAGCGCCTGCTTGCGAGCGAATCGGTCCTTCCTCAGTTTTCCGATTCAAACTTTCGTCCTCCAGGTCCCCGTTCCAATATTTTCCCGCCACGATCAGAGTAGTCGGATGTACAAAGAAAACGTCCGCCTCTGCAGTCGCTTGCTTATCCATAAACCCCGAGTCTTTCGGGACTTCGTCGCCCGGATCCTTTTTCGCGGGATGGGACGCCCAAGATTTCAAATCGGAATAATCCGGCCGGGAAAGGGTTTTACTACTCTCGAAATTCTCCCTAGGCTTCAACAGATAAAGGCAGGAGGCGTTCGAAACGCAGAGGAAAAATAAAAAGAAGGAACGAAAAAACGCGGGAAGAACGGATAAGAAAGACGAACTAAGAATTTCTTTCATGCGAGAAACGATCCAAACTCAATGTTTTTCGGAGGAAAGCAATATGGATTCGAGTTGCGACAATGTGCGATCCAAGTCGTCGTTCAGAATGACATGATCGAATTCGTTCCGGTGGGACAGTTCCTGTTTTCCGTTCCGGATCCTTTTCGTTATGCTTTCTTCGGAATCCGTTCCCCGGGCTCGCAACCTTCTTTCCCATTCTTCTTCACTCGGAGGAAGGATAAAGATCGTAACAACAGTCTCCCCTAATTTCCGCTTCAAAAGCGCCGCGCCCTGAACGTCCAAGTCCATAATGACCGACCTTCCGCTCGCAAGACATTCCTCGACGTATTTTCGGGGAGTGCCGTAGTAATGGTCGTGAACCCTGGCCCATTCCAGAAATTCGTTTTCTCGGATCCCGCGCTCAAAGGCCTCGGGAGTTAAAAAAAAATATGTGACCCCTTCTTCGTCTCCCGGACGCGGCGGTCTCGTCGTGCAAGAAACGGAAAAAGCGATTTGGGGGTGTTTTTCCCGAACCAAGCGGATCAGAGTGGATTTTCCTCCCCCAGCTACGGAAGAAAGGACGAAAAGTTTAGAAGACACTTAGTCTTTTTCTTCCTCTTCTTCGGCTACGGAATTGTCTCGGCTCTCGATCCGTCGAGTCAGCGCCTCGACTCGTAGATTGGAAAGGACCAAATGATTGGAGTCCGTGATAATGATGGATCTGGTTTTTTTCCCCTGAGTGGCATCGATCAGACTATTATTGCTTTTTGCTTCGTTCCGAATCCTTTTTGCTGAAGCGGAATCGGAATGAATGATGCCGACGATCTTCGAAACCATTACGATATTTCCGAAACCAACGTTCAGGACGCTAAATTGAGACATTAGACCCTCCGGTTTCTTTCCAACCTGAACCTTTCGATGATATCCACCTCACCGGTCGCCAGATCCAGTGCTTCTGAAATATCCTCATGAGAATATCCTTTTTTCAAGAGGAAAACCACCTTCTCTATCTTTGTCGTACCGACAGGTAAATCTTTCAGAATGGCCTCGGGAGAAATTTTTACCCGGTCGGATTTTTGCGGCTCGAACCCTGCGATTTTCCGTTCGAGCAACCGACCAAAATCCTGTTCTACAGGAATCTTATTGTCTCGTATTTTCGGTCTGACAGGAAACGCTTTTTCGATCTGCCCTGTCTCAGGAACATACTCCGATTGTGACCGAAGGCTTCCTCCACCGGTCGCTTCCGCGTTCCAAGGAAGCCCCTGCGAAAACGGATCTCCGTCTAGAGAAATATCGAAAGTGGAACTAGGATTGTACATAGGTTGAGGAGGTCTGGTGGGAGAAGGAGACGCCAACAACTCTTGAGGATCCTTCCAACCTAGAGAATCCTTGATTCGTTTTCCGAAATTTTTCAGGATCCCGATCGTCCCCGAATCGGCAGGCTCTTCGATTTTTTCCGAAGAGGCTTTTCTGAGATTTTCCATCCCGGGAATATCTTCCGGCATATTTTGTTTGTACAAATGACCCACGCCGCGGCCTGCCTTGGAAGCGAGGTCCGTTCGCTTCTCTTCTGCCGCTTCCGGAGATTTTTTCATTTCCTTCTGCTTTTCGCGGATCAAGGTAAGGTACTCTTCCTTGAAGGAACGTTCTTCGGACGCGACTTCCTCCAAACCGACCTGCTCTAAGGAGGAAAATTCCTCCTTTCGAGGCGTTGTTTTCTCCGCCGGGAGGCTTCCGAATTCAAGCGGAAGGTCGGAGATTTCTCCGATCCGTTCCGGAAGTTCCTCCACCTTTTTCAGGATGGACTTCAATTTCTCTTCCAAAGAATCCGTCTTCTGCACCAGGATCTTATAGGCTTGTACTTTAGAATTCAATAATTCTATATGGTTTTCCGTTTCGGATTGAATCTCGTCGACCAATGTCCGCACTTCCTCGTTGATCCGTCGGATCATGTGAGACCGGATCCTCTTCGTAACTTGGGCGGTGATGCCTATGTACAGACCTACGCCGAGGACGAGGTTTAAAAAAATCACTGCGAACAGTTCCATGCATCCGACCTCCGGGTGGAAGTTTCCAACAACATCCCTTCGGAGGAATTTAGAATTGCATCGGTTTCGTTTAGGCTAGAACGTCCAGATTGGTTCGGGAAGCGGTTTTGTATTCTATCTTTCTTCCCGATTGGTCGTAGGAAACGATCTTATCCTTGCCGCCTTCCGGACGAGGTCCTTTAAAGGAGCGGATCTCTTTTTCGATTTCCCCGATCTTTTGAACGTAAGACGTCCTCAGCCTTTCCCTATATTCCGGAGACAGGGAAAAAATCTCCGCGTACATCTGTACTGCATATTTTTTATCTACATTGTACTCCCGGACCGACTTTTCGTTTTGAGCGATTACGTTGGTGAGAGTGTGCGGATTCTCCACCATGGTCCGGCGAAGGATATCCGTTGCGGCTCCATATCCCGAAAGGGGTTCGTTCAGCCTCATAGCCTCTTATTTTACTCGAGACCGATTTTTTCTCCAGTCTTTTTTATCCGGCTCGGGATCTTGGTACGGAAGTTGTCGGATAACTCCGTTCTCTTCCACAAAGGTCTTATGTTTGATCTCGTTCCGGGTCTTAAAGTCGGAATTTCTGATCTTGAGAGTAACACCGCCGAAAAGGGTTTTTTCCACGGAAATCATTCCGTTGGCGGCTTTTTCCTCTATGTAGTTGCGGAGGTTTTGGATTTCGTTCTCGTATTCCCGGATCCGAATTTCCAGCTTTTCCACTGCCTTGGCGGTTTTGGACAATTGCTGTTCCTGGTCCTGGGTAAAGGAAGCAGGGTCGCTTTCCTTGCGCGCCTTTAAGGTCTTTAAACTTTTCGTAAGTTGCTCGAACTTCTCCTGGTTCTCAGCCAGTTTTTCCTCATATTCCGCGATCTGTTTCAATACTTTCGGATCGGTTCCGACGACCAATTCCGTGGGCGGGTTGGCGGAAGAACCGATCACCTTGGCGGCGATCATCTCCGCTGCACGAATGGTCCCGCCTACGATTTGGCCCCGCTTTCCGTTGGATACGACCTTTCCTCCGGCGCTGATAAAACAATGCAGGATTCCTTCCTGGACGATCACGTCCTTTTCGGTAATCACGGTAGCGTTCTGTATGAATTTAGCGATTACGTTTCCGCCCGTGGATTCTATACGCGCCTCGTCCCGTCCGGAAACCCCTTGGCGGATAATGATATCTCCGTCGGCTTCTATATTCGCCTTTTGTACTGTTCCATAGATCTCTATGTTTCCGGCCGCCTTGACCGAGTAGTTGTCCTCCACATTCCCGGTGATAATGATGGAGCCGAGGAACGTTACGTTCCCTGTCTTGATGCCTACGTCTCCGTTGACTCGGTACACGGTCTCTACGGAAAGCCGACCGGCTGCGTATACGACTTGGCCGTTCACTTCCGCAGTCAGCTTGGTTCTGTCTTCCGAGAGGATGGTTCCCTTTCCCTGTTTCAGTTCCGTATCAAGTCCGTCCTTGGCGGGCAAGAGTTCGTTGAATAAGGACCGACCGTATTTGCCTTTCTCGGCGGGAACCTTCTCCGCCAGTAACTGACCGACGACCACGTTTTCGATCAGATCCAAATCCTTATAATCCACACGACCGGATTCGTCTTCGCGGAAGACCACGTTCTTTTGGGTACGGACACGATAGATAATGGTCGCATTTTTACCGTTAACTGGCTGGTCCCCTTCTGCTGCGGTAAACGGCTGGGTATAGTATTCTTCCTCAAGACGGCGTTTGATCTCGTCCTCTTTGATCCCGTATTTGATACCGGCGTTCTTCAGATAATTGATCACGTCTTTGACTTCCAAATCTCGTCCCCCAGGTTTGGGAGGAACGAACGTCACCTTCGCTCTCATTCTGTCGGGCGCGATATCTAGTACGAGCTTTCCTTCCATTCCCGGGCGAGGTTTGGCATTGGAGATGAAAATCGGTTCGCCCTTGGCTTCCTTGACCAATTTCCGAATCTGGTCTTCGTCCAGCTGCCCGACTCCCCTATAGGAAAGTTTTTTGGAAACTTCGACAAGCTCGACCGCTCTTCCCTCTCCCGCAGGCGGAAAGACGGTCAGGTAGGCCCCATTTCTTAGGATCTGAACGAGCGCTCGACCATCCCTGTCCTTAGGTTGCAGGAACTCCTTCAAATCCTTGGAAACTAATTTCCCGGAACCTCCGGTCAATTTCTTGTCCAACTCGGACAGCTCGTCCAAAAAATTGTCTTCGGGAATGAGGGAAGCTCGAATATGCCAAGGTTCGGAACCGAAGAGTTTTTTCTTGCCGCGTTTGATCACGATATAATCGATTTCGTGGACCTTCCTTCTCAGATGAGAAGCCGCCAACTGTAGACATTTTTCCAAAGTCTCGGCAAGGACCTCCACTTGTTCGTTTTGGAGTTTGTCCAACTCTTTGGATTGGTCTTTGAGGAAGGAGGTTAAGGAAGACATGATAAAAGGCTCAGTTAGGACTCAAAGGTAGATAGATCCGAAATCGGGGATACCGACGGACCACTTGCGGAAATCGTTTCTGTAGATAAGGAAATTCTCATATAGAACTCCTAAAGAAGGGATTACTTCTTCGTAATGACCGATTTTACTTTTCCCAGTTTGCTTCTTAATCTGGCGACGGCTCTGGTATGAAGCTGGGAGATCCTGGACTCGGTCACTTCCAACACTTCCCCGATCTCCTTTAAGGTAAGATCCTCGTAATAGTAGAGTACGATGACCTTCTTTTCCTTGTCCGGCAAGGTCTTGATCGCTTCGACGATGACGTTCTTGATCTCCTCCTTCTCTATGATCGTATCCGGATTCATATTCATGGGAGATTCTAACGTTTCCATGAAGGAGACTTCGTCGTTTTCGTCGCCGAGGAACCAGATATCGTTTAGGGAAACGAGAGAAGTGCCGCTGATTTTCGTAAGAAGAGAGTTGAATTCCTCCACGGAGATTCCCATCTCTTTTGCGATGGCCTCGTCTTCCACATGAGCGCCCTCTTTGTTCTCCAGCATTCCGATAATCTGCTCCAACTGCTTGGCTTTTTGTCGGATTGAGCGGGGAATCCAGTCGATGGAACGCAGTTCGTCGAAAATCGAACCGCGAATCCGGGTCATCGCGTACGTCTTAAATTTGATTTGTCTGTCCGGGTCGAACTTTTCGATCGCATCTAGAAGTCCGAATACTCCGTACGAGACCAGGTCGTCGAACTCCACATTTTGGGGCATCCCGATCGCAATACGACCGGCCACGTGCTTGACTAAGGGAGAATATTTCTCTACGAGATAACTGCGTATGTTTTGGTCTTTGGTGTCCCGATAGGACTTCCACAGTTCCGTTTCATCCGTATTATTATATTTATCAAAAAGTTTGGACATAACATCGGACTGGGAAGGTCCCTCGATTAAGAGTGTCGAGGACCAAACCGATTTGCAATAGCATTTTTTGTCGCAAAAAACGGGAAATCAAGCAGTTTTTTGTCTCATTAGGAAATGCTGGTGGATCCTACTTTTCGGACCCGCCGTCGTCTTTGGCGAGCATCGTACGAATGGCTTCCGCCATCAATTTCGGTTCGTTTTTGATGGCGATATTTTCCACCATGATATGGTCGCCGAACTTTTCCGTTTTTCTACGCGGGATCCCTGCCACGGCCGCCGCCCGACCCTCGTCACCACCGCCTGCCGATTCGAAATTTACAGAGGACATGTCTCCGTCCAATCTTTCTCCGTACAGGTTGTTCGCTCCACCTTCGCCTCCGGTCTCCTCATGGGAAGAGGAATAGGAACCGGTCAGATTCCGGAGGAAGTCCAGGAACTCGGGAACCTTCATCTCCAAAATCGTATAGACCCCGAATCCGAATCCGGCCATTCCGATCGTGGAAAGTAAAGTAATGAATAAGACGTGAGTCACGTAATTTCCCGCTAAAAATCCGCAGACGGAGCTGATCAACAGTCCCAAAATAGCGAAAAAAGCGAGAAATACGATCTGAAGGTTCAATTGTCGTCCAGACTCTGCTGCTTCTCGCGGACATCCACGAAATTAAAGAATTTCTTAAAGAAGCCTCCGATTCCGGAATCCTCCTGAGCCTCCATTTCCTGGTTCAGAAGGGAGTATGTGATCCGATTGAGGCAGGCAGCCGCCTTGCTTTTCGGAGAGTGGATGATATAGGGCTTTTGTTCCCGGATGCTCTTTTCCACCTCGTCGTCCTGAAAGATAAATCCGAGATTTTCGACCCGAACTTCCAGGAATTGTCCCGAAATGTCTATGACCCGGTCGGCAACCTTCTTGCCTTCGATAGCCGATCGGACCCGATTCACGACCATTTTCAGATTTTTATCCCGACTTTGGGAAACGATGGCTTTGATCAGGCCATAGGAGTCCGTGATCGCGGTAGGCTCGGGCGTGGTGACTACGATTACATCGTCTGCAGGAAGAGTAAGTCCGATCACATTGGAGCTGATCCCGGCTCCCGTATCTATGATCATATAATCGTAGGAATCCAGATCCCCGAATCCCTTGATCAAATTATTTCTTTGTGTGTCGTTCAAGTTGGCCAATTGGGAATATCCGCTCGCTCCCGCGATGATATCCACCCCTTCCGGCGCCTGGATGATGATGTCCTTTAAACTCTTATGTCCCTTAACAACATGGTATAAGTTGTATTTTGGAATGATCCCCAATATCACATTTACGTTGGCGAGTCCCAAATCCCCGTCGAAAACTAGAACCTTCTGCCCCGCCTTGGCCATGGAGATAGCCAGGTTTACGGAAATCGTACTCTTTCCTACTCCGCCTTTTCCGGAAGCAATCGCGATTATTTTGGTCATCGGTTTGGTCGAAGAAACGAGCTTAAGACTCGTATTCCCCTCGGTGAGTTTCCGCAGTTGGGCCGCCTGGTCCATCCTAACCTCTTCTTCGAACAATCTTCTTCGCGGAATTTTTCAGCCCGCGGTGGAAAAGATTTCGCCTTTGATGTCTTTGATTCTTTCAGGATTTACCACACACTCGGCAAGTAGATGCTTTTCCGCAGGGATCATATCAAAAGGCACTTCCTGACCGACGCTCAAATGGGTGAAACCCTTATTAAGTGTATCGGCCAATTCCAGAAATCCACCTAAAAATTCCGCTTCGTCTAGTTTGGTTAATAAAATTCTGCGGAACCCCAAAGGCTCGTAGGCTTTCATCACCGAGTGGGAATGATGATACGATGAGGTAGAGGATAATACAAGGATATTTTCGACGCTGTCTTTTTCCCCGAACGCGGACAAATAACCGTACATTTTACCGAGCTGGTCCATATTTCTATGACTGTATCCGGCAGTATCGATCAGGATCAATTCCGAGCCGTCTCTAGCCAAGGTTTCCTGGAAGCGTTTCAGATCCTTTACGGCATAGAATGGCATTTCCATGGTATCCGCGTAACGTTTTAGTTGCTCGATCGCTGCAATCCGGTAATTGTCGGTGGTGTATAAGGAAACCGCCTTCCCCATATGAAGGTGGTATTTTGCCGCAAGTTTCGCAATGCTAGTAGTCTTACCGCTTCCTGTCGGACCTACGAAAAATACGACTTTTCTTTGCCCCCTTCCCGTTCCCTTGAAAATATCCGGTTCGGAACTGACCCTTTCGGAAAGGACCTGGACCGCTTTTTCATTAACGGAAGCGGCTCTGGATCGATCCAAAGGAGAAAGCCTATGTTCGACTGTGGAAGCGATCTCCTCGGCATACCGGGAGGTCATTCCCTCCTGGACCAACCTTTCCTTGAGTCGATTCAAATGGGTATCGGCTTCCGGCTTTCGAACCGTTGCGATCCTGGGTTCGAATTCCCTTGCGAAAGAAAGACCTAGTCTCTCCTCTTCCGATTGCGGATCCAACTCCGATTCCTGGGGCAAAGAAGTAACGGAAGGAATCCGTCTCGACCTTTCTTCCCAGGAAGGAATCTCTTCCGAATGTTTCCGTCTTTCGGGCGCCTGGACCGATTTTTGCTTTAGCAATTCCTTCAGGTCCTGTAATTTCTTTTCCACCTTTTCCCGAGAGCTCGCTTTCTCGGGAATTCCTACCTGGATTTCCACGACTTTTCTCGCCATCAGACCGGTTCCGAAAACTCCGCCTTCCGTCAAAATCCGGTGTTCGATCACGTGAGCTTCCGGTCCGTATTTCATTTTCATCTGCATCAAGCAGTCCTGTAGGTCTTTTCCCCTGATCTTAGCGAAATCCATACGTACTCCTTCTCGTATTCTTTACGTTTTTTTAAACCGTTTCCACGGCTTCAGCGGCTTGCGCCTGGGTCACCCGAAGTTCTCCTACGATGACTGTAGGTACGGAGGAATGGACTTCCTCCAAAGCCAGGACCGCGAAATTCCTGGGCGGAAATTCCTTAGCAAGGAAATACGCGAAGGGCATCCGCACCTCTCGGTTGACCACGTAGATCGGAAAGCCTCTGCTTTCCTGGACCTTACGGTTCATCTCGGCCACCGATTCCAGAAGTCTTCTCTGAAAGTCCGGCGGTAAGACGAGTATATCTCTTCCTTCCAGACGATCCTGTGCGAGGGACTTGTTCAACCTGTCCAGAACCCTTCCTTCCACCACGACCACTTGAAGTTTTCCGTCGACCATATAGTCTTTTACGATCGTATTCGAAATGGCTTGGCGTACGAATTCGGTTAGCACGTAAGGATTCGGGTACTTGGACATTTTGTTCGCGACAGTTTCCAGAATCGGAACCAGATTCCGGATCCCCAATCCTTCCCGCAAAAGATTCTGGAGCACCTGTTGTAACATCCCGAGATTTCCGGGTTTGTCCGCTTCCAATTCCTGAATGAGAGTAGGATACTGGGAACGATAATGATCCAAAAGTTTCTTCACCTCTTCCCGCCCTAACAGACTTGCCGCGTGTGTCGCAAGCAATTCCCTAAGATAGGTGATGATCACGGTGGAAGAGTCGACCACGATGAATCCTTTGGACTCCGCATCCCCTTTCGTATCCCCGGAAATCCATTTCGCGGTGCGTCCGTATGCCGGCTCCATGAAGGACTCCCCTTCTATGGAACTGATCTCCTGGCTTTCGGCGGAAGGCATCGCCATCAACTTGTCCGGCCGGATCGTACTCGCTCCGACCTCCACGCCGTTGATTTTTATGGTGAATTGGTCCGGAGGTATTTCAAGATTATCTAAAATACGAATCGGCGGAATCACGATCCCGCTCTCTCTAGCGAATTTAGCCCGCAAATTCGAGATTTGGTCCATCAAGGTTCCCCCCTGGGAAGTATCCACCAGAGGGACCAAGTGGTATCCGAATTCGATTTCGATCGGTTCTATGCGAAGCTCGTCGTAATAGTCCCGCGGTTTTCGATCCGTGACCGATTCCTTTTCCTTTTTTTCCAGGACTTCCAACTGTTCCTGAACGGTCTTTTCCATGGAGTACGCTAGGTATGCAAGACCGCCTGCAAGAAGCGCCATCGGAATAAAAGGAAGCCCTGGAATAAAAGCTCCGAGTCCGAGGGAAGCCGCGACCACGTACAAGACCTTGGAGTTCGCGAAAAGCTGGGTCTTGAACTGTTTTGCCAGATCGGATTCCGATCCGGAACGGGTGACGATGATACCTGTCGCGACCGTAGTCAGGAGCGCCGGGATCTGGGAAACCAAACCGTCTCCGATGGTGAACTTGCCGTAGGTTTCTATGGCGGAAATGAAGGATTCTCCTCGGATACTTGCCCCGATGATCACCCCGCCCAACAAATTGATCGCGGTGATGATCAGTCCTGCACGAACGTCTCCTTGAACGAATTTACTCGCACCGTCCATGGATCCGTAAAAATCGACTTCCGCTTCGATTTTTTTCCGTCTTTTTCTGGCCTCTTCCTCGTTGATATTGCCCGTAGAAAGTTCCATATCGATGGCCATTTGCTTTCCCGGGAGGGCATCCAACGTGAACCTTGCAGCCACTTCGGAGATCCTGGTGGCGCCTTTGGTGATGACCAGAACCTGGACGATCACTAAGATCAGGAATATGATGAACCCTACCACGTATTTGCTCAAACCCGATTCGCTCCCGACAATAAACGAACCGAAAGCGTCTATGATCGCACTGTTCACAGCAGGCCCTTTGGAAAGGATCTGTCTGGTGGTGGAAACATTTAACGCCAAACGATAAATGGTAGTGATCAACAAAAGACTGGGAAAGATGGAAAACTCCGCAGGCTCCTTAATCGAAAGGGAAGTCAATACGATCAAAAGACTGATCGCTAGACTGAAAAGGATCAGAAGGTCCAGAATCACTCCGGGTAAAGGAACGACGAGCATTCCGACGATCGCAACCGCGCCCGCTCCCAGGATGAAATCCGACTGCATGTACCATCTCTTTTCCATGAGTTTCTCCTAATCGCCTACGACGCGTTGCGGAACGCCTTTCTGAAAGATTCGAGTTTGGTAAAGATAACGCTGAGAGCCGTGTAGAATCTGGCCGGAACTTCCTGGCCGATCTCGACTTCGTCGTACAACATCCTGGCCATGGGCCTGTCTTCCACAGTCGGGACTTCGTTGGATCTCGCGACTCGGATGATCCGGAGCGCGAAATCGTCCACTCCCTTTGCGATCACGACCGGAGCCTTATGCACACCGGGTTTGTATTCCAGAGCCACCGCAAAGTGCGTAGGGTTGGTGATGACCACGTCCGCTTTCGGGACTTCCGTTAACATTCTACTTTTCTTGATCGTGTCCCTTGCCATCTGTCTTCTTCTGGCCTGCAAAGAGGGATCTCCGTCCTGTTCCTTCATTTCCCGCTTCGCTTCGGAAGGAGTCATTTTCAGGGACTCTTCGTATTCGTATCTCTGAAAAAAGTAATCCCCTACGCTGATCGCTAAGAGGAGGATACCTACTACTACGAAGATCTTGAACGCGGTAAACGTGATCAAGGTGACGGATTCTTCCAGGCCCATATCTCCTAACATCAGGATGCGGAAAAAATCCTTTTCGATCACGAAATAGGATACCCAACCGATGATCGCAACCTTCGCCAACGACTTACCTAGGTTGAATAGGGTCTGGCGATTGGGGAGAATCCTCCGGAAATTCGGACGGATCCGACTGAAATTGAAAGCAAGCGCCCGAGGAGCGAATAAGAAACCTACTTGCAGAACGTTCCCTACGATGGCAGCGATCACGGTGATCCCCATCAAGGGCAAAAGCAGCTGGGTGATGTCCCAGAGAGCGTTATTCATCAGGGAAGAAACCGCTTCCTGGCTGACGGAGTCGGCGGAGCGGATTCCGAAAAAGTATTTTCGCAAAAGATAATACGATTTCATGAAAAAATATTCGCCCATGAGATACATGAGCACGACTCCGGCAAGGAGAACGATCGCGGACGGAACTTCGGCGCTTTTCGGAACGTTCCCTTTTTCCCTTTCCTCTCTCCTACGCCTTTCGCTACCGGGTTGGGTACGTCCTTCGTCCTCCGCAGCGAACAACTGCAGATCGATTTTGAATCCTGCCGGACCGACGGAGGAAGGGGGCTCAAAAACCGGGTAGGCCCGCCTCGGGTCCAGGATGCGGAGAATTTCCGATAATGTAATTCTCATTGCGCCGGCCATTCTCTTAACAGATAATTCACTTTTTCGAAAGAGAGTTGGAAAGCCGAGCCCATCTGGGAGACCAAAAACGGAACGATCAGAATCATAACGATCAGACCGATCGCGATTTTAATCGGAAAACTCAACTGCAGAATATTCAATTGAGGCGCGGCTTTTCCCATCAAGGCCTCGGACACCGTGACCAAGAAAAGAACTCCCAAAACGGGGAGGGAGATCTTAAAGGCCACGAGAAACATGGCGCCCACCGCTCCCTCCATCGCACGGTACAATCCGTCCTGTATTTCCGGAGCGATTTTCAGAATCTGTATTTTCTCGAACGAATAGGCCAAACTTTCGAATAGAAAACGATATGCACCTAGGGTTAAGAACAAAAGCATTCCGAGCATATTCTTTAAGGTGCTGATGACGGGAAGACTGGTCTGGGAGATGGGGTCCAGAATCTCCGCATAACCGAAACCTAATTGGACGTTGAAAAATTCCCCCGCCATCTGAAAAGCGGCAAAGACCAATCCGACCAAAAACCCGATCAGAATTCCGATCAATACTTCTCCCGTCGCGACTAGACCGTAATCGATCATATTCCCCGGAATCGGAGGGACGAATCCCGCCGAGACCGGAAACAGAATCACCGCGATCAAAAAACCGAAGGACATACGATGAGCGAAAGTGATGGATGCAAAGGAAAATACGGGGGCTACCGACAATAAGCCGACGATCCTAGCGAGGATCAGCAAAAAGACCTGGAAGTTCCCGACGAAATATTCCATTCGAATTTCCTAAAACTTCTCTATCATTAGGAAGAGATCCCTGGTATAGTCCGTCGCTGTCTGAAGCATCCAACCCGCAAAGATCACGATCACTACGAATATGGAAAGCAGCTTAGGAACGAAGGCGATGGTCGGCTCCTGTATGGAAGTCGTGGTCTGTAAAATCCCGATCACCAAACCCACGATCATGGCGGTCAACAGGATGGGAGAAGACAACTTCAACGTGATGAATAGCGCGTCTCGGATCAGAGTGATCGCGTCCACTTCCGTCATTTATAACTCCTCACCAATTCGTAGACGATCAGGTTCCAACCGTCGACTAGAACGAAAAGGATCAGTTTGAACGGAAGACTTACCATCACTGGAGGAAGCATATTCAAACCCATGGAGAGAAGGGCCGAAGCCACGACCAAATCCACCACGATGAAGGGAATGAATATGATGATTCCGATCCAAAAAGCCTTTTTGATCTCGGAAAGCATGAAGGCCGGAATCAGAACGTAGCTCGGAACATCGTCGAAGGATTCCACCTTTTCGACTTTACCGATTTTCAGAAACAGGGCCACGTCCTTTGCTCCCGTCGGACCGATCTGACGGATCATGAATTCGCGCATGGGGACCATGGATTTATCGAAGAATTCGTTCGTGTCTATCTTTCCGTTCATGTAAGGAGTCAAAGCCTTCTCGTAGACGACGTTCAAAGTCGGCGCCATGATAAAAAAAGTCATGAAGAGAGCCAGGCCTACCATCACTTGGTTCGGCGGAAGGTTCTGTATGGAAAGAGCTCGCCTAACGAAATCCAGAACGATCACGATTTTCGTGAACGAAGTCAGAGACATGACGATGGCGGGAGCGAGAGAAAGAATCGTTACCAAAAAAAGAACCATGAGAGAAAGGCTGGTCTCTCTCGGTCCCTTGGCCTCGTTTACGTTGATTCCTAAATTCGGAATGGGGATACGCGTCGCTTGGGCGGACACCTCCCCTCCCAAGCAGAATAGCAAGAGAAAGGCTCCCGCTGCGGATCCGCTTAATGCCCAAAATAATTTTTTATGTCTCTTTATCCAAGAAACGGATTTCGGAAATAGACTTTCAAGAGCTCCCGCCAATTTTCCCCCTAGTTCAAATCGAATAACCCGTTTTCCAGGTTATTCCTTTCTCTCTTGATTTCGTCCAACTTCTGCTTCAGCTTTTTCTGTTTTTCTTTTCTGGAACCTGGACTCGGCTTTAGTAGAGGTTCTTCCGCCGAAGGCTTTCCTGTGATTCTAGTATTCAAATCCTTGATTTGCTCCAAAACGGAAACCAAGAATCCACCTTCGGGCGGCTGGAATTCGTCCTTCATTCTCTGCAATCTGGATTTGGTTTCCGGATCCGTAATCTCGGAGATGAGATTGATTCCACTGTCCGCCACTCCCAGCACGAAAATCTGCCCGGTTACCTCAACGATTTGGAGTTGTTTGTTCGTCCCTAAAATCAAACTCCCCAAAAGATTCATCTCACCCCGAACAGGCAGTTTAGAATCTCGGGAAGCAGCTATGGTCCGCAAAATCCAATAAATCCCGCCGCAGAGAATTCCCAGTACCAAAACGATACGAAACAAAATCCAGCCCAACCCGGAACCTTCCGAAACGGGTCTATACCGTTCTTCGATCGGATTTTGCACATCCTGTTTTGCGCCGGTATTTTTTGCGGGATCCGACTTCGCTTCCGGAGTTTGTTTGGAACTTTCCGGAGTGTTCTCTCCCTTCAGTTCTTTTTTGAGAAGTTCGTCCATGGTTTCCCGATCGGAAGCCTGAGCGCTCAGATTCGGAAGGCCCGATAAAACACAAAAGACTCCGATCGCCAAAGCGAGGGAGCCGAACCGAAACACCAGCGGTTGGAATGAAATGTATTTTCTGTTCATCCGCCTCCTGGCTCCGGCCGAATTCTATCCGCCGGACTGACGATATCGGTGACGCGAACACCGAAGTTTTCGTCGATGACGACGACTTCTCCTTTTGCGATCAATTTCCCGTTCACCAAAAGGTCCACCGGTTCACCTGCGAGCTTGTCCAGCTCTATGATGGAACCTTCTCCCAAGCCTAGAATGTCTTTGATGTACATTTTGGTTCTACCCAATTCCACCGTGACGGACATTTGTACGTCCATCAGAAGATTCAGATTGGGAGCGCCTTGTGCACCGCTTGCAGTAGCGAGATTCGGAAAGGACACGGAGCGCATGCCTACTTGGCCGGCTCCTCCACCTCCGCCCATTCCTCCCTGAAAACCTCCTCCGCCGTAATCCGCTCCTCCGCCTCCGGAACGTTTGGACAAAGAAAGAATGTCGCTCGCCATCGCGAAGGAGAGCAGGAACTGCACACGGAAAGAAGGAAGTCCTTCTATAGAAAGATTAAAGAACGTGCGAACGATCGGATCCCCTTCCGGTAGAACCAACGCCGCTGGAGAAGTCACATGCCTGGTTTCCGCAGGAGATCCGTTGACCCCACCTCCGGTTTTTGCCGCAATCTGGGATTGGAGCGCACCCATGATGGGAGTCAGGCTGTCTTTGAGGGTCTGCAGTTGTCCTTCGTCCAGCCCCCCCGAATCGAAACCGCCCATCATCATGTTCGCGATTCTAGCGGCGTTATCGGCTCCGATCGCCAAGACTACTCGACCGTTCAATCCGCCGGAATATGTGGAATACAAAATTAGAGTGCTCGCCTTGAGCTCCGATTCCACATCCTTACGAGATTTCGTTTCCGTAGTGGGATTCAGAAAACTGGAGGTTTTGGAGAGAATCGCTCCTAAAGTATTGCCCGCTGTTTGGAAGCAATGGGAAAGAAAATCCGACAAGAGGTCCCTGTCCACGGGAGAAAGTCCCGCGACTTCTTTCGATCCGCCAGCTGCTGCCGCGCTTCCGGGATCGAACGTTTCATTGGCACCCGCTAACAGTGCATCTATTTCTTCTTGGGAAAGGGATCCTTCACCCATACCTACGATCTCTCTATGAATTTTGGATAAGGAGACATAATAAAAAGATTTTTGTCGATCCCTTTTTTCTCTTGCCTGGAAAAACAGGGAAGCGCATGTGAGGCACGCAAATTTTACCGGGAACCAGCGAGCAAAACAAGGAAAAAAGAGGGCCTTTTGCTCTCTTCTTATCGATTCTTACGGACTTCCTAAATCCCCTTCTTTTCCTTCCCAGAGGAGGCGCAGAGAATCGAAGCTGTAAATCCCGGTATTGTGGTAGTCTCCCCAAACCAGATTCAAGGCATAACGGCCCACCTTGGAAAAGGAAAGTAGCTTCGCGTCCTGAATGGAGCCGGTAGCGGCTCCGATTTTCCCTCCGTGTCCGCCCTTACAAACCACGCAAGGGCAGCGCTTGCGCAAATCCAATAGGGAATATTCGGACTCGGCTCCGTCCTTCCAGCGAATTCGTAAAAATTCCTCGTCGAATTCGATCCCGTCCGGGGTGGTCGCGGCTAAAGATAAATTCATCCGGATTTACCTCGGCAATTGGATCAGTTTTTTTCTAAAATGACCCACCGTCGTTCCGTACGTGATCTTTTCATTGATCGCAAGTTCCGAAAAATCGAACGTATCCCTTTCGAAGATCAGGATCACCGTCGAGCCCATTTCGAACCTTCCCAGTTCCGCGCCTTTATCGATCATGATGGATACGTCCTTGTAATCCTCCTCTTTGGGGGTTCGAATCAGAGTATTCGTGACGATTTTTTTGTCATACGTGACTCTGATCCGACCCACGTTGGAAGCTCCCACCTTAATGACGGCCACCAAGCCGTATTCGGTTTGCAGGAAGGTGATCAGGCGTTCGTTCTTCGGAAAAAGACCTCGGATCCCGAAAACGGCCAGTTCGTTTACCGGAAATAATTTCCCGGGCTCGTAGTAGTATCCCAGAATGCGACCGTAAGCCGGGGAATGGATCCGGTGATAATCCTGGGGGGATAAATAAAACGTAATGTATTTCCCGTTCTGGAAACGGGAGAGGTATTTTTCCCCGCCGATCAATTCCTTGAGACTGAAATCCACGCCTTTTGCCTGTAGAATCACCTTATCGTCTATATCTCCGAATCCGGTGATCTTCGCGTCGACGGGGGAAACGAGCGCGTTCTCCTCCGAGTCGATGATTCTCGCTCCCGCTTTCAACGCTCTAGTAAAGAATTGGTTCAGGGAATTGTATTCGCTGATATGCAAAGCTGCCTCGTCCAAGTTGATCTTGTACGCTTTCGCGAATGCCTTCAGGATCGGAATCATGATGAATCGGGGTAATCTCAGAGCGGCCAACAATCCGAAAAGCAGGGAAACCAGATTTTTCGGAAGGATGGAGAGGAGTAAAAGGTAGAAGTCCTTAAAGATTTCGTAATGCGCTCCGCCCTCCAGGAATTTACGCAATTCCGTTTGTGCCACCTTTACCAAAAGGACGAGACTGATGAGAACCGGAACACCCGTGATCAAGGCCAAGGAGAATCCGATTCCGAACACCTGGAGAAGGAATTCCTCTCCGAATTTCAAATAGGCATAAGCGGATCCGAGGATCGCCACAATGAAAAGGATCCGGTACGCGTTCGCGAATTTCTCCCCGAATATGTACCTCGCATTCTGTTCGCCGGTATAGAACCAACCGGAAATGGCCACCACACCGAAGAGCAAAAAGGAGGAAATGAACAGGATATGCGCGGGATCGGCCGGCCCGGAAACTACGATCCGAACGAAGGAAAGGATTCCTTCCGTGTCCTTAACTCCGAAGGAATAAAGCGCGTAGATGACCAAAGTGGCGATGATAAACCCTTCGAAAAAAGTGGCCAGCATACTGACCAACCCTTGTTTTGCCGCCTGATCGGTACGCACCACTCCCGCAACTCCGGCGCTCTTTCCGATTCCGGTTTCCGTAGACAAGAAGAACATTCCGGTCCCCGTGCTGAAAATCCGAACCAAAGAATACGTCCCCCCGAACAAAAGGGAGATCGGATTTGCGGCGTCCGCAATTACCACGTTCAAAAACGGAAGGAAGCCGGAAAGCTGTCCGCTGAATAGTAGAAAGTAGCCTAGAAAAAAACAAAGTAATCCGATCGGAGCGAGATAACCGGAGACCCTTCCGATCCGTCGGATTCCGCCCAATACTACGAACACTACGACGACGCTGACCAAAGCAGGGATCGTCATTCCCTGGATATCGAATCCTTTTTGAGTTAAATAAGAAACTCCTAATATAGGCATGGCCCCGCCCATGGCCAGTACCGTCAGTAGTCCGGCCAGGGAAAAAGCGATGGCCAACCACCTCGCGCGTAGGGCTTTTTCGATAAAATACATGGGACCGGAAAGATACCTTCCGCTCTCCAGACGAATCCGGAACCGGATGGCGAGAGTGGAAGATACGAAACGCAACGGCATTACTAAGAATGTGGAAAGCCAGATCCAAAGTAACACACCCGGGCCGGCCAAGATCAAAGAAAGCGCGGAGCCCAATACAGCTCCCGGCAAAAGGGAAGAACCCGTCCCCGCAAAAAAAGCCTGAGAATGAATCAGCCGTCCTCTGGACCCTTTGTAATCCATGTTTCCGGAAAAAATTTTTATCGCGAGAAACAAAAACCGAACTTGGGGAAACTTCAGCCGAATTGTCAGATAAAAACCGATGAACAAAAGGAAGTAAAAGTACGGCTTGAGTAGGTCCAAGTCCAGAAAGGGAAAAAGTTTGATAGCGGTCATCCCTGCGGCGTTTCCTTACAAATAAAGACTTTTAGAATGGAAGCCCCCGAAAAACGGTGATCGTGTGCCGGGTTCGATCAAAGATTTCCCGAACAGAGCCAAACAACCACTCCTTTTTGGATCCGAAATGCCTTATACGCGACTTCCCAAAAGATTCCGAACCCTTTTTAGCGGCTTACTCCTATTTCCGACCCTAATTTTCGCGGAAGACGCCTCGATTCCGAAATTTAAGGAACTTCCTCAGGAAAGAGTCTCTCCTGCGGAAGACAAATGGGAATTCGGAGCGAGGTTCGGAGCGGGCATCCGGGGAATGGATCGATTCGACCACAATCTAGGAGGATTCACCTCTTCCTTGGATCCGACTGTGTTTACGGTAACGAAGGTGAGAAACGAAAGGACCATGACCCAGGGAGAAATCCTGATCCGGAATCGATTTTCGGGAAATTTCAAAGTCGGGGTCATCGGAGGCTTTCATTATTTTCAGAACTTCGGACTCACGAATATTACCGGAGATCCGTTCTATACGAAATTACATTTCGGTATGGAAAGCCTATATTTGCTGGCTATGGTCTGGCAGGACGGAAGAATCAATCGGTATTTAAACTGGGAGGCCGGATTCGGAGGAGGCTATACCAAGGCTCTCTGGGTGTCCGGAGGATATGCCACGAACGGAAAAGATTATTACATCCAGAACGGAAACTTGAGCGGTTCGGGTATAGAATTCCGCCTGGAAGGGTCCGTCTCCACTCCTGTGACGAACCATGTGACCTTGAGCGCGGGAGTCTTTCTATCCTGGATCAATATAGCTTCCTTTGATGGTTCGTTTAACGGAAGTACGTCAAGTGTTTATATTAGACAGGACGGCAGGGTTTCCCCTTTGACCGAATCCGCCAACCAGCAGAATATACTCCTATCCCAGCAGTATTCCCGCAAACTGGATATGCAGTCGGCCTACGGCGGAATTTTTTTTGGAGTCAACTACAGACTTTGAAGCTAGGATCAATCTCCGCAAACCGCGATTCCGCATAAAATAAGCCCTCAGTGGACTGCTGGATTTTCCGCGAGCAAGGGAGAAGGAGCTGCGTTCTTATATTTCGGCTCCTCCAACTTTTCTTTCATTTTTCGGAGAGTTTCATAGGGGATGTCCACTACCACAAAATTCGCGATCGAGGAAGGAATGCTTCCTCCCGGCTCGCTATGAACCTGGTAGGTTACCTCGACTTCGTCTCCTTTAGGGGAAAATTTCCAATACCCTTTGATCTTTCCCCTCACGAGTCCTTTCTTTTCCGGTAAAACATTTTCGGCGGGCCTCATCGTATACGTGACGGCTCCGGTGGTCTTGTCTTGGGAAAAAACGGAATGCACCACAAAATCCCGATCGTCCAGAGGCCAGGGCACGCCGTTCCAAATATATATGTATTTCTCCTTGGAATTCAAGGTCCGGATCGCTTCAGACTTTTTGCAATCCTTGAGCCAGGTTGTATAAGCGGCGTTATCTTCCAGAAGTGCGAGTACTGAATTTAAGCTCGCCTTCACTTTCGTTTTACCCCGGAACTCCTTCAACTCCGAGCCCTCGACGTTTCTGGTATGAACGGTCACGCCGTTCTTTTCTTTCGCGAGTTCCCACCCGAACAATTGAAAGGGCAGACATAAAATCAAACTTCCTAAAATAGTCCGATACATCATAAAAAAACCGTCCGTCAAGTAGGGGTTGGATTTTTTCCGAAAACGAAAACCCAGTCAACTGCTTTTCGAAAAACCGAAAACCAACATCTGCCGGCGTTCCGGGGATATGTCTTAAATGTCGAAGGAAGAAGGTTCCCGTTTGTATTTTAAGGGTTTTTGTAGATATTTGATGAGCAGGACCCTGTTCCCTTTTTCGTTGAATTTGACGACGTCGAACACTCTGCGAGTCATCATGATTCCCCGTCCGTGGGTATAGCTCTCTTGGTTCAGCTTTTCGCCGTCCATATTCAGAACTTTCTTAAAATCGAAGCCGTCTCCTTCATCGTATATTTCGAATCCGATTCTGTTCGAATTTAAGGAATAGGCCACCTTTACGGATCTGGAGCCGTAAAATATCTCCTTCTGTCTTTTTTGGATGAACTCCATATAATTCCCGGCTTTGATCGCATCCGTCTTCTCATCGAAACTGATCCCTAAGTTTCCGTGCTCGATCGCATTGATCAGCACCTCCCGGAGACAGGTCCGCACGACGGTAACGACTTCGGATCCGGTAAACTGACCCAGGTTGGAAGTCAATTGCCTGCTGAGAATGTCCGCGTTTCTAAGATAATTATTCACTGTAAAATGCATGCTTTCGCTTTGCAGAAATCGGGAAAGAATATCCTCCGAAATTTCGGATACCTTTCCCAAGACCATTCTTTCCCCTTCCGTATCGAAGGATTGCAAACGGATCTTGACGGGTCTCGGTTCCATCACGTATTTTTGGCTGAACTCCGAGTGAAAATCCACCGTCTTCCGCAGTTTGAGGTGTTCCTCCAACTTTTCCTTCGCCAAATAAATGTTTAACGACCCGTCCGGTCCTTCCGGGGAATAAATCAAATCCAAGAAGCTCTTTCCCTGTATCTCGGAAGGCCTGTATCCCGTCAGTCGAGATAAGGTCCGATTCGCATCCCGAACCCTACCGTCCTTGTCCAGAGTGAGGAGCAATTCCTGGGCTCCCTCGAAAAGATTCCGGAACCTCATTTCGGACTGCTCAATGGAATGTTTCGCAGCATCCAATTCATCTACCCGGTTCGTTAGATCTTTCGAAAGTTCGTTGACCCGATCCGCCAAAGACATGCCGATGAGTAGTACGTGAAGCAAGGAACCCAATTCGATTCCCCAAGTCGCAACCCAAACCGTGCGCGAAAGAAATCCGGAAAATCTCAAACCGTATAAAAAGATTCCGAAAAGCAGGACCAGCCAGGCACCTAGGAAAAAGGAAGTCGACCTCAAATTCCGGGGTAAGCTCTGGATTCCGAGTAGAATCAGACAAACCAGTCCGAAAAAAACGACGGGGAAATACAACGCCATCCCGAATCGAACCGGCAACAAAGCGCTCACGAAAGCGGAAGCTAAGGAAAAAAAGATCAGACCTAAAACCAGAACATGGATCCTGGGATTTTTAGAGCGGGCATCGAAATATCTTCTTCCAAAATCGGCGGCAGCCGCGATGGACAAAAGACCGAGAGGTGCGATGCATCTGCTCGCCCAAACCGTAGCTTCCGGCCAAAGATACTGGAAACCGTAACCGTGCAGGATCCATTGCAAAAAGATTCCCGCGCCTACATAACACGAAAACGAAAAGTAAACTCGCTCTTTCGTGGATAAAAAGAGAAACAAATTGTAGAAGACTAGGACCAAGATCGCTCCGAAATACAGACCTTCCAGGATCTGTTCCGAGTTGGCCTTGGCAAAGAAGTCCTCTCGCTTATAGGCCAGAGCGGTAAAATTCATCGCACTCGTGGTCTGGACTCGGATAAAAATCACGTCCTGGGAACGACCGGAAATTTCCAAAGGAAAACTGGGATTTCTATAAAACAATGGGCGTTCGCGAAAAGGAACGGAATCCCCGGCGCTGTAGATCGGATTCGATCCGGAGGAACTCCTGTAGAGTTCGATCCGATCCAGATACGGATACTGGATTTCCAAAACCCATGGGACCGGAAAACTCGTTTCATTTTCCGGCCGGATTCGGAACCAATAAACGGAGGAGCCGTAACCGAAATAGGGAGAAAGTACCGGTTTGAAATCGTCCTTTTTTTTCAGAACTTCCGCAAAGCCCGTCTGCCCTCCGGAGTCTACCCAAAATTCCGCCTGTCCGCCGAGAGAGAGTCCTTCCGTAGGAATTTTGTCCGTATCGAAAGCGAAACTGGGGCCGGAGTGGAGAAAAAGAACGAAGTAGAGAAAGAAAAAGTACGAACGACCTTTCCCTAGTTTTCCCTTATTATAAATTCCTTTCACACTATCTCCGACGGCGCAAAAGCGGACCGGTTTCCTCCGATCCGCCTCCATCCAAATTCAGATTATCATTTTTTCGTTTTGGATGCAGCTTCTTTAATCAAACCGGCCGCGATTTCGTTTCTCTGGATCTGGCTGGTTCCTTCGTAGATTTGCAGGATTTTGGCGTCACGGTAGTATTTTTCCACCGGATACTCCTTGGTATAACCGTATCCCCCGAAAATTTGCACCGCGTCCGAAGCCACTTGAACCGCAGAATCGGAAGCGTAACATTTTGCCATAGCGGAAAATTTTGCGGCGTCCTTATGCATGGTTTCCGCATAAACGCCCGCGCGGTACGTCAACAAACGGGAGCCTTCTATCTTGATCGCCATGTCCGCGAGCATGTGCTGGATTGCCTGAAACGAAGCGATGGTTGTTCCGAATTGTTCCCTCTGACGGGCATAATCCACGGCCGCGTCGAACGCTCCTTGCATGACTCCCACGGCGCCTGCCGCCACCGCCGGACGGGAAAGGATCAGAGTCTTGAATGCGTGTAGGAATCCTTGGTTTTCCTTTCCACCCAGCAGGTTCTCTTCGGGAACTTCGCAATCTTCCATGATGAGCTGTCTCGTCTCGGAGCAACGGATTCCGAGTTTGTCCTCTTTCTTACCGAAAGAAAATCCTTTGGTTCCTTTCTCGATGATGAAGCAGGAAATTCCCCTCGGCCCTCTTTCCTTGTCCGTCATCGCGAATACCGTATAGATGTCCGCTTGTCCGGCGCTGCTGATCCATTGCTTTGTGCCGTTTAGAATGTACCTGTCCCCTTTTTTTACCGCGACGGTGGCCATCGCCGGAACGTCCGACCCTGCATTCGGCTCGGATAGACCGAAAGCCGCGGTCTTTTCTCCGCTGGCCAGAAGAGGAAGCCATTTGTCTTTTTGGGCTTTCGTACCGCCGACATCGATGGGAAGAGCTCCCAATTTCGTGGAAGTAAAAGCGGTATTCACACCCAAGCACCCCCAGGACACCTCTTCCGCAAGAACGATTCCGCCCATCATTCCATAGCCAAGACCGCCATGCTCTTCGTCGAATAAGGCCTGGTACAAACCGGCTTCTTTGAATTTCTGCAGAATCGCTTTCGGGTATTCGTTGTTTTCATCATAATGCATGCGGTTCGGAACCACTTCCTTACGCACTACGTCCCGGACTAAATCTCGAAGTTGTAATAGTTCTTCGGGAAGATCGAATTGTAATTTAGATTGCAAGAGGTTTGTCTCCTTGGATTAGATCGGGGGAATGTCCCCTACCGGGCCAAGTATTTTCGCTCCCCTCTTCCAAGGCAAGTCGTTGCCTTTCCTCCGATTCGGATTCGAAGCGGTTAATATCGGAATCTATTTAGTTTTAAACACGAACTAAACTCGGAAAAGAATTCCGGAGCGGAATAAAAAATATCCCAAAAGGAAAGGAACGGAAAGCAGACGGACGCCTTCCCATGCTAAGGCGTTCTTACGCCCTTCCAAAAGAAGGCCGATGCAATAAAAAGAAAAAATGATCCAGGCACCGACTACCGAAAAATATTCCGCTGAAATCGCATCCTGTTTGAATAACTTGAGGAGGATAACCGCCGCAATCGCGGACAAAACGAACTGAAGGATCGAGTAGATCTTTCTCCACTTCGAAAGAGGAGGATCAAATTTTCGTAATGTTTCCCGATTTACTTGCGGGATCTTCCTCGGGCCCCCCATAGAATCCGGTCTCCAATCCGGTTTTTTGAATAGTACGAATATCTTATCCTTCCATGAAGCTGCTTGTCCCGTCAATCGCCAGAGCTCCGCATAGACGTGTAGATTCGCGGAGATCGGATCGAACGTCCCCAATTGAGTCGTGAGTCCGTAATTCGGTTCCTGTTTTTCCTCAGCGAAAGTGCCGAACCACTTGTCCCAAAGTATCAGAATCCCGCCATGATTCCTGTCCAGATATTCCGGATCCTTTCCGTGATGGACCCGGTGATGCGAAGGAGTGAGCAGGTATTTTTCCATCCATCCGAGTTTTCCGATCAATCGAGTATGCACCCAAAACTGATAGATTTTCAGGATTCCGTGGCAGACCAAAAACATCCACCAGGGAACACCCGCGAGCGCCAGAGGTAGATTGAAAGCGTATTCGAAGATCCTCTGAAAACTACACTGCCTTAGGGCAACGGACAGATTGAATTCCTCGCTAGAATGATGAGTAACGTGACAGGCCCAAAGGAAATGGATTTCATGGGTGGCCCGGTGGAACCAATAATAAATGAAATCCACCGCGAGAAGGACGATCAGCCAGGAAAAAGCCTCCTTAGGCAGGAATTCCCAACCGTTAGCACCTTTGTGAAACGGAGAACCTGTCGGTATTTCCGGAACGCCGAAAAGACTCTGGAGAGAAAAATGAGTGCGGGTGACTTCGTATACCCACAGAGCAGCTACGGTCACGAAGACTCCGGTGAGGGAAAAAAGGATTCCGGTTCCCAAATCCGTGATCGTATCGTTCCATCTGTAGACCTTTCTTTTTTTCCCTACAAACGACTCGACAAGAATCAGAATCAGGAAAAACGGCACTGCCGCATCGATCAAAGATTCTCCCATTTGCCCTCCTGTCGGACGATGCATTCCTTTTTACTTGGCTGCGTTCAGGAATTTGGAGATCTTTCGGATCAAAAATCTCGGAGAAATTCTTACGGACTGGGCCAGAACCTTGTTCGCCAAACCGGAAATGACGACGACCTTTCCGAATTTCACTCCTTCGTATCCGAGTCTCGCGACCTCTTTCGGATCGCTCATCGGGACGTGGTTTAGAATTTTGGAGGAATCCATTTCCGCTTTTTTAAAGAACTCCGTTTTGGTCGGCCCCGGACAAAGGCAAGTAACCGTCACGCCTTCCTTTTTCAACTCTTCAGAAATTCCTTCGGAAAACGAGAGAACGTACGCCTTGCTCGCGTAATAATCCGACATCATCGGCCCGGGTTGAAACGCGGCTGTGGAAGCAACGTTCAGTATTTTTCCGGAATGTCTATCTATCATATCCCTCAAAAAAAGATGGGTAAGAGCCACGAGAGAAACCACATTCACTTGGATAAGGGAAAGTTCCTCTTCCAAGTCCAGTTTATCGAAGCGGCCGTTCGTTCCGAAGCCCGCATTATTGACGAGCAGATCCACAATCGCTTTCTTTTTCCTGGCGAATTCGTAAATCTTCTTCGGAGACTTGGGATCGGACAGATCCATAACCAATATGTCCGCCTGAGCGCCCATACTCTCCAGCTCTTTCTTGACTTTGGTCAAAGCCTTGGAATTCCGAGCGACAAGGATCAGGTCATAACCGTCGGACGCAGCTAATTTCGCGATTTCATAACCGATCCCGGCGCTTGCCCCGGTCACTACGGCCGTTTTTTTCATGATTTCCGCCTCCTAAACGTTTCGCTCCGGATCTATCCGGAGGCGAGGGCAATACTATGCGAAATCAACGGATAGGGAAAGAATAAAAATTAACGGAACGAGCGATCCGATCACGGTGGAAAAAGACTTTACGAATCGGTTTTAAAGGGAAGGATCCGATCGCGTATGATACGACTGTACGGATACCCCATCAGCAATTACTCCAATAAGGTGAAACTCTTCTTACTCGAAAAAGGTTTGGATTTCGAAGAAATCCGAATCCCGTATTCCCAAGACGAGGAGTTTTTACAAAAGAGTCCTATGGGAAAAATTCCGTTTCTAGAATCGGATGGAAGGTACCTGTTCGAATCCGGTCCCATCATACAATGGATCGAGGACTCTTTTCCGGAATCCAAGAAACTGTTTCCGAAGGATCCTTTCGAAGCGGCCTTCGTGCGTTCGATGATCGTCATTATCGAGAATTACATCGACCTACCTGCGAGAAAAATCTATACTCCCGGATTACAACGGAAGCCCGTTCCGGAAGAGACTATCCTGGAGGCAAAACGCGAAATGGAACGGGGAACTGCAGCCTTGGCAAGAATCGTCAGGTTTTCTCCGTTTATCGCGGGATCGGAAATGACTGCCGCCGACTGTGCCGCATTTGCGACCCTTCCTCTCGTGATCGATAATGTGAGCGAATGGCTCTCTCCCTGTCCGGTAGAAAACCTGCCAGGATTGAAGCAGTATCTGGAAATGATGAATTCTCTGCCGGGACCGGCAAAGGTCGAAAAAGCAAGAACGACGATCATGAGAGCGTTACGCAGAAGCAAAAAGTAGATTCTTCGAAAACCCGTGAACCTTTTGTTTTGTGCACTGCGATCCGAATCCGAAAGACATTTTGCATATAAAATTCCGATCGGATTCGTTTTCAAAAAATCTGGTTGACTCTCGTCGTTCTAAAATTAACCTTCGAGAGGCCTTATGGAAGCAGAGAAAGTCATTTCCGTCCCCATTAAAGAACTTCCTCACTTAAAAGTGATCCTGGCAGGTTGGTACAATTTCCTTAAGGATAGCTACGATCAGAAAAAAATCGACGCAGGCGCTTTCAAAGATTCTTTGAAAACGAGCGTGGTTTATAATATAGATTTGGATCAGATCGAATTGCTTCTTTCGGGAACGGAGCAGTTGCTCCAAAACTTTCGGAAGAATCTTTCCTAAACTTTCCGTT
The DNA here is from genome assembly GCF_004769195.1 of Leptospira fletcheri. Lineage (NCBI taxonomy): Bacteria > Pseudomonadati > Spirochaetota > Leptospiria > Leptospirales > Leptospiraceae > Leptospira > Leptospira fletcheri. The sequence goes on from NZ_RQET01000008.1 coordinate 31,196, forward strand.
TTCTATCAATCGATCCGCAACCGGAAATTCCTGGAAACGGAATCCCATTCTTTCAAGCAGTTAAGTCATACAATTTAAGCAGAGCCTCCGGTTCGGGCTCCCTCCCTAAAAATTTATGGAAGAGAGTCATCGCGTTTTCCGAACCGCCCTTTTCCAGAATCTCCCTTTTGTAATCGGCGGCCAAACTCGAATCAAAAATCCCTTTGTCCAAAAAGGAGAAAAACGCGTCCGCAGCTAGGAGTTCCGCCCATTTGTAGCTGTAATACCCTGCCGCATATCCTCCGGAGAAAATATGGGAAAAACCGTTTTGAAATTTGTTATAGACCGGCGGTCGTAAAACTCCGACCTCTGTCCTGACCTGATCCAGGATTTTCTGCACTTCCTCTTCCGAATATTTTCCGGAATGGATTCTCATATCGAAGATCCCGAATTCCAATTGCCGAACGACCCCGAGACCCGCTAGGAAATTCTTGGTCGCTTTCAGTTTTTCGACCAAGCTCTTCGGCATTTCCCGATCGGTCTTGTAATGAACGGCAAAGAAGCGGAGAACTTCCGGTTCATACGCGAAGTTTTCCAGAAACTGAGAAGGGAATTCCACCGCATCCCACTCCACTCCGTTAATCCCGCTAACCGGAGGCTCCTCTACTTTCGCGCAAATGTGATGCAGAGTGTGACCCATTTCGTGGAAGAAAGTCACCACGTCTCCGTGTTTCAACAGGGAAGGAGAATCGTCCTTGGAAGGAGGAAAATTGCAGACCACGAAGGCGGAAGGCAAAACGACCCCCTCGGAAAGACGATTGCGAGTGGCCCAATGATTCATCCAGGCGCCGCCTTGTTTGCCCTTTCTCGCTTCCAGATCCAGATAAATTCTGGCGACGATTTCCGATCCGATTTTTAAGGAGTACACTTCGACCTTCGGATCCCAAACGGCGGCCTCTACTCTTTCGAAATCGAAGCCGAATAATTTGCGAAAAAAGGAAAAGGCCCCGTTTATGACCCTAGATTTTTCCAAATAGGGTCTCGTCTCCTCTTCGTCGAAATCGAAGAGGCGCTTCTTTAATTTTTCGGAAACGTACGCCATATCGAAGGCTTGAAGGTCGTTTATCCCTAACGTATCAGCGAATTCGGACAATTCCCGAAATTCCCGCTCGGCAAAGGGCTTGGATTTTTTCCCCAAATCCTCCAGAAAATCCAGAACCTTGCGCGGGGATTCCGCGACCTTCGTTGCGAGGGAATATTCCGCGTAATCGGAATATCCTAGAAGTTTCGCCTCCTCGTCTCGGAGCGCTAGGATTTCCTCGATCAACTTTCCGTTTTGCGGAGCCCTAGTGACGTACGCTTTGTAGAGATCCTTTCTTTTTTCCCGATTGGAGCCGTAGGTCATATAAGAGATATAGCTAGGATATTGCAGCGTAAACGTGTAGGTCCCGTCCGGATTTCTGTACAATTCCTTATCCGATTCCGGGATTTCCCGCACATCATCCTCGGACCCTATCTTCAATTCGTATTCGTTCGTCGCGTCCAAAAGATTCTGAGAAAATCGATTGTCCAGATCGGATAGACTCAGCTGGATCTCCTGCAACCGTTTCTTTTTGTCCTCCGGAAGGCCTACCCCGCCTAACTTGAAATGAAGGATGCCGTCTTCGAGGACCTTCTTTCTAGGTTGGCTCAGTACGTTTTTTTCCTTCTCGTAGATTTGCATATAGGCTTCATGCAATGCCTCGTTTTGACCCAGATCGGAGTAAAATTCGGTAACTACCGGAAGGAGTTCGGAATAATTCTTTTTGGATTCTTCGTCGTTCTTTACGCTATTCAAATGGGACAATGCGGTAAAGTCCAGATGGAGTTCTTGCAAAAGATCGTTTAAGGGAGAAACCAAGGTTTCATAGCGGGGAGATTTTTGGGCCAACAAATCGGATACTTTTCCCCGAATCCGAGACACCTCTTCTCGAATGGTATCGGCTAACTCCCGCAAGGGCACATTCGGAAACTCTTGAAAAGGAAGGGGTCTGTCCATCGGGAACAGATTTCCCGAAACGGTAAAAAGCCGCACTCATTTTTGCGGATCTCTTGACAAGTAGAGCGAGATGCATTCCAATTCCGACTGGAAATCGAAGCGATGAATCGACGACCACTCCTACTTCTATTGATCCTCGCCTTCGGATCGCAATACGATTGCACGGAGACAAGCCTACCGGTATTTCCCGTTTCAGAAGGAGCATGCCAAAGTAACAACCTCCCCGTCCTGGTCCAACCCGAAGAAGATATCCGCGCGGGCAACGATCTCTTAGCTACGTATTGCAAAGCGGACATAACGCCCCAAGGTTTCGAACTGAGGATCTCGTACGTATTTCGGGACGAATCGCATCCGAATGTTTGGAAGGACAAGATCTATCGGATTTATAGAAAATTCAAGTACGGTCGAACCATGGACATAGAATCCGTACTCGTGAGGTGGAAGGCGAACGGAGACTTGGAAGAAATCGACTTGAAGAACGTCTACTCTAACGATCAAGTTTTCCGAAGCGATCCGGTCCGGCACTACGATTCCGTATTAAAGCCTACAAGAATGGAATTCCGTAACCTTCGTCCCGTCCTGTTCGTAAACACATGGAATCATATGTTCGGGGAAAAGGACACGAATCCACAGTTACCTAAAATGGAAATCCTGGACACGGAGCTCAGATACGGTTCGCGGGAATCTCTGGACGGCTATTTCCGAGGAGACAATTGAAAAAGCCTTTTCCGAGGGGCCCGAAGGAAAATCCTAGGAGAAACTAAAGGAAAAAGGCAGGAGCTCCATGGCACAAATCCCAACAAACCCCTTTGCGGAACTTGCACCGAAAACTCCGGTGGATACCGGTAAGGTCAAAAAGGGGATTTACGGACGTTATCTAGAAGAATTTACGGAAGGCGCGATTTTCGAACACCCAAGGGAATTGACCATAGACAGGGCATTTGCCCAAGAGTTCGCCACCACTTTTATGGAAGCGAATCCTCTTTTTCTTTCCGCTCCTTATGCCCAAGCTCACGGATTTAAAGACCTACTGGTTTCTCCTTTGATGGTATTCAACGTAGCTCTCTCTTTGGGAGTCCAAAACGATTCCGAAAAAGCGTTGGCGAATCTAGGATACTATGACGTCCAATTTCTGAAACCTGTATACCCCGGCGATACGTTATCCGCCAAAACCAAAGTGCTAAAAGTGGACGACAAAGGTCCGGATAAACCAGGGATCGTTCATGTTCGCACGATTTGCCTGAACCAAAACCGAGAGTTGGTTCTGCAATATGAAAGAAAGATCATGATCTACCAATCCAATGGAAAACCGAAAGGAACTCCGAAGCCGGTAGTCAAAGAAGCGTTCTTTCCCGAGACGGACAGTCCGAAAATCGAACTCCCGAACCTGAAATTTCCGAAAGGGTTCGAAACCGCGACTTGGTCGGACACTACCTTCGAAAATTTCGAAGCGGGACAAATCTACGTCCACCAGAACGGAAGAACCATCACCGACGAACACTTCCCTTGGACGTACCGGGTCGGGAACACCCACCCTCTCCATTACGACAAACTGTATTCCGCCGGAATTTCCGGACCGATGGGCGGCGAACCCGTAGTTTATGGAGGACTCGTATTCGCTTGGTTATGCGGTCTTGCGTCCCGCGATACCACCGAAAACGTTCTTTGGGATCTGGGATTTACGGAAGGATACCATACCCAACCTTCCTTCAGCGGAGATACGGTGACCGCAATTTCCAGAGTGCTTGCCGTGAAGGATCGCGGAACCGATTTCGGAATTCCGGCCGGAGAAGTGCATATCCAATTCATCGGATTGAAAAACATCAAGGCAAACGATGCGTTCGAGAAATTCGGAGAAGAACTTTTCCTAAAGGAAAACGATAAGAAGAAACACGGTAAGGAAAAATTGCCGGAAAAAATCTTCGAGATCGAAAGAAAGATCATCGTCAAGAGAAAAGGCTGATTCTCTCACCTTTCTGTCGGCGGAGAATTCGTTTTTCGTCGACTTCCTTCCTTTTTTCCGGAGCAACATCCTTTCTTAGGATTTTTCCAGAGTGGCGCTCATCGAGCCCTTGGACACCGCCATTCTAGGATCCGGTCCGTATTCCAAAATCAATTCCTGGATATGCTCCGCATGTTCGAATTCTCCGGAATACACCACTGTTTTCTTTTGCGTATCCACTTCCACGGCATGATGAAAGGCCTGCTCCATAGTCATGACGCAGACTTCCATCAGCATTTCGATCACATAGTCGTACGTATGTTCGTCGTCGTCCCAGAGAACTACTTTCCAAGGTCCTCCCGTTTTTAAGGGATCCTCGACTCTAGTCTCTTCGATAACGGGTGTTTGGGACATTCTCGATCTTCCCTAAAGCAGTATTTCGAAAAGATTCCTCTGATTTCCGCTCTGGAAGGCTATTTTAGCCGGATCGCTTTCTCTGCCAGTTCTACTATGTTTTTTGCCCTTAGGCCGAAATAATCCAGAAGTCCGGACCAGGTACCGGATTTTCCGAATGTATCCTTCATACCGAGTTTCAAGACTCGAACAGGGTATTCTTCGGAAAGAAATTCGCTGACCGCGGATCCTAAGCCGCCCACTACGTTATGCTCTTCGCAAGTCACGACGCATCCGCAAAGTTTCGCGTATTTCAGAATGGCTTCCTTATCAATGGGTTTGATCGTAGCCATGTTCAATAAGGTGGCGTGCATCTGACGGGATTCCAGCTCTTTTACGGCGATCATCGCTTCGTTCACCAAAACTCCGTTTGCGATGATTAGGACGTCCTTCCCTTCCTGCATGACCTCGGCTTTGCCGATTTCGAATTTGTAATTCTCTCTCTGGATTACGGGAACATTAGGTCTTCCCACCCGAACATACACAGGGCCTTTGTACTCGGCGATCGTTTTGATGATCTGCTTGGTTTCGTTATAATCCGAGGGGCAGATTACGACCATTTCCGGAATCACGCGCATCGTGGCAAAATCCTCGATGCACTGGTGGGAAGCGCCGTCCTCCCCCACCGTCACACCCCCATGGGATGCCACTAATTTCACGTTCAAAAACGGATACACTACGCTGTTCCGTACCACTTCCCAGGCTCTCCCCGAAAGGAACATTGCAAAAGAGGAAGCAAAAGGCACGTAGCCGGCTAGAGCCAGTCCGGCCGCATGTCCGACTAGGTTTTGCTCCGCAACTCCCACGTTGAAAAATCGATCCGGGTAGGATTTGGCGAATTTATTCGTTTTCGTGGATCCGGACAAATCCGCATCCAAAACCACGATGTCCTTCCGCTCTGCTCCTAATTCATGAAGAGCGTCGCCGTAACCGTCACGGGTTGCTTTTTGGTCAGAAGTGGAAACAGAAGGTGCACCCATCAGCCTTTCAATGCCTCTGCTTTATCCGTTTTTTCCCACGTAAACGTCTCTCCGCTTCTTCCGAAGTGGCCATAAGCGGCAGTCTCACGGTATTTTCTTCCCGGTTCCAGTAGCTTCAAGGAATCGGTGATTCCTCTTGGAGTTAACTTGAAATTCGCACGGATCCGTTTTACGATTTCCGCCTCGGATAATTTTCCGGTTCCGAACGTGTCCACATGGACGGAAACAGGTTCTGCAACCCCGATCGCATACGCCAATTGCACTTCGCACTGAGAAGCGAGTCCCGCTGCGACCACGTTTTTAGCGATGTATCTTCCCATATATGCCGCAGATCGGTCGACTTTGGAAGGATCCTTTCCGGAGAAGGCTCCTCCTCCGTGGCGGCCATAACCGCCGTACGTGTCTACAATGATCTTTCTTCCGGTCAGTCCCGTATCACCGTGCGGTCCGCCGATGATGAATTGTCCAGTCGGATTGATGAAGAATTTCGTATCTTTCAGGAAATTTCCCGGAATCACTTTTTTAATGCACTCTTCGATGACCGATTCTTCGATTTTTTTATGAGCCACTTCGGGAGTGTGTTGGGTGGAAATTACCACGGTATCCACTCTCACCGGCTTGCCGTCCTTGTATTCCACGGTTACCTGGGACTTGGCATCCGGGCGGAGCCAGCTCAGTTTTTTATCGTGTCTCAGTCGGGCAAGAAATTTGACCAGTTCGTGGGAATAATAAATGGGCATGGGCATCAGTTCCGGCGTCTCGTCGATGGCGAAGCCGAACATCAAACCTTGGTCGCCCGCTCCCTGCTCCTTGAACAATCCTTCTCCTTCCGTAACTCCTTGGGAAATATCAGGACTTTGGGCGTGGATGTGAGTGGAAACGACTGCGAAATCCGCATCGAAACCCATGGAAATATCCGTATAACCTATATCGCGGATCACGCCTCTTGCAAGTTCGGCGGCGTCTACCTTGCCTTTGCTAGTCACTTCTCCCGCAACCACGACGAGATTAGTAGTCACCAAAGATTCGCAGGCGACCCTAGATTTTGGGTCCTGGGCCAGATACGCGTCCAAAATCGCGTCTGAAATTTGATCGCAAACCTTGTCCGGGTGGCCTTCCGAGACCGATTCCGAAGTAAAGATAAAGTCTTTCAGGGACATTCGGTTTAATTCCTAGTTATTCTATCTTGGCGAAGGGATTTATAATCCCGCCATAAAACTAAAAACCTCCGGAACCCAACACTGTCAAGTGAATCCGCCCCCATACTCAGGCCAAGTTTCCGCTTTGATTTAAATTTAGCCGCCTTTCCGTGAAATTGGTTTGTAGGATTTCAGCACGGCGAAAAAGGTTTTCTGAGATGAAAATTCGGGTTTCCGATATCAAGGTAAAAAACCGAATTCGTAAAGATTTGGGGGAACTCCAAAGCCTTCGCAATTCAATCCAGACCCTCGGTCTTTTGCACCCAATCATTATCGATTTAGATAACAAACTGGTTTCGGGAGAAAGACGCTTGGAATGCGTCAAGTCCCTAGGCTGGGAATATGTGGACGTCCGCATCGTAGACGTGCAAAGCAAGAAAGAACGAGTCCTGATAGAAGCCGAAGAAAATAACGTACGCCTACCGTTTTCCTTAGAAGAACAGGAAAGAGTGAAAAAACTTTTAAAACGCTATTCTTATACCGGGATCCTAGGAAGGTTCTGGGCCTGGCTCCTGGACCTCTGGGATTGGTTCTGGAACTGGATCTCGCACAGATAAAAAATCCGAAATCGCGTTAAAACGAATTTCCGATCCGATCTTTCCCGTATTTTCTTCCTTTTTTTGATTCCGAAAGAGAATTCCGGAATCAAAAGCAAACGCCTCTTCTTTTCCTTTTTCAAAAAAACACATGTAACGTTTAAAGCGACAGACCGTTCAATTTTTTATTTTCTGGATCCGACCAACCTTTTTTGCGACGCCAAAAACCGGGAAAGAAAAATTTATTAATTCTATTTACAAAAAGAAAACGGTTCCTTAGTGTGAGCAATCCATAACAAGGAGAGTCTCCCGAATGAAAAAGTCTTCGATTCTTATAGGCTCCGCAATGATCGCAAGTTTAGTAGCTTGTTCCGGCGGATTGCCTACACTTAAAAGCTCTATCCCCTTACCTGATACCGGTTTGGGAATTAGCGCACCGTCCGTTCCAGGAGTTGCGGCTCCGAAGCCAACCCTCGGGTATTCCGAAACCGTAAACTACTGGGGATTCATCAAACCGGGCCAACAAAGCGACGGTATTGTAGATGGAAAGAAAAAAGCGTATTACCTATACGTTTGGGTTCCTGCTGCAGTCGCTGAAATCGGCGTGCGTATGATTTCCCCGACCGGTGAAATCGGAGAGCCCGGCGCTCACGATATCGTAAGCGATAGCTTCAAAGCTGCCACTCCGGAAGAAAAAAATATGCCGAACTGGTTCGACACTTGGATCCGTGTAGAGCGTATGGCTGCGATTATGCCTGACCAAATCGACGCAGCTTCCAAAAAACCTGCCGTTCAAAAACTCAAAGACGATGACGACGGTGATGATACGTACCACGAAGAGCGTCACGCTAAGTACAACTCTTTGACTAGAATCACCATTCCAACCATCCCCAAAAGTTTGGATGAGCTGAAAAATATCGATACGAAAAAACTTTTAGTTCGCGGTCTTTACAGAATCGCGTTCACCACCTACAAACCAGGTGAAGTAAAAGGATCTTTCGTTGCAACTGTCGGTGTTCTCGGCGTTCCAGGAACTCCAGGACTTTCTCCGATCGTTCATTCGAACCCGGAAGAATTGCAAAAACAAGCGATTGCTGCTGAAGAAGCTCTGAAAAAAGCTCTTTCCGGATCTAAATAATCGTTTGTAGAAAATCGGGAAATTCCCGGGAAAAGCCGCCTTATTTTAGGCGGCTTTTTTTATATTTTAGCTGATTTTCTTTAAAAGATCCGGAATATTCGGGCGGACGGAAGAAGCGCCCAATTCCTGGATCCGATCCGATTCCATCCTGTAAGTTCCTTTTTGGCCTGCCCAGACCGCGTTCACCATGGCTTTTGCCACCGTACTAGCTTGAATCGACCTATATTTCCGTGCGGGTCCGATGAGAAGAGGATTGATGAAAAGCGCCAAGAAAGATCCGATCTTTTCGCCGAACCGGAATTCGGATCGGTCCCCTTCCAAAAGGGAGGGCCTAAAAATTCCACAATAGGGAAATTTTAAATCGACCACCGCCTCCTCGACTTCTCCCTTTACTTTATTATAAAATACCAATGAATGCTGATCTGCCCCGAGGGAACTGACCAGGGAAAAATGCGACACCCCCGACGCTTTCGCCGCCTTTGCGAAAGAAAGAGTATATTCGTAATCCGTTTTACGGAAATTCTCCTTAGTTTTAGCCCGTTTCATAGTGGTGCCAAGAGCCGCAAAAGCGTCCGTTACACCCGGCGGAAAATCGGGCAATCTATCCCAATCCACCTGAACGATTTCCAATTTCGAATGAGACAGGGACAGAGGTCGCCTCGTAAAAGCGTATACTTTTTCCCAATCCGGGTCCAGCAAAAGCTCCTTCAAAAGATGCCCTCCAACCAGACCTGTTCCTCCCGCAACGATCGCAACCCGATGATCCATATATTCTCCGATTTACGTTAAAGGGCAGTCTGCAAAGGATCTCGCGTCGACACATTAATTTTGCGGAGAATCTTAATTTTCCATGAAAGATAAAGAATTGATCGGTTCCGGTGCGAGTCTAAGATCTTACCATGCCTTTTCCCGAATATTTACCTAAATTCCTATGCAGAATATTAGAAAACACGAACCGGGCGCGAATGAACGAATCCACTCGCCGGGTCATCGAAAACGAAGAGTTGATCGGCGCTTACGTCTCCAACGGATTCCGCTACCTGCTGTTGGCGTTTTTCGGATTTCAAATATTGGCAAATCTCCATACGGGAGATCCGTGGATCAACGGAATCGGCATCGGACTATTTGCGTTGGTCACGGTCGGACATACGATCGTAATCCGGACCTGTCCCAAATGGGCCGTTTCAGCGTATTCTTACATCTCTCTCTTTGCCGATTTTGCCATCATCTCGGCCGTTCTGATTTCCTATACCTATTTGGCGAGTCCGGACAACTTGGGCTTTGCGCTCAAAAACCCCCTCCAAAGTTATTTTTATTTTCCCCTGGCTTTCTCTCTAGTCCAATTCAGACTTAGATTGGTATTGTTAAGCGTAGTACTGTATTATCTCTTCTATTTCGGTTTCTTTATATACGCTCAACTTCTAGGAAAAATCACGTACGCTCATGATTGGCTGGATTACGTGATGGGACCGAATCTACTTTTAGGAGATGCCCTGGCAGGAAGGCCGCTCATCTACCTTGTCCTAGCGTTCTTTTTCTGTTTCGGGATCCTTCGTACCCTGATCATGATCCGTCGGATCGGGGAAGCGGAAGCACAGCGAGGGCTTCTCTCCCGATATTTTTCTCCGGGAATGGTAAAAGAAATGATGTCCAATCCTGAGGTGCTCGCGGGAAGAAGGCAGACGGCGACCATCCTGTTTACGGACATCCGTAATTTTACGGCGCTTTCCGAAAATATGGATCCTTTAGAATTAGGAAAATTTCTCTCTTCGATCCGGGAAATTCTGACGGAATGCGTCTTTGAATTCGGGGGGACCCTGGACAAGTACATAGGTGACGCAGTCATGGCTACGTTCGGAACTCCTTATCCCTCGGAGGATCCCGCGTCCGACGCCATCCGAGCATTGCATTGCGGAAAAAGGATGCTGGAGAGACTCGGAAAATTCAACGACCAAAGAGTCTCGGAGGGATTTCCTCCCTTAAGCATAGGAATCGGAATCCATACGGGAGAAGTATTTTCCGGCAATATCGAAACCAGCAAAAGAGCGGAATTTACGGTTATCGGAGACGCGGTCAACACCGCTTCCAGAATCGAATCGCTTACGAAGAATTTCGGAAAGGAGTTTTTAGTTTCGGAAGAGACTTGGAAACTCGCCGGAGCAAATTTTACCGGAGAGACCTTGCCCCCCGTTCAAGTCAAAGGCAAAGAAAAACTCGTAACCGTGATCGCGGTAGGTGCCTGAGCTCGTCCCGTTTCCGAAACAAGGGCGTCGTCCGGTGGTGCTCCGAACGACGCACTAGGAAAGTGAAAGGTTTCGCATCATGAAAGGCAGGCTTTCAAAGGAAACTACTTCACCCCAGCTTTTTGGAGTTCTTTTCCCAATTGGCCGGTAATGGTGTAGAAAAACATTCTCCAATCGCTTAAAAAGGATTTCACCGGATAGGTGAACGTGGCCGGGCGATTTTTTTCCACGAAGAAATGGCCGATCCATGCGAATAGATAACCGCTGAACAAGGCACCTAACAGATACCAAGCGTTTAAAAATACGATGGAGGAAAGGATCCACGCCAATGCGATGGACGTTCCGACAAAATGCAGAAAGCGATTGAATTTGTTGGAATGCTCTCGCAGGTAAAACGGCCAAAATTCCCCGAGCGTATTGTATTGTATTTCTTCCGACATGAACTCCTCCGTCCACATCATACCACTCCAAGACCCGACCCCGCAACCTTAAATCGATCCTCTTTCTTCCTCTTTTACGATCGGGAATTTCCCTAAAAATTCCGCAAATCCCGGTTTTTTGAAACGGAGGAAATGAAAGATTCCGGGCCGATTTGTGCCAGATTGACAAAAATTAGCACTCTCCCGATCAAAGTGCTTGACAACCTTTCCCTACGGATTTTTCCTGAACCGGAACCCCCAGCACTCTATCCAAGAAAGTGCTAAGGAATTATTTTAAATCTCAAAGGAGAAAAGTCTATGGCGATTCAACCATTAGGCGACCGCGTATTGGTCGAGCCGAAACAGGAAGCCGAAGAAAAAATCGGTAGCATCTTCGTCCCCGATACCGCGAAAGAAAAACCCCAAGAAGGAAAAGTGGTCGAGGTCGGAAGCGGACGTTATGAAGACGGTAAGCTCGTTCCTCTGGAAGTGAAATCCGGAGACGTGGTGCTTTACGGAAAATATTCCGGAACCGAGATCAAATCCGATGGAAAAGAATATCTGATCATCCGCGAGAGCGATATCCTCGCCATCGTTAAGAAGTAATTCCTCAGGAGGGAAATCAAAATGGCTAAAGTTATTGAATACGACGAAACAGCGAGAAGGAAACTCCTAGAGGGAGTCAACAAACTTGCGAATGCAGTAAAAGTTACCCTGGGTCCCAAAGGCCGAAACGTGGTAATCGACAAAAAATTCGGATCCCCTACCATCACGAAAGACGGTGTAACGGTAGCTAAGGAAATCGAACTGGAAGATTCCATCGAAAACATGGGCGCCCAGATGGTTAAGGAAGTTTCCACCAAAACCAACGACGTCGCAGGAGACGGAACGACCACCGCTACGATCCTGGCTCAATCCATCATCAACGAAGGATTGAAAAACGTGACCGCGGGTGCGAATCCCATGGCTCTCAAACACGGAATCGACAAAGCAGTCGCTTCCGCCGTGGAAAGCATCAAAAAACGTTCCGTTAAGATCGAAAACAAAAAGGATATCGCGAACGTTGCGACGATTTCCGCAAACAACGATAAGGAAATCGGAAATCTGATCGCGGACGCTATGGACAAGGTCGGAAAAGACGGAGTAATCACCGTCGAGGAAGCGAAATCCATCGAGACCACGCTGGACGTGGTGGAAGGGATGCAATTCGATCGCGGATACGTTTCCCCTTACATGGTGACCGATCCGGAAGCGATGGTAGCTACTTTAAACGATCCTTATATTCTAATCTACGATAAAAAGATCGCTTCCATGAGAGATCTTCTACCCGTTCTGGAAAAAGTCGCTCAAGCGGGAAGACCTCTGGTCATCATCGCGGAAGAAGTGGAAGGCGAAGCTCTGGCTACGATCGTGGTAAACACTCTCCGTAAAACCATTTCCTGTGTTGCGGTCAAAGCTCCCGGATTCGGCGATCGTCGTAAGGCGATGCTGGAAGACATAGCAATCCTGACCGGCGGACAAGTAGTTTCCGAAGACCTCGGAATGAAGTTGGAAAACGCTACCGTCCAACAACTCGGCCGTGCGAAAAAAGTGGTCGTGGATAAGGAAAACACCACGATCATCGAAGGACAAGGCGCTTCCAAAGATATCCAAGGTCGTGTAGGTCAGATCAAAAAACAGATCGAAGACACCACTTCCGAGTACGACCGCGAAAAACTCCAGGAACGTCTGGCGAAACTCGCCGGAGGAGTCGCGGTAATCCACGTAGGAGCCGCTACCGAAGTCGAGATGAAGGAAAAGAAAACCCGTGTGGAAGACGCTCTTTCCGCAACCCGCGCGGCTGTGGAAGAAGGGATCGTTCCCGGAGGCGGTCTGACCCTCCTAAAAGCACAAGAGGCGGTAGGAGCCCTGAAGCTCGAAGGAGACGAAGCTACCGGCGCTAAGATCATCTTCCGCGCTTTGGAAGAGCCGATCCGAATGATCACTTCCAACGCCGGTTTGGAAGGCTCCGTGATCGTAGAGCAAGCCAAAAGCAAAAAAGGAAACGAAGGCTTTAACGCGTTGACCATGGTTTGGGAAGACCTTCTCCAAGCCGGAGTGGTAGACCCCGCAAAAGTGGTTCGTTCCGCTCTCCAAAACGCTGCTTCCATCGGTTCCATGATCCTGACTACCGAAGTCACGATCACCGAAAAACCGGAAAAAGACGGCGGCGCTCCTCCGATGGGAGGAATGGGCGGTATGGGAGGAATGGGCGGCATGATGTAAGCCCCCGTTCTTTCAAAAAGTCCGAAAGCCGGAGATTCGTCTCCGGCTTTTTTTTGTCCTCTTCAGAATCGGATGCCGAAGATCCTGCTGTAATTTTTTCCCGCGTTCGTAGTGTTACTATATAAGATTTGCAGAATGGAGTATTTACTGTAATCCGTCTGGGTTTCGTATTCCCAATCCCAAAGTAATCCTCCTAACCAAGGTACTGCCAATACCCCCATGGAGCGGTAGCCTCTTTCGGGGCGGACTCGGTAATAAAATAATCCGGAAGCCACGACCATCGTGTCTTCTCCCGCAGATACGGATTCGTTCCGGTAGTACAAAAGTCCTAAACCGGCCATATCGTATCTCCCGTCCTTTCCGGAAGAAAAGTATCCCAGAACCGGAGGAATGAAATTGGAAACTTCTCCGCCGTCCCTATAATAATAATACAAGGGAAGAAAATTCGCGATTCCTTCCGACGGAGATCGTTTCCAGCGGAGCCATAAAAAATTCGTGTCGAAGCTATCCCGATCCGATTCGTAACCCGCCACCAACCTGCCTAGAATCGCCCATCTTGTCCTCGCCTCTTCGTATTCTCCGTGAAACAATCCTAAAAATACGTTCACGTTTCTTTTGCGTAGAGCCAATTCCCGATTTACATCCAGAATTCCCGCGAACCCCCAGCGATCGATTTCCTTGTCCTCGTACGAATATGCCCCTAAGCCGAACCAAAAATTCGAATCGGAGGACCTATGCCTGAGAAACAGAGGCACCAGTCCGTACGAGCTGGAGTCCGGACGAGAACTCGAATACAAGGGACCTAAGATCAGTCGATTGGATCCGACCGTGGAATCCCTCGCAAAATCGAAAAGGATCCCTAGGTTTAGATGAAAGGCTCCTCCGGAAGGCCGAACTTCTCTATGATAAAAAAAGAACGGAAATATATAGTTGGTAGTCGACTCGGTTCTTCCCTTGTCTTCCGTACCCTCGCTTCCGCCAAAGGAAATCAAAGGGAAAATACGAAAATCGCGGGAGCTTCCGTTCTGGGATCGGGAACGATTGTAGGCCAAGAATTTCAGGAAGCTGATTTCTTGGGACTCGCTCTGAGAGGTCGGTTCCGTTCGACGATAATAAAATCCCAACCAAAAAAGGACCCTTTCCGATCTAGATCCGGAAGTGTACAAGGTGGGAAGAGGTAGAAAATAAAAGTTCGTCCAATTCTCATCCATTCGATCTTTGCCTTTGCCGTCCGACGAAAACACACCGAAAGGATGAACGGAAAACGAATCCCAAAGACCCGATTCTTTTTCCGTTCGTTCGTAATAAAACGGAATCCCCCAGATCGTTTTACTTTTCGTTCCGTAGAGGTCCGTTTCCGAAGAGGAATAGAACGGATAAATCGCGAAAGAATTTTCGGTTTCGGATTTCGTGCGATTTCCTAGGAGCAAAACGTTCCATGTATAGGAACTCGGAGTGAAATCATAATAGAACAACAGAGGAACCAAGGTACTCGAGTAGACCTGACCGTTCTCCAAATCCGACTTTTCCTCGGTAAAAAAGAAAGGCGCGATCCTGAAGCTCTTTTTTCTCCGGGCTTCCGTCTCCGTCTTCTCCGACGCGATCAGACCGAACAGGGACCAATGAGAGAAACCCCTACTCTCCTTGGCATAATATCCTAGGATAAACCGGGAACTGGAATAAAAATCCCGATGAAAATACAGGCCTAGCGGTAGGATCAGATCCGATCTTTCTTCCTCCTGTTCCGCAATTCCCGTCTTACGATACCGATAATACAAAGGGGTAAGGATTTCCCTGACCGAATAAGTGCCGTCCTTCAGCTCGGAAGATTGGGAACTGTAAAGTAAAGGAACGAGAAGTTTCGATCTCCTGTAGGTCTGAGCTTCCGCGGATTCCGAAAAAAAGAACGGAAAGACCCTGGACTCCGAGAATTCCGCATCCGGAGCGGTTATTTTAGAAAAAGCGAAAATACCTAACAGATTTCCGTACGATACTCCCGGATCCTGTTCCGAGTAATAACCTAAAAAGAAGGAACGACTGGATTCCCCTTTTCTCCAGGAATACAGTCCGATCGGAACGACGAGATCCGTTTTTTCGATCTGTTCGGCAGATTCTCCCGGAGCCTTTGCCCGACGGTAATAGTAAAGCGGAAATAAGAACGTAGTATCGAATCCGCCCGCGATATCCGAGGATTTCCTGTAATAGGATAAAAGCGTATATACCTCTACAAGAGAGTTCCCTCCGACCGGCCCTTCCATGGAATCATACGTGCGGAAAAAGAAAGGAAACAGAAACTGCCAACCGTCGGATTTCTGATTCCCGGAAGCCAAAGTTCTCGTATTCGCCTTAGAATGATACAAGGGGGGCAAAAGGGAGTGAAAACTGGAGGACTCTCCCTCCGGAGAGATCTTAATATTATTATAATACAAAATACTAATCGTTCTCCTTCTCTCCGGAGAGGAGTCGTGGAGCACGAAGGGCAAGGCCCGGAATCCCCAGGAATCGGGGGAAAAATAGGTCCGAAATAGGGGCCATAAAACGGAGTAGTCCTTTGTTTCCCCCTTTTTGCCCCTCTGGAACCCCAAGATCATCCAGGCTTCCTGATAATCCGGACCGTCGTCCTGCCTTGCATAAAAGGGAAAGATCACATTGTATTCCTGGTCTCCGATCCTGCTTTTGAAAATGGGGGGCAATAACCAAACCGTCACCTGGTCCTTCGTGGCTTCCGACCAGGAATACCAAGCCAAAGGCAAAAGACGGAAATGCCTGCGATCATCCCCTCTCTCGTAACTCAAAATCCCGAATAAGGTACTGAACCCGAAAAAAGACCTCGAAGTTTCCCTGGATAAAGACTTGTATTTCCTAAGTCCGTCCTCTCCCGAGGGAGAAGCGGAGGATGGAAGGGTTTCTTTCGTCTCCGGTACCTTTCTTTTCCACCAAAGGAGGGAATCTTTCGAAAGGGACTCCCGGTACGAAACCCGGACCAGATTATAGAACCAGGAAAAATCCGTGTCCAAGTAGATTTCCTTATCGTTGATTCCGACCGAAGCCGAAGTGAGACCATGTAGGGTTCCCAAGGATTTTGAGGAAGAAAACCCCGCCAGGTTCAGGTCCAAAGATTTGTCCTCTTCCTCGTATTTCAGATAAAACGGAAGAAAAATGGAAGCTTTGCTAGTTTGGGTGTCCCAAGAATAATACAGCGGAAACAGGATCCGCGCGGTCTCCTTTTCCTTTCTGTCCTCTTTGGAATAATACAACAAGGCCCAGGTCCTGTCCAGATCGGCAGATCTTTTAATATAATGGAATATTCCAAAAGAAGAATATTCCTCTTCCTCGTATCCGAAACGGAAAAAGAAAGGAAAGAATACGCGAAAATCACCGTTTTTATGGAAATAGAGCGGAAAGGCGTACGCGTATCTCTGTTCCCCCGTTCCGGTTTTGCCCCGACCGACCAACCCCAAAACGTTCCAAAAGGAACTCGAATCGGACCGCTCTGAATAAAAGAAAGGATGCAGATTCAGCTGAGAGGCGGATCCTGTTTGGCCGATTTCCAGAGGACCGTACAAGCCGAACCTCTCCGAAGGAGATTCGCTTCTATAATAAAAAGGGAAAACGTAGGAATATCTCTCGTTCCCGTCGTCTCCCGCTCCCGCCAATCCCAGTATGTTCCAGTAAGAACGATCCGCCGAGGACCCGGAGAAATAAAACGGGAAAGCCGTAAAATGAGAGCCTTTCTGGTAGAACAAAAGAGGAAAGAAATACGCCGACTTCAATCCGTTTTCGGGATCGCTTTTCCACCCGATCAGATACAGTAGATTGCTGCTCGTTCCGGTCGATCTGGAATAATTCCGGAAAAAAATCGGGCTAAAGAAATTCGATTCCATCACTTCCCCCGATTGTCGCCTTTCCGATCGGAAGGAAAGGAGCCAAGGAAAGCCTACTTTCGTTTCGGAAGAGTTCAGGGATGGGTTCTCCGACCAGGATCGGAAAAAAATGGGAGAGATAAAATTCCCTTCCAGTCCATCCCGATCGGAACGATAGGAAAAAAGAGGAAATAAGGTAAGATGGGATTTGGATTTTCCTTGGGACCAATAGAGCAGAGGAAGTACTGCGCCGTACTTGGAATCGCGGTCCTCTCCAGAATGAAAAAGTAGGAAATGAGTCCAATCGGAAGCCTCCTCGTTTTTCTTGAAAAAAAGAAACGGAAGAAAGTAACTGAAAGTACTCTTACTTCCGTGGGCAAAATCCTCCGAAGTCTTGCCCGCCAAGGGGAAAAACGAAGGAAAGCGAATCGATTCCTTTCTATGATTCGTAGTCTCTTCGTAGGAATAAGAATGAAAAAGGGAAAAATGAAAACTTTCCCGGGACGATCCTCTATCGATACGTTGGCTAAAATAAAGGGGGAGGGACCAACTTCGGTAAGAATCCGAATTTTTATCCTTCAGGTGATAAAAGAAAGGATAGGCATTGTATTCTTTGAATTTCGGATAATGTGTGTACCCGAAAACGAATAACGCGTCCCAGGAAAAATGCTCCTCCCAGGATTCCATTTTGAACAGAATCGCTCTGATCGGATACTTTTCCTCTTTTTCGCTTCCGTAAACCGGCTTTCTTTCCGAAGTGAGGTCTTCGAAAAAATCCCCGGACTGCGCCCGAATCTCGAAGAATCCAGACAACGAAAAGGCGACGAGAATGAACCCGAAGAAAGACTTGCTCCGAAGAGGATTCATACGGAACTTTCACGGGAAATTTCGATCAACTTATTTTTTCCCTTTTCTCCATGAAGGAGGCGCACGGAACGTTTCGGTACGTCGAATTCCCGGGCTAACGCCTTAATTACGGCTTCGTTCGCTTTTCCTTCTATCGCAGGTTCCGAAACCGCTACGGTCCAAATACCGTCGTCCTCTTGTCGGACGAAGGTTTTTTTGGAATTGGGTTTGACTTTTACCTCGATACGCACCGGAAATCCAAGTCCGAACGAGTTTACCGTCTTCTTTTAAATTTTCCAGCGATTAATTTCATCTCATCCAATTTGCATAAGAGAGCCGTTCCCAGAAAGGAACCCCCTCCAAAAAGGATGGCACAAAAAAGCGAAAGACGGGAAGAGTTCGCGTATCCCAAACCCTCTTCCTGAAGTCCGTTTAGGACCGACTCATGCAGGAAAGATCTGTACAAAATCAGTATCGCGGCTAGGACCGCTAAGGGAAGAAGCAAACGGAGCGACTTTCGTAGGAAACCGGACCAGGGAAAAATGATCCCGTGTTTGGTAAGACTCCGAGAAAGGATCAACCAAGTAACGATCGAGGATACCGCCGAAGATAAGGCGATCGCGGAATGTTGCAGCGAATGGACCAACGAAAAATTCAAAATCAGATTTAAGCCGAAGGAAAGCGCCTGTACTTTCAGCGGAGTCTTGGTATCCTGGAACGCGTAAAAGGAAGAAATCAAAACCTTGTTCATGCTGTAAAAAGGGACCGCTACCGAATATAGAATCAACGGAAGGACGGCGGTCTCGGTCGCGATATGATCCCATTTTCCCCCGTAATAAATCGAATCCAGTATGGGGCCCGCTAAAAGACCCATACCCAAAGCGGCAGGAACGGTCAGAAAGGAAGCGAAGCCCAAGACTCCTAACATTTCGTCCGGAACCTCGGAATGTCTGTTTTCTTTTAAAGCGATGAGTAGAGCCGGCAAGGTAGTGGTCGCCAATGCCACTCCGATGATCCCAGTCGGCAGTTGCACGAGCCTTTGCGAATAATCCAGACTGACCACGGCACCCAAACCGGGATGATCATTTTGCACCATATTCGCGAGAAAGATATCCACTAACAATCCGAGCTGGTAAAATCCTCCGCCCAAAGCGGCAGGAAGCATCAATTTAAAGATTTTTCGAATGGCAGGGTGCCTATAATTCAAGGAAAAGATCGGACCTTCTCCGTTCTTGGCGACGTACCATGCCTGAACGAGCAATTGCAGGATTCCTCCGGCGATGATCCCGAAACAGAGTATCTTTACCTTGCCGAGCAGATCGGAATCGATAAAAGGAAAAATGCAGAGAAAAACGACCAGATAACTTAAGTTCAAAAGGATGGGAGAAAGGGAGGGTACGAAGAAACGGTTCTTAACGTTCGAGATCGCCATGAATATGGAGGAAAGACTGGCGGTGACGATCAGAAAAAATAGGATGTACGTGAGCTCTATCACTAATGCGGAATATTCCGCTGATCCGCCTACAAGCAGAGGAATCGCAAATGGGGAAAAGGAAAACATCAGCAAAACGAATGCGGAAAGGACTACGGTTAGGAATCCGAGCACCGCACCGCTCATTCTTCTCGCAGCCTCTTCCCCTTCCTTTCCGGCTTCCGAATACAAAGGCATGAAGGATTGCGATAAGGTTCCTTCCGCTAAAAGATTCCGAAACATATTCGGCAAACGATAAGCGACGGAAAACGCGGAGGCGACCATTCCGGTCCCGAAGGAAACCGCCATGAAATGATCCCGAAAAAGTCCGAGGATCCTGGAAAGTAACGTGTAAAAAGATAGTGCGAAGCTACGCGAAGCTGCTTTGGACAAGGTTTCCTTCTATTCCGGAGAGACTAGGAGTCTTTCCAGATAGCGAACCCCGCCCATCCGATTCAAGTCAAACTGAATTCCGCAGGAAGGACACTTGTATCTTCCCGGCAACCGGATCCGTAAACGGGAGTGGCAGGACTCGCAGTACAGAATTCTTTCCTGCGTAGATCGGATTCTTTCCACGGATTGTTCCAGCTTGTTTTCCGCAGGAAAAGATTCTTCCCGTCTTTTCTCCGGCTCTTTGGGGGCAACGTTTTCCGAAGATCCCTCTTCGACCGTCGGAAGAGAACGGATCTCCGGAAACGTTTTCTCCTCCGTAGAAACCGACTGGGACGAAGAGTAAAACTGGAAAGGTTTGGTTTGCCGCAATTCGGAAAGGGAAGCGGTCTTTTTGGTCGAACGTCGATCTTCGATTTTTAAGGAAGAAAGCCATTCTACTCCGCTCTTTTCCTCCGAAAACAACGGCAAAGAGGAACTCATTCCGAACAGCCCTAGGATCAGTTTGCACTCATTGTTCCAATTCGAAAACGCGACTTGCCCACCGTTCTCCTTCAAAAAGGACTTCAGTTCCGACAGACAGGAGATTCCTTCCTCCTCCAGATACGGAATCGAATCGCATACGACCAAAAAAAGTCGTTCCCCTTCTTCCCAGCGCGACTTTAAGAAACGCAAAAAATCCGGAGAGGAATGCGAATCCAGAATTCCCACAGGTGAGATTCTGAGAATATTACGAATGCGGGATGTTTTCAGTTCCAAGAGGAATTATCCTAGATAAATTGCGTCCAGAATCTCCGGCCTTTCCGATCTCTGCGAAGAGACCAGAACCGGATTCTGAGGGACGGAGACCTTCTGCTCGAGAGCGACCGTTTGCACAGGACTCGCAGGCATCGCTTTAGGTACGGGTGCAGGCTCGACGGATTTAGGAGGCTCGGAGGCTACGGGCAAGGCTTCCGAAGTTTGAGTTCCTCCTTGCCAACGAACCGGTCCGTCGGTGGAAGTAAAATCCACCTTTTCCCACAGAGGCGGAGGACCGCTGGGCCTGACGGAAGGGGAGGCGGAAGAAGTACTAGGCCGAGCCGGCTCGGATCGGACGGAAAAGGAA
Organism: Leptospira fletcheri; assembly: GCF_004769195.1. NCBI lineage: Bacteria > Pseudomonadati > Spirochaetota > Leptospiria > Leptospirales > Leptospiraceae > Leptospira > Leptospira fletcheri. The sequence goes on from NZ_RQET01000008.1 coordinate 52,063, forward strand.
GGCCCGGCGCTCTTGATGAGCAGATGAATGAAAGAGATGAATAACGCGCAAATCAAAGCGATCCAAGCGTTGTTCTGAGTGATCCAAAAGAACAGGTCGGATTGATGACTTACAAATTTCGTAAAATTCCCGCGCTCGTAAGTCATGAACAGCGAAGCCACCCGCTCCAATTTTTCCGGGTGATACACTCCCATGGAAAGTAGAACGTCCGGTTCTCCGATCTCCGGAAAATAAGAAACCAAATATTTCAGCAAAGGTTGCTCGTGAACGGAAAGATCTTTCCTACTCCCCAGTAGAACCGGAGTCCCGACCTGCCATTTTCTAAGACGGTGAGAGAAGGTATAAGTAGGAGAAAGAAACTTATTCTCGGGCTTCCTCTTGCGAACCGGATCTTCTAAAAATGCCTCTTCCGAAGACGCGAGCACCACTCCTCTATCGTCTACCAGGGAAATTTCTTTGATCCAAAATCCGTCCGTATCTCCCGAAGTGACCTTGACCAACCTAGCGAACGTAAAATCCAGATCGGCTAGCTTTTCCACATCCAATTTAGCCTCGGTGGATTTGGAAAGGGAGCTGATCGTATCTCTCGCTCTGTGATCCGAAGAGATCTTCAATTGTTCGAAGGATGCGGAGGTGGATTCCAAAAAGGACCAGGCAGAAGCGCCGATCGCGATTCCTTCGCAAACCAGGAGAGTGAATAGGAAGAAAAGTACGTTTTTAAAAGTCTGCACCTGATGACCTCTCTTCCTTAAAATCGGTAGATTCGGTCCGTTCTCTAAAGGAGAAAAAGCGGGAACAGGCCTAGTTTATAGGCTCCAGTTCCGATTTCCCGGCGAAAATTCTTTCCCAAAACTTAGACACAAAAGAGGACATCCATTCCCTCCGTCTGTCCTCCCCTGTATCCAAGCCGAGTTTCGAAACGGAGGTCATATTTCTCCAGTCTCCCCCGCAAGGATGAATGCACCGAAAAGCCGAAAAATCGTTGGAAAGGTTCAATGCGATTCCGTAACTCGTGAACCAGGATTTGAATAGAACACCTATGGAGAGGATTTTTCTTTCCGGATCGTCGGCTAAATACAGACCCGGAGATTCCTTCTTTTGCACCAAATCCAAGTCCCAAACTTTTTTGGAGGATTCCGCGGCGGAGCCCAAAACCGCATGTAGAAAATCGGCAATGCTCAGGTTCCGGGCCTTCAAATCCAGATGCAAGTACGCCACGATCTGTCCCGGTTCGTGAGCCGTAAAATCCCCTCCCCGTTTGATATAATGCAACGAAATTCCGTTTTTGGACAGGAATTCCGGATCCCGCAGTAGATTGCCGATATTATAATTGATCCCCGCGGTGATTGTGGGAGGGTGTTCCAAAAATAGAATCGTTTCCTTTCTTTTTGTCCTGGCCTTCTCCTGAAAAAGAATGTACCTTTCATACGGGACGGGGTGTTTGAGGAAAACCGACGGTACCACGCTTACAAATCCATGGAAAAGCTGCTCGAAGTCATCTCCTTTATCTTACAAAAATCCCCGAACGGCCGCAACCGCCAAGAGCTAGCAAAATTGATTTATTTGGCGGACGGAGTATTCTTTCAAAAATACGCCAAAATCATTACCGGGCAAAAATACATCCATTTAGAGGATTCTCCGTACGCGATGGAACTGAACCAAGCGTTGCTTCATATGAAAGAAAACCGTCTAATAGACGTACGGCCGAAATTGACAGACAAAGGAATCGCGGGATATCTCCTGACCTGGGTAGGTCTGGCCCATGAAGAGGAAGTCGATTTAAACCGTCAGGAAAAAAGAATCCTGCGAAAGGTATTGGAGAATTTCAAAGGAAGCGTAAACGACGAAAACAGGGTGTATCCGAACCTATACGAGAACTACGTGATCACTCCCCTGTTTTCCGAGATCAAATTCAGCAAGGAAACGATGAATACCAAAATCCATTTCTTTAAGAGAAAAACGCTTTTGAATATCTCCGGCAAAATATTTAAGGTACTTTTTAGCGAGTAGGTAAGGCGAAAGCATGCTTATTACAGTTTGCAAGGGCAAAATACACCGCGCCACGGTAACGGACGCCGATCTGAATTATGAAGGCAGCCTGACCGTAGATATGGATCTGGTCGATGCCGCAGGGATGTTTCCCTATGAAAAAGTTTCCGTAGTAAACGTAAACAATGGGGCCCGGTTTGAGACATATCTGATAGAAGGCAAACGCGGTTCGGGAGAAATCTGTCTGAACGGTGCCGCCGCTCGCCTCGGGATGAAGGGTGACAAAGTCATCATCATCTCCTACGGATCCTTGGAGGAAAAAGACCTTCCGAAAGGATACAAACCCCACGTCGTGCTCGTAGACGAGAAAAACCACATCAAAAAGGGATAGTCCTCTTTTCCCTCGGTAGGACTGGACAAAACCGCCTTTTCGGAGGACAATACCCGGACAGTTCTTGGAAAAACGGCAATCTTTGCGGTTTTTCCCGAAAAAACCTCCGGACCGGCTAAGTTTGGAGGGGTTCCGGTCGATATTTATTTAGAAGAACCGTATTGGGATCAAGTACACGCATGAAATCCTTCGCAAAGCTTTCCTTCGCCCTACTCCTACTCATCTTGGGAACCGCCGCATCAGGACAAAATGCGGAAAAACCGGCCGCTTCGAACCAGGGGGGAGTCGAGTTCTACCCTCTCGCCTATTACGATGATCGATTGGTCGTAAAAGAAGTCTCCTTCTTTCGCAGACACGCGGACAACGGAAAAGGGGAATTCGTGGACGTAATGGTCGAACTGGAAAATCGCGACTTCGATGCGGCGAATTTTTCGGTTTACATTCTTGCGGTGAACGAAAGCTCTCTTGCAAAAGTGAACGAACACCGCGAATTGGTTCCGTTTCCTAGATGGCGCACCTACGACCTGGAAGATGATACGAAGGTGGTTAACTTCCAGAACCTAATGCCGACTCTGCTGGATAATAAGGCCGTTTGGGGAGACCAACGTTACGCAGAAATCAAAAAGAAATACGACGACAAGATCACCAGAGGGGAAAAAGCGAAACTAGGAAACCCTTCCTTTAACGAGCTTGTGCATTACCTGACGAACAATCCCCAAACCGCTCTTCCGATCACTCTATACGGAGAGACGGGTCCGACAAAGGATAAGGTACTCGTCAGCAATTACGTTCCTCAGACGGCAGAAGATCTGCAAAAGCAACGTCACGACTCCTTGAACAAACACACTTACACGATATACAACGCGAAATACAAGACTACGATCTTTTCCCACCACTATACGGAATACCGTCCGGGGTATTTTACTTTCAACAAGATCGCTGTTTTGATCTTCAATCCCCAAAAGGAAAAAAACAAATTGGTTTTCCGGCGGATCATCAACATCGATGGTTTGAAATTGGTGGATTAACGAAAGAAGGAAAGCTCGTAAGCAACGAAAAGGGCCTCCTACGAGGTCCTTTTTGCTATCCTCTCTCTCTAAGCGGGAAATTTTTTAAAACGGGGAAGAATCTCTGGGCTTTTTATAACGATCAATCGTTCCCGGTACGAATCGGGTGGCCCATTGGTCTCGGTTGATATTCTTTTCCACCCAGCCTTTTCCGTGGTCCCAACGGCCGTCGGACAGGAAATCGAAGAAATAGGAGGAATTCATGAACCGGTAGGAATCCATGATATCTAAAATATCGCGTTTTTCAGGTTCATCCTGTGGGGCGTCTTCGTAGTAGAAGCTGCTATCCATTCCTCTCAAGCTTATCCTGGTTCCACGGCAATGTCTATCCTTATTTAACAAATAAGAATATAAAAAAGACCGCCGACCGAGGTCAATTTTCGTTTCCCTGACCTACCGCCGGAGAAAAAGAGGGATCCTCACTTTCTCCTTCCTGCCTAGGGCACAGAAAAGGCAAGTATTCCTGCTCTTTGCCTTCGGAAAGTCCCTTTTCCCCGAATTTCTTCCTTCTTCCCTTCCGAACGCTTTTGGCGGTACGCATCGTTTCCGCTTCCCGTAAGAGTTCGTTCAGTCTCGTTTCCAGAAAAAACTGGAGTTCCTCCTGGAGGCCTAGATCGGTTTTATTTTCCGCAGATCTTCCTTTGGAATTCTCTCGGTTCGGTTCCATCTCCATCTCTTTCGACCTCCGGACAGCGGTAAGTATATCTCCGCTCCCGGACAAACGGTTCGGAAGTCGGAGGGTCAGAGCGGAAATTTTTTTCTTGCGAATCAGGAGTTGAGACTTACATTTGAAGGGCATGTTGAACGTCCCCGAATCCGCGGAATCCCTTGCATCAGGGAAAGAAATCGACATAGAATATCGATTCCTATCCGACGAAGACCACCAGCAAATTTACCTCCTGCTCTTACAGATCCTAGGTCATTTGGACCGTCTTTTCCTCACGGAAGTGATTTCCACGATCCTGAAAGAGCTTCTGATGAACGCGAATAAGGCAAACGCCAAACGGATCTTTTTTCTGTCCGAAGGTCTGAATATCAACGAACCTTCCCAGTACCAAAAGGGGATGAAGCGGTTTTTGGAGGAGATCATCCACAAATGGGACGAGCAGGAATCCGTCCTGAAAGGCTCGAACTTTTCCGTCAGATTGCGAGCCAAGATCTTGAACCAGAATCTGATCTTCCTCGTGGAAAACGATGCCCCCCTCCTTCCCCAGGAAATGGACCGGATCAAGGCCCGATTGGAATCCGCCAGTAAATTCAACGATCTTTCGGAAGCGTTTTTAACCATGGCGGACAGCCAGGAAAGCGCAGGACTCGGTCTGGTTCTCATACAGCTCCTACTGAAAAACTCCGGAATCGGAATGGATAAATTCAAGATAGAGACGGATGGAAAGCTTACCCGGGCTACCCTGGTCGTGCCGAAACAGATCGTCCCTCTGGAAGTCACTACCAAGTTGAAGGATCGGATCTTTACGGAGATAGAAGGGATTCCCCCCCTACCGAACACTCTGACTCGGATCATCAGTCTGTGTAACAACGCGGATTCCGACCTAGGGGTGATCGCAAACGAAATAGAAAAAAATCCCGCTTTGAGCGCGGACTTACTGAAGCTTTCCAATTCCGCGGGTTTTGCCAGTAGGAATAAAGTGAATACAATCGTGCAGGCCGTAAAAGTGGTGGGCCTGAAGAACGTGAGGAATCTTCTCTACGTTTCCGGAGTCAGAAAAATCATGGAGGGAAGATACACGAAGCTCCAGGAAGTCTGGAACCACTCCAATCTCACCAGTTATTTGGCCCGCCAAGTTTCCCAAAGAGCGGGCTTTTCGAAAATCGCGGATATCGCCGCCGCAGGTGCCCTTCTCCATGATCTGGGAAAACTCGTACTCTTGGCTTTGGACCCCGCGTTATTCCGAAAATTAAGCGCGTATCAAAAGCATAGAGACCTGAGCAGCTCCACGATTTTCGAGGAGATTTCCATCGGAATTTCTCATCCTACGTTAGGAGGAATGCTCGCGAAAAAATGGGATTTTCCTCCCGATCTCGTGAGCATGATCGAATTTCACCACCGACCTTTTATGGTATCCAAGAGTATTTATGCCGACTTAGTGGAAACCGTTTATCTGGCCAATATGATGACGGATTTTCTCGAGAGAAAAGTCACGTATTATGCGATCGATTCCAGCATCCTGAGAAAATTCGAACTGGATGATAAGAGGAAATTCGAGGACACCTGCGAAAAGTTGTCCAAAGCCTACGAACGATCGAATGAAGAAAATTGAATCTTCTTTGTTGACTCTGAGGGGAATTCGTTTTCTTCGATCCGGAATTCCGATCCTGGACGGAATCGATCTGGAAATCGGCGCATACCAACACTGGGCTCTTTTAGGTAGAAATGGAGCCGGCAAGACTACCTTAGTCAATCTGGTATACGGAACGGAATGGCCCACCGAGGGGAAAATCGAATTGTTCGGAAAAGCGTTCGGAGAAGCTCCTCTGCAGGAACTCCGCACCCGGATAGGCGTTCTGGATTCCTCCCAACAGGAAAGCGCTCTCCAAAGAAGCCTAACCGTTTTCGACGTACTCCTAACCGGTTTTTTTCATACCATCGGTTATTATCGGGATCCGAGTGCCTGGGAAGAAAAAGAGGCGGATCGCATTTTGGAAGAAAACGGAATGGGAGCCAAAAGGAAGCAGTTGTTTCGAACTCTCTCTTCCGGAGAAAAGAAGAAAGTCCTTTTCTTACGCGCCATGTCCACCTCTCCCGACTTCGTAATCTTGGACGAACCCTGCTCCGGTTTGGATCTCACCGCAAGAGAGGAATTCATCGAATTTTTGATTTCGTACAAAAGAAGACGGGACTTCACATCCATCTATATCACCCATCGTTTGGACGAGATCCCTCCTTTCTATGAGCACGCGGCAATCTTAAAATCGGGTAAGATCCTGTATTCCGGCCGGATCGAAAATGCGTTCACCTCCGAGAAGCTGACCGATCTGTACGATCGCAAAGTGGTTTCGGAAAATCGGAACGGTTCCTGGGTGACGATCACGGAACGGTCCTAGGACTTATAAATATTCCGCATAGTCGCATTCCGGAAAACGGGAACACACATAATATTCTTTTTTTCTGGAGGATCTTTTTCTCACTCTGACTCCCTTTCCGCATACCGGACAAGTTCCGTAACCTAGTACCGTTTTCGGAACGGTTTTCCGTTCCTTGGAGACGGATTTGGAGTCGGTCCGTTTGAGTGTGGACTCCAGTTTGGAATAAAAACGCTTCAGTACCTCGGAGCGGGAAACGGATCCTTCCGCGATCCGATCCAACTCCGACTCCATTTCGGAAGTGAATCCTTCCCGGAATAGATCGGGAAAGACTTCCTGCAGAATGGAATTTACCCTTTCGCCCAGGTTCGTGGATAAAATGCCGGCCTTATCCGAGATCGTATATTTTCTTTTATAAAGAGTTTCTAATATATTTGCGAACGTGGAAGGTCTTCCTATCCCTTCCTTTTCCAATCTACCCACGAGCGTGGCTTCCGTATATCTAGGAGAAGGTTCCGTAGTCTTTTTTTCCACCTTCCAGGTTTCGGGAAGGAGGGATTCCCCGATCTTCCATTCCGGTTTTTTTTCCGCTCTTCCTCCATATACGACCCGATAACCGGGAAACTCCGTTCGTTTGATTTCCGCCTGCCAAATTTCTCCCCCTGCCTCCGCCGAAAATCGAAGCTGATTCCATCTTTCCGGTTTCATCTGAGACGCGACAGCCCGCTTCCAAATCAGTTCGTAGAGTTTTTTCGCGTCCTTACTCAAGGCCTTGTCCGAAAGAAAGAAGATTTCCTCGGAAGTCAGGGAAGGATCCACGGGACGAATCGCTTCATGCGCATCCTGGGCCTTTGCTTTTCCCTTGGATTTTCGATGGGAATCCGTTCCCTCCGCCACGGATTCCTTCCCGTAGGAAAGAGCCGCTTGTTTTCTCAGTTCGATTTTGGAGTTCGTCGAAATCCGCACCGAATCCGTCCGCATGTACGTGATTAATCCTTGGCGCTTCCCCCTTCCCAAATCCACTCCTTCGTACAGCAACTGCGCGAGCTTCGAAGTCTTAGCAGCCGGAAATTTGTACATTCGGAAAGCGTCCTGTTGCAGGCTCGCAGTGGTGTATGGAGGAGGAGGCAATGTTTCTCCTTTTTTCTCCTTTCTCTCCGTGACTCTCAATCTAGCTCCGGACTCCGAAAGAAGAGCAGCCAGAGAAGCCGCAGGCCCCTCCTCGGAAAATGCGCCTTCTTTTCTCCGAAACAGAACGAATTCGTCCTTTTCCGTTCCGAAGCGAACCTTAGAGTTGACTTCCCAAGAATCCTCTGGCACGAAGGAACGGATCTCCTCTTCCCTCTCGCAGATCCATTTCAACGCTACGGACTGTACCCTTCCCGCCGAAGTTCCGGAAGTATACGCCTTCCATAAGAACGGACTGATTCTATATCCGATCAGTCGATCCAGAATCCTGCGCGCCACTTGCGATTCCACCAGATCCAAGTCCAGATCCGTAGGTTCGCCTAATGCGGATAAGACGGCGCTCTTGCTGATTTCCCGGAATCGGACCCGACGAAGTGCGGATTTTTTACCGATCCTTTCCCATAGCACCGAACCGATAAATTCCCCTTCGCGGTCCGGATCCGTTCCTATGAAGATGTGCTCCGCCTGTTTCGCGGCTTTCAGAATCGGAGCCAATACCTTTTTCTTTCCGGGCAAAAGCTCATATTCCGGCAGAAAATCCGAGCCGAGGTCGATCCCGAGCCGATCGTGAGGGAGGTCCACGAGATGCCCGAAGGTTGCGAGCACGATAAAATCGGATCCGAGATACGAGGACAAGGTTCGGGCCTTGGCGGGAGATTCGACTACGAGAAGTTTGGTCATTGAAAGGAATGAGTCGGAAAACCTCCGGCCCGCTTGTACTATTTACCTCGGACCCAGGTTTTCAATCAAATATCCGTCAGGATAACTCGGGCTCTTTCTCTTCGTCACGTAGAAAGGTTTCTTTCGCGGAGGCCACAGAAACTTAAGCAAAAACGCGCGTATTTTAAAGGTCGCTATCGTAAGAAATCTCAAAACGGGATTCGGATCGGAAAACCCCATCGAGGTACGCAAAGGAGGATCCATCAAGGAAAACAGGGCTTGGGAAACCAAATAATGGACTCCGGGAAGATTCGGTAGCCTACCCACCGCGATACGAATGGTGGCCGCACCCAATCGCATTCCTTCCGGAGTCTTTTGGAAACGATCCTTTTCGAAATTCCGATTGAACTTTTCCATTTCCTCGTACGTGCGGGGAAGATTCTTGATGTTCATTCTTTCTCCGATCTGTCTCCAGAGATGGAAATTCGCAAGCTTTTCCTTAGGAGAGGATTTTCTCCATCCGAAGCGATCATTCCAGCGAGCCGGTTCGAAAATGAACGTAGTAAGGGTATAGAGAAAATCCTCGTTCTTGATTCCGTATCGTTTATGAATCTCGTTCAATCTGTCGATGGCACGTTTTCCACTGTCGCTATCCAACCCGTTTTCCAGAAATTCCCCTAGGATCAGAGTGGTATCGTCGTATCTCTTCTGCCCGAAATTTTCGAACTGCTTTGTGGCGTCCAGAATCTTGGCGATAGAAGGAATCGCATACGTGCGAAAGAAAGCCAGACCCAAGGAGATCTCCACGTCTTGCGGGAAATCGTAACTACCGGAAAGAAAAGCGATCTTGTGACAGTCCTTTTCCGGATCCAATTCCGAAATTTCTCTTAAAACGCGAAAACGATCGAACATGGTTATTAATCCCGAATGTATTCTCTTACTAAGCGAAAGAGTTCTGGAATCAAATGGGAAAGGACGAAGGAATTACACAAGAATTTTTTAATATTTCCGTCGGTTGGAAATCAAACGGAAAGAAGAATTTGTTTTATATAAAACTATTTCCGGAAAAGAACCCGGCGAAAGCCGGGATTTTGTAGGGTTCTTTTTTAGGGCGAGCCGCTTTCGAAAGAAAGCGGCGAGTATCAACCGTTGTTAACCGTTAGAGGGAACGGGAAACAAACCTTCGATGGAAAGGTATCTTTCTCCGGTGTCGTAATTGAAAGTAAGGATCGTAGCTCCCTCGGGGAATTCCGGAAGTTTTTTCGCAACTGCGGCAAGAGCTGCTCCGGAAGAAACTCCCAGAAAGATTCCTTCTTCCCTAGCGGCACGTAGAGCAAAAGCGAAGGCTTCGTCTTTGGAAACCTGTACGACTCCGTCTAAAAGATCAGTGTGTAAGTTCTTGGGAATGAATCCGGCTCCGATTCCTTGGATCGGATGCGGTCCGGGTTTTCCTCCGGAGATGACGGGAGAAGCTTCCGGTTCGACTGCAAAGACTTTCGTTTTCGGAAACTTCGCTTTCAGCACTTGCGCGACTCCGGTAATGTGTCCTCCGGTTCCGACTCCGGTGATCACCGCGTCCACTCCGTTCGGAAAATCCTTTAGTATCTCCGCCGCGGTCGTTTCCACGTGGATTTTGATATTGGATTCGTTTTCGAACTGTTGCGGCATCCAGGAATTCGGATTTTCGGATACCAATTGTTTTGCTCTTTCGATCGCACCGGGCATCCCTTTTTCGCGGGGAGTGAGGTCGAATTCCGCGCCGTAAGCAGCCATGATCCTGCGCCTTTCCACACTCATGGACTCGGGCATGACCAGAATCAATCTATATCCTTTTACGGCAGCTACGAGAGCCAGACCGATTCCGGTATTTCCGGAAGTCGGCTCGATAATGACTGTATTTTTGGTAAGTTTACCGCTTTTTTCCGCATCCTCGATCATGGAAAGAGCGATACGATCCTTGATGGAACCGCCTGGGTTGGATCGTTCTAATTTCACATAAACGTTATGCTTGGAATCGAAGAGACGATTGATCTTCACATGAGGAGTATTTCCTATTGTCTCTAGGATATTATTTGCTTTCATTTCCTTTTCCTACCTCTGAAACATTGCTCTCTGCTTGGCTACTATATTAGAAGGGTTTTTCAATATATCAAATATTTTCAATAAAAAAAGAGGGGATTCCTGATTTTTTCCGTCATTCTGGTGGATCGGGCCTTCTTCCGATCGAAAACGAACCCCAAACTCAAACAGACCGGAGAACGATCGCGGACAAAAAAGCCTCCGTTTCCGAACCCCAAGAAAACCCGAGCCCTCTGTATACCGCATACAACGTAGAGATGTGAACGTTGGAGTCTCCGGGAGTCGCGGCATACCCTCGAACTTCCCTACCTTGCACTTCCAGCGCGTTGGTGGGAAAGACCGCATGGGAAAAAATTCTACCGTACAAACCTCGATCCCGTCCGGAAGAAAAAATCGAATTCGTGGAAATCAGTTCCGTCACGGACAAAAAAGGATCGGTCGCTATCCTTTGCAGAATCTTTTCCCGCCGGGTTTCCTTTTTCAACCTCATCCGAAAACGGATCAAGTGCATATAGGGAGAATTGATCGTGATCGAAGAGGAACTGATTTTCAAACCGAATCCCAAGGGCTCGTAAACTTCGTTTAACAATCTTCCGTGATGCGTTCCTGATTCGGATTCTGGAAGAACCAGAAGCGGCCCGGTCACGTGGGGATCGTTCTTTGCCATATCTGCGTCCCTCCGGATCACGAAAAAATCCGCCTCTTCCAGAATGGAGGGCAATTCGGAGGGCTTTTCTTCATAAAAAGGGCGCAGGATTCCGGCTAACGTATGAGTATTACAGGTGGAAACGTGCAGAAATCTGGGAAGGTTCCCCTCCAACAGAGGAGCGCTTTCCGGATACAGAAATTGGGGACCGAATTTGTGCTCGCTTCCCTGCGCGATAAACAGACGGATGTGACCGTACTCCGAAGTTTCATATTCTCCGATCCGCTTCTCCGCGATTCCCGGCGGAGAAGAATCGCAGAGAACTTGAGAGCAATCCAAGGCTTCTTTTTTGGAAACCCAATGAGGGAAGTACTGTCGGACTCCGTTTTCTCCATCGTCCACTAACTCCGCGCCTTTTTCGGATAAGGACAATAGCTGAGGAATTTCGGACTTTTGCAGGCGGAAAGGTTCCACGAAGACCCGAAAACCTCCGAATCTAGACTTTAAGAGTAGCAGAAGGGAGGCTAAAGGCCAACCTATGACTCCAGTTCCCCTCAAATACGTTCCCCGATCGGGAAGAACTTGTCCGGGTTCCATCATTCGTAGCTCGGCCGGGAATAGAACGGGTCGTTCATATAGTTCGTTTTGTACTTAACGTAATTTCCCGTAGTACGAACGATGATTTCCCTCTCCTTATCCGTAATGTCTCTTACGATTTTTCCGGGGGAACCCATGACCATCGCGCCCGGCGGAATTTTTTTCCCTGGAGTGACCAAGGCGCCGGCGGCAACGAAGGCGTATTCCCCCAATTCCACTCCATCCATCAAGGTCGCCCCCATTCCTACGAAAGAATAATCCTGTAAGATGCATCCGTGAATGGTGGCACGGTGTCCGATGGAAACGTGGTTTCCGATTTCCACCGGATATACGTCTCTCGCAACATGGATCACAGTCATGTCCTGGATATTCACGTTCTCTCCGATACGTATGTAATTCACGTCCCCGCGTACCAGAGTCTGGAACCAGATAGAGGAATCCTTTCCGATAGTGACATCGCCCACGATCTGGGATCCCGGAGCTAAAAATACGCTGTCATGGATCTTAGGACGTTTTCCTAAATATTCGAGCACAGTTCCGTGACCGGCAAAATCTACCATCTGGGTCTCCCTTACTTTCCTTCGAATCGCTTCCATGGTCTCCCGCACAACACCGTCCCACAAGTCGAAATTCCTTTTGACCGTCGAGACTGCGGAAGAAAGATGGGGAGGATGTTCACGGCTCACAAAGGTTTCGGCGAAAAGGAAAAGAAATTCGACAAAAAGAGATTCGCAAAACTGTTCGGAATTTCACTCGGGTTAGGCATAACGATCGCGCTCCTACTCCGTTCCTGGGTTCTATTTCCCTATTCTCCGGAAACCTCCGAGATGAATCCGGCGATGCCGAAAGGAAAGCGGATCTATGTATTACGTTGGATCCGACCCGCTTCCCTATTTTTGGGCGACGTGGTTTTGGCGGAACATCCTTCCCAACCGGGAAAAGTGGTCTTGGCTCGGATCGTAGGCAAGCCGGGAGACACGATTTCCATGAGGGAGAAAGTATTATATCGAAATAATATTCCCGAGACGGAAGGAAATCTCCCCTACAAGATTTCTCATTCCGATTCTAGGAATCCTTTTCCTTCCTCCCATTCCAACCGGGACAATTTCGGTTCCGTGTTGGTGGAAGATCGAAATTTCTTCCTGCTCTGCGACAACCGGGATGACTGCCTGGATTCCAGGGACTTCGGTCCGATTCCGTTCGAGAAATTCATCGGAAAAGCGCTTTAGATCGATTCCTTTCTCCGAAAAATCTCGAAATGAGAACCGGTGATATCCTCGAAGGAAGCTACGGAATCATATTCCTTTTCCAACCGTTCCTTTAGGTAGGACCATCTCCGTTTTTTCTCCCCCTCTTTCCATTGGATCGGATCGTTGGAAACCACGATGAGATCGAAGGGACTCCGGTCCCATTCCGAACCCAGGCGTTTTCTTAAAAATTCCTGCTCGGGAGTACCGCTCCAGAGACCATAATCCAAGGTAAAGAAGGAATCGAACTCCAAGCCGTATCGAAGTACTGCGGCCAGAGAGAAAGTGGAGCTGTCCAAACAAAGGTACGAGATTTTTTCGTGGGTGTTTCGCAATTCCGGTACGATCCGATCCAACTCTTCGTAGAGCCGGAACGGTTGCCACCCTTGCGCTAACTTGGGCCCGACCAAACCGTTCGCCCGGTACATTCCCAAAGTGATCTCCTGCCTTCGGAAAGACGCGTACAGCAATGCGAGAAAAAGTAAAATCCAGGCGTGGGTCTGGAGGGGTCTATCCCGACTTTCCATCTTCAGGTGCCGAGCCGTCGTCTCCGCTCCGAAGCCGATCAAAATCGCAGCCATCACCTGCAGGATCGTCCAGGCAGGAATCAGATAATAGTGAAATCCCCTTCTTTGGATCCAGTAACAAAGAATTCCCGCTGCTAAGAAAGAAATCGAGAAAGGAACTTCTTTGTATTTCTTCGTCAAAACAAACGCTAGAAATACGAATACGAAATAACCTCCGAATTTCTTTTCCCTAGCGTTGCTCAGAGGAAGAAAAAATTCCGATGGAGAAAAAGAAGCCAAAGAAGAGATGGCGGATTTCCATGAGGGAAGAACCCACCAACGATTGTGGGATTGCACGTTCCAGTACAACGCGTCGAATACCGCTTCCGGTTTTCCGGAAACGACAGCCGGCCAAAATAAGAACAAAAAAACCGCGAAGCCTGCCGGAATGCAAAAGAACAAGGATCGGACCTCGTTCTTTTTCAAACGGAAAAAAACGGACCGTTCCTGCGAATCGGAATCCTTCCAAATTCGGAACGATTCCTCTAAAAGTGCGAACCCGAAAAATAAACCGAAGAAAGGTTTGATCAGTACGGAAAAGACGAATAAAGCGGAATAGACCGGAGCGAAACGAAACAGTCGCGCCCTCCGTTCCTCCGCTCCTTTTTCCGAACGAAAAGAAAGTATGTTCCAAAAAACCAAAAGAGGGAAGAGAAAAATCGTTTCTCTCTGAAAACTTCCGTACGGAGCCGCCTCTCCAGGAAGGGTCAAAAAGAGAAGACCGCCTGCAAAAGCGGAGAAGGTTCCGAAATTCCGGTACAAATACAAAACCAGAAGCGCATCACATGCGAGGATCCAGACCAATTCGGAAAGTCGGATCCCGAAATCTCCGGTTCCGAATCCGGCCATCAGGAGCAGATTGGTCCAATGCGTCCCAGGTAGATTGAACGAATAGAAATCCAGGTAGGGCAATTTTCCGCGGAGGATCAGAACCGATTCCGCACGCAATTGGGACGCGTCCAAACTCAAATACGCAGGCCAATGTAAGAAAGAACCGTAAAATTCGATCAGGTTCTTGAGAAAATACGCGGCGAGCCCCAAACCGAGCGCAAGAAATAGAAACTGGATTCTCGAGATTTTCATGCGGATGACAGTTTGGGAAATTCCTTTTTCCCTCTCTCCATTTCAAGTAAAATGGAGGTTTTGTGCCGTTACGGGCTTAAAAAAACGGATTTTCAGGAAGGTTTTACCCTGAAAATATGTTCCTTGAGCGGGTTTTCAACGCGCACAACTCCATAGAAAGGCCAAAGGAAAAAAGGGAAGAACATGACAAGAATCGCTATCAACGGTTTCGGAAGGATCGGAAGACTGGTCTTCCGCGCCGGTATCAAAGACCCGAATCTCGAATTCGTAGCTATCAACGACCTCGTAACGCCGGATAACCTGGCATATCTTTTAAAATACGATTCTACCCACGGTCGCTACAACGGAACGGTGGAGCACACCGAGAAAGAATTGATCGTGGACGGAAAGAAAATCCTCTGCGTCTCCGAAAGGGATCCGGAAAAACTCCCCTGGAAAGACCTGAAAGTGGATTACGTTGTGGAATCCACCGGTCTTTTCACGGACAGAGTGGGAGCGGAAAAGCACCTGAAAGCGGGAGCCAAAAAAGTGGTGATCTCCGCCCCCGCCAAGGACAAAGACATTCCAACCTTCGTCATGGGAGTGAATAACGAAAAATACAATCCTTCCGCAGATCATGTGGTTTCCAACGCGTCCTGTACCACGAACTGTCTCGCTCCGATCGTAAAAGTCGTACTGGACAATTTCGGAGTGGAAGAAGGACTCATGACCACCATTCACGCCACCACCGCTACCCAACCCACTGTGGACGGTCCCTCTAAGAAAGACTGGAGAGGAGGACGGGGCGCAATGCAGAATATCATCCCTGCTTCCACCGGTGCCGCCAAGGCTGTGGGTCTTTGCATTCCGGAAGTCAACGGAAAACTGACCGGAATGTCTTTCCGCATCCCGGTTCCGGACGTTTCCGTAGTGGACTTGACGGTTCGCACGGTCAAAGAAACCAGCTTGAAGGAAATCTCCGCTAAGATCAAGGCAGCTTCCGAAGGAGCGATGAAAGGAATTCTGGGATACACCGACGAGATGGTCGTTTCCAACGACTTCCTGAGTTCCACCCTGTCTTCCGTCTTCGACCACGATGCGAGTATCGAACTCAATTCCAGATTCTTTAAATTGGTATCCTGGTACGACAATGAGATGGGATATTCCAACCGGGTATTGGACCTGATCCGCTACATGGTCAAAAAAGGCTGATAGATGCAATTACCTAGACTCGAGCAAGAAGAGCTAAGGGGGAAGCGCGTCTTCCTCCGAGTCGATTTTAACGTTCCTCTGGAAAACGGCAAAGTAACCGACAAGACTAGGATCGAAAAAACCCTTCCGACCATAGAACTTCTGATCAAGAAAGGCGCGAAGATCGTCATCGGAAGCCACTTAGGTCGTCCGAAAGGAAAACCGGATCCTCAATTTTCCATGGAGCCGGTATTCGAAGTGTTTCAAGGATTGGTTTCCGTTCCCGTATTCTTCTCGAAAGACGTGGTCGGCGAGCAAGCGAACCAACTCTCCAAACAATTGAAGGAAGGGGAAATCCTCGTTCTGGAAAATCTTCGGTTTCATAAGGAAGAAGAGGAAAACGAAGCAGGGTTCTGCAAGAAATTGGCTTCACTCGCGGACGTTTATGTGAACGACGCCTTCGGTGCCGCTCATAGGGCTCACGCTTCTACGGAAGGAATCGCTCACCTGCTTCCTTCCTTTGCCGGACTTTTGATGTACAAGGAAATCACGGAACTCTCCAGCCTTCTCTCTAGGCCTGCCAAGCCTTTCGTAGCGATCATCGGCGGTTCCAAAGTTTCCTCCAAAATCAGCGTGATCAAAAACCTCATCGATAAGGTGGATCATATCCTGATCGGAGGCGGAATGACCTATACCTTCCTGAAATCCAGAGCCATTCCGGTAGGGAACTCCCTGGTGGAAAGGGATTTCGAAGTGGAAGCATTCCAACTGATCGAACGCGCGGGGGTTGCAGGAGTGGATTTCCAACTTCCTGTGGATCATATCATCGCGGACAAATTCGACCCCAAGGCGAAAACCAAGACGGTCGATAAGATGGGAATTCTGGACGGCTGGATGGGAATGGACATAGGTCCCAAAACGGTTTCGAATTACGAAAAAGTAATCAAAAACGCCTCTACCATCGTCTGGAACGGTCCTATGGGAGTTTTCGAATTCGACAAATTCGCGGAAGGAACCATGGCGATCGCTAAGGCGGTCTCGAAATCCAAGGCCAAAACGGTTGTCGGAGGAGGAGATTCCATCGCAGCGATCAATAAAGCCAAAGTGGAAGATAAGATCACTCACGTTTCCACAGGCGGAGGCGCCTCCTTGGAATTTCTGGAAGGAAAAAAACTTCCGGGAGTGCAGGCTCTTCTGAAACAGCCGGAGTAATAATCCGCGAACCTCTAGAATATTAGGAAGGAAATAGAATATGCGCCCGAAAATCATCGCAGGGAACTGGAAAATGAACCTCTCGGAAAAGGAAGCCCTTGCCTTGGCAAACGGTCTCCGGGAGAAACTTCCGGCCATCCGAAAAGAAAAGCGGGCCTTAGTATTTCCTTCCGCCGTTCATCTCGCCTCAGTAGCTAAAATCCTGGAAGGAAGCGGAATCGACGTAGGGGCACAGAACATCTATCCTGCTTCCTTGACCGCCATGACCGGAGAAACCAGCCCAGATCATCTGAAAGAATTCGGAGTCAAGTTCGCATTGGTAGGACATTCCGAGAGACGCCAGTTTCTAGGAGAAACGAATTCTTTCTGCAACCAGAAAGTCCGTTATTTGGCAGAGAACGATTTTACGGTCGTGTATTGCGTGGGAGAAACCCTTTCTGAAAGAGAAGCAGGCCGGACGTTCCAGGTACTCGGCGCACAGATCCGAGAAGGTTTGGGAAACATCACGAGCGGACTGTTTCCCAAAATCTGGGTTGCCTACGAACCCGTTTGGGCGATCGGAACGGGAAAAGTCGCCACCCCCGTCCAAGCCCAGGAAGCGCATTCCTTCCTGAGAAAGGAAATAGCGGCGCTTTTTCAATCGGGAGAGGATGTGGCAGCGTCTCTTCCGATTCTATACGGAGGCTCCGTAAAACCGGACAACGTAAAGGAACTGCTTTCCCAGCCGGACATAGACGGAGGGTTGGTGGGCGGCGCCAGCCAAAAGCTCGAAAGTTATTTAGGACTTTTTTAATCCCTTCTTTCGGACGGTTTTTAATTGTCAGGAGGCGGAGTCGCCGTACTTTGGATGAGAAGTATGTCCGGAACCTTCGGACCGACCCAAAAACCTTAGGAAGTTTCTCAGCATGGGATTTATAACCGGAACGATTCTAGTTCTATTCGTTTTCGTGAGCCTTTTTCTGATTTTGCTCGTAATGATTCAGACCGGAAAAGGAGGTATGGGAGGCGTTTTAGGCGGGGGTGCCAGCCAATCCGTATTCGGTTCTTCCACTGCGGATGTTTTGACCAAAACGACTCGGGTTGCCGGCCTTCTTTTTTTGGCACTTTCTCTGATTCTTTCTTTCCTTTTCGCAAAATCTAGTGGATACAATACGACTCCGGTTCCGGAAGTCGTGCCTGAGGCCTCTGCTCCGGTCCCGGAAAAACAAGGAGGAAACGATGCCCCCACTGTTCCGACTCCCCAGAGCACGACTCCCCCGACTGCACAGCCCAAGCCGTAAGCGCTCCTTGGGAACCCGCCAAAGGAGAACAGAACAGTTCCTCCTTTGGTCGTCCTTCTTTCTACTCCTCTTTTTTTCCCCTATCCTTTCCCAATCCCAAGGGGGAACTTCCTCGTCTCCCTCAGGAACCGCTCAGATCTTAAACCAGAGAATTTTGAAAGCGTACGAAAGCTTAGGAGTCGCAAGGGAACTTCTGAAATTCGAAAGAATGGAAAGCCTTCCCCAAGGTACAGTGGTTTCCTGGGTGGGGACCTTCCCCAATCGAAAGGGGGTCAAGATCACGAAATTTTCCGTGACCCCGTCCAGAAGCCCAGGAGGAATCGAACGATCCGAGGAGAAATCCATTCTTTTGGAGTTCAACGGCTCCACCCTGTCCAAGGTGGAGTCCGAAATCAAGACCGCAAATTATGCGACAGAGGACACCACTCTGGTGCGAATGACGGACAATACTCCTTTGGACAATAATGTGGACGACCTGCTGATTTATGCGGATCGAAACGGTAGGGCTGCGGAGTATCCTTTGAATTATCTGCCGGACGAAGGCGTGAGCCGGGAACGTTCCGAATTCAAAAAGGAATTTTACCTAAAACTGATCGAGGATTTTTTCATTCAGGTTCTTCGGATCCAGGAAATGCAAAACCAACAATCCGCGAAAAATCAAAAAAAATTACTGCAAACTTTTAAAGAATCCCTAGAATATTGACCGGATGTCATCCCTGATGGAAAACCTCCAAGACCGAGCGGAGGAACTCCAAGCGATTCTAGACGGAATTACGGAACCCCTGGTTCTCATCGATCCCGGGTTTCGGGTTCGCCGTGTCAATCGCGCTACGCTGGAGTTCTCCGACGAATCGGATTTCCCGTCCGTATTAGGAAGGAAATGCTATGCCCTCTTATACAATCGGTCCGGCATTTGTCCTTTCTGTCCCATGAAGGAACATCACGAAAACGAGGCAGACTTCAACCGCGAATTCGAAGGAAGGAACGCGATCGGACGGGAAGTCTTTCATGTGATCAACGACCAAAAGGAAACCCTTTATTTGGATTTCTTTCCCATCAAAAAAGAAGGAAAGGTCGTTTCGGTGGTGGAAAAAATCAGCAATATCACCAGACTCAAGGAAAAAGAGGACGAAAACCTACGCATCCGGAATCTGGCCTCTCTCGGAACCTTTATTTCGGGTGTAGCCCACGAATTGAACAACCCCTTGACCGGTATGAGCCTGACGCTCCAAAATTTAATGAACAATCTCTCTAGCGTGGATCCGGATTTCTTCCGGAAACGATTGGAGATGATCAAGGAAGATTTGACCCGTGCCGCTATGATCGTTGCGGACATCATCAGTTTCGCCAAACCGGACAAGTTGGTAACAACTTCCGCAGATATCTACGAGACGATTTTGAAAGCGAAGGATTCCGTGATTTGGGTTTATCCGGTCCTATCCAAGAATGTAGAATGGGAGATCTTGGGAGAGCCGGGCACCTATTTTCAATTCAATCCGGTCAAGATGGAAAGGCTTTTCATTAACCTGTTCAAGAATTCCCTCCAAGCGTACGACTACGGCGAGGGCAAAATCCGCGTAGAGATCCGCCGGACTAGGAATATGCTGCACGTATTCGTGGAGGACACCGCCGGCGGAATTCCAGAAAGCATGTTGGATAAGATCTTCTCCCCTTTCTTTACCAAGAACAAATCCGGTATCGGTACCGGGTTAGGACTATCCATCTGCCATTCCATCGTCAGAGAGCATAGCGGAGAATTGACCGTACGTTCCTACAATCGTAGGACTAGATTCAGAGTCTCTCTTCCCTTAGAACAGCCCAGAGGAAATTAAATTGTCCAAACATAGAATACTGGTAGTCGAAGACATACATTCCATACGGGAAGCGATTAAGGATATTTTAAACCGCGATTACCAGGTCTTCGACGCGGAAAATTACGACGAGGCAGTACGTATCCTTTCCTCGGAGCCGATAGAGTTAGTCATCACCGATATACGAATGCCGGGAAAATCCGGTCTGGATCTGATCAAGACCATCCAGAAGGATCATCCGAACGTACTGTATTCTCTCATGACGGCCTACAACATAAACGACTATATCAAATTCGCGTACGAACACAATATCTGGAATATCATCCCGAAATATTCCTTTTTGGACATCAATCTGATTTCCGTAATGGTACGCAAACTCCTAAGTAAGGACATATTCGGAGTGGAAAAGTACTTCGGCCCGGAGTTTATCCTGCTCGAGCAAGAACAGGACGGGTTCGCCCTTCCCCCGGAAGACGGTGTGGTGTTTCAAAAAGTGAATTCGGATGAGGAAAGAAATTATTTCTGCAACCGGATCGCCAAGTATTTGATCGAAAAAGGAGCTCCCAACGCGGTTCATCAGATTCTGGAGGAACTGACTTCCAACGCGATGATACGAGCCCCGAGAGATTCTAAGGGGAACTCCAAATACCAGTTCGAATTGCCTTCCCGGGATCTGCTCGTTCCTCTGGAGAACATACAATTGGCAGAAACGGATTACTTCGAGATCGGTTACGGAATCGCGGAGAATTCCTACATCATCGTAGTCCGAGATCACTTCGGTTCCTTGAACAAAAAGGAAATCCTAAAGCGTCTGGATAGACATATTACCGTGGAGGATACCAGCGGGTTGCCTGCAGGACTTGCGGATTCCCACGGAAGGGGTCTTTACATCTGTCGGGAAATTTCCGACCAATTGATCTTCAATATTGCGAAAGAAAGAAAGACCGAAATCATAGCCCTGTTAGACAAACAAACGAACAAGGGATACAAATCCCTGTCCATATACGAAGTTTGAGAAGAAACCTAACGGGTCCATTCCCGATATAGCAGGATCTCCTTTCCGCTTTCCAGAAAAGCAGAGCGGGGTTCCTCCGCGGAAAAGAAACGCAAAGGTTTGTCCGCGGATCGGATCCGGTCTTCCTTTAACAGATTTCCTTTTTCGTCCATAAAATATAGGACTCCTTCCGCTTCGCCCGCGAACCAAGCCCCGGAATGAAAGACGGTTTGGTATACCGAATTCGCCTTGGATCGTTTTTTCTCCAGGATGGGTTTTCCGTTTCGGGAAAAAAGCACCAGCGCTTCCGGTAAGCCGGCCAGAACCTCCCCCTCGGGAGATACGGCAAGAACCAATTTGTGAGGATAGACCCGGTTCAGATTCCATTCCTCCTTTTTCTTTCCGCTCCGGTCGTAGATGCGGATACTGTCGCGGTTTCCCTTCAGAAAATGAACGGCCAATACATTTCCGTTTGCGGAGATCGCCAGGCTCTTTGCAAACACCGGCTCTTTTTCCTCCACGGAATCCTTGAATAGCAATTCGCCTTTTCCGCCTAACAGGAAGAGTTCCCCTCCTGAAAAAAGAACCGAGCTTTCCCCGTTCGCGGCAAAGGAAATATCCGTCAAAAACCGTCCGTCCAGTTTTTTGGCGCCAGCTTCGTTTCCATTAATATCAGCGATCAAAACCTGATTGTTGTCTCCCGAAAGAAAGAGAATCAAATTTCCATTCGGATGAGTTCTAGGGTAGCTTCTATATTCTTTGGTCCAAAGACGTTCGCCGGATTCCGAAAAGAATTCCGCCGTGGATCCGATTTTCTTATATGCCCAGTAGCCTTTGGAGGAAAGAGGATATTCGATTCTGTCCGTATCGTTTATCGGGATTTCCGTTCCGTCCGGAATCCGAACGTATTCGGTTTTCGTTTTATAGCCGTTTAGTTTTTTTTCCGGTTCAAAAGGAAAACGGGGATCCGAAAACATTCCCAGCTTCGCTTCCTTGTTCCAAGCCCAATTCTTTTGCAACCCTCTCGCCGCCGCATAAGGGTTCCCGAGAAAAAAATAAAATCCGAGAAAGAAAACCAAAGACAAGCCGAAGATCTGCGGGATCATGCGTCGTTCCTCAATCTGTTATATAGTAAATACAGAGATGTCGTCGCCGTCGCGTCCCGGAACAAATCCCGTTTAAAAGGAAAATACAATTCGTGTACGATCGTGCTTTTTCCTCGGACATGGATTCCGATGAATACGGTTCCGACCTTCTTCGTAGGAGTTCCGCCGCCAGGACCGGCGATCCCAGTGATACTGATTGCAAGATCCGTTTCCAACGCCTTCGCCGCGCCATCCGCCATCTCTTCCGCCGCTTCGCGGCTCACGGCTCCGTACGTATCCAAAGTGTTTTTCCGGACTCCTAGTTGTCTTACCTTCACTTCGTTCGCGTAAGAGACGATCGCTCCTAAAAAGTATTCCGAAGATCCAGGTCTGTCCGTAAACAGTTTCGCAGTCAATCCGCCCGTGCAACTTTCCGCAGTTCCTACGGTGAGTTTTCTTTCCAAAAGCAGTTTCGGTAGTTCTTCGAACACGTCTCCTGTGCAGATTTCCCCGTATTTTTCTCGCGTGGCCCGAATCAGTTCCGAAACGACTTCAGGCTTTGCAGATTGGTACGTGACTCTTAAAAATCCTCTTTTCGCAGCCACTCCCCAAATCGCTTTTCCTTCCTGCAAAGCGGGGATCCCTTGTATAAATTCCTGCTGAAACGTGGACTCGCTCATTCCCCAAACGAAAAGAAAATCCGAATGTAGTTCTCCCGGTCGAAACATCTGTTTCAATACCGGAGCGAGATGAGAGGAGAACATGGCGGTCATTTCTTTCGGAACTCCGGGCATACAACCGAGATGGCTACCCGGAGAAAGTTCCACCCAAAATCCGGGAGCAATGCCCACACTATTCGGAAGAACCTCGGATTTGGACGGAATCGAAACCTGCCGGATCGCGGTTTTTAGATTTTCTTCGAACAATCTTCCCCGCAGTCTATAGATTGCCTTCAATCTGTCCAACGCCGTCGGATCTTCTACGGGGGAAGAGTCCGTTAATTCGCAGACCACTTGCAATGTGTAATCGTCTTCAGTGGGACCCAATCCTCCGGTCATAATGACGACGAGAGGATTTTCTTGGTCCCCTTCTTTCGCAAGAGAGCGCAACTCGCTCGCGATCCGCTCGGGCGAATCCGGAAGTACCAGGAATTTTTCCACGGAAAATCCGAGTCCGAACAACTCGTTTGCGATCCAGGAGGAATTCGTATCCTGACTCCTACCCGCCGTCAGTTCCGAACCTGTGGAGACGACTACGAATCTAGGGGATTTCATGCTTCCTTTTCCAGACGATCCGGGGCCGTCACACCCAATAGACCCAAACCGGAAGAGAGTGCCTTTTGCGCGAAGATACAGATCCGCGCCAAGCCTGTCCGTAAAGACTCTTCCGAATCCTTGAGTCTGTTGTTTTTAGCGATGTAAAACTGGGTGAAGGATCTTGCCAGGTTTTGAAGATAATTCGTAAGCCGATGCGGTTCCAAGCTGTTCGCGGCGTCCAGAACCTCCTCCGGAAAACGCGCCGCCCAAAAAAGAAGGCGCTTTCGTTCCTCGGTCATTTCCAAATCGCGCAGCGCGGCCGCGTCGGAGTGGGTCCCTACTTCGCGAAAGATGGAGCAGATCCTAGCGTGAGCATACTGAAGATAGAATACCGGATTTTTGTCAGACTCGTCCTTGGCCAGATCCAAATCGAAGTCCAAAGGAGAATCCAAGGATCGCATTACGAAAAAATAACGTGCCACGTCGCGGGCATGTTTTCCTAAATACCCGAGTAGATCCTCCATTGTCTGGAATTCTCCGGCACGCTTGCTCATCTTCATCTTTTGACCGGCCATGAGTAGGTTTACCTGCTGCGCGATGATCACCTGGAAATTTTCCTTAGGATATCCCAGCGCCTGCACCGCTCCCGCCAATCTCGCGATGTACCCGTGGTGGTCGGGCCCCCAAATGTCTATGATCTTATCGTACTTTCTTTCCACCTTATCCAAATGATAAGCGATATCGGCCAAAAGATAAGTGGGGCGTCCGTCGTCCCGAACCACTACCCTGTCCTTGTCGTCTCCATAGTCCGTGGAACGGAAGACCTGTTTGCTCTCCTCTTCGAAGATCTTTCCGGAATTCTTCAGATTCTCGAGTACTCCTAGGACTTTTCCCGAATCGTGAAGCGTAGTTTCGGAGAAAAAACGATCGAACTCCACTCCGAACAGGTCCAGGTCCTTTCTCTGCCAGATCAGATTCGATTCCACCGCCCAACGTGCGCATTTTTCGGCGAGAGTCCAGTAACTACCGTCGGTCAGGAGGGTCCGGATCTCACCCCCTCTCGCAGGATCGGTTAACAATGACTTTGCGATTTCCTTAAGATAATCCCCCCGGTATCCTTCCGAAGGAATTACGTTTTTCTGAAGTAATTCCTCCAAGGAACGTCCGTCATCGGATTCCTGGACGGAACCTACTTCTCCCAAACTTTCCCGGATCCTCACCAAAGTGGAAACCCCGAGTAGGAAAACCTGGTTGCCGTAGTCGTTTACGTAAAATTCCTTTTCCACACGGTGGCCGACCGCCTTCATCAAATTCGCCAAAGCGTCCCCGGTCGCCGCAGCTCGTGCCGAAACGATGTTCAAAGGTCCGGTGGGGTTGGCGCTGACGAATTCCAAACTGATTTTTTTGGGTTCGGAAACCTGAGGATAGGAAAGTTTCGACTCGATCCAGGATTCCAAAAACAGGACGAGAAAAGAAGGAGCCATCCGAAAATTGACGAACCCCGGCGGGGTAAAATCCACTTTTTCGAAGAGTTCCGATTTACTTTCCAAAAACTTCACGAGGATGGCTGCGGTTTCCAAGGGTTTTCGGCCTAATAGTTTGGAATTCTCTAAAGGGAAAGAAGTGGAATAGTCTCCGAAGGATTCCTCTCTGGAATACTCTATACGAATTTTCAGATCCTTCGGATCCAGATGAGGAGCTTCCGTTTTGCAATAGTGTAAAACGGCTTCGTTCAGCGCGGAGAGTACGGTTTTCTTAACGGTTTCCGTTTCTTTCATTCTAAGATATTCAATTCCTATTTTTTGGAGGGGGTCCTGTCCCAGTCGGGATACAACCGTTTGGAGGAAATCAATTTCCAACTCCGATCCAAGGACCCGAAGACCATATTCTTTTCCCTAAGGATACATTCAAGAGTTACGCAGGACTTTCCTTCGGGTCCGAAGGTAGGTTTGGGAAGGGCGTCTTTCTTTCCCCAGCGGATATCCAGTACGATCAGGAACAGAAGTGAGACCGCGTATAAGACGGCGAAACAGGTTTTAAAAATCTTATCCAAATCTTTCCTCCAGAGAATCGTACAACATCGATTCGGATTTCAGTCTTCGTCCGAGCAAAGGTTTTAGCGCCCGATTGCTCAGCCTATCCGCTTCCTTAAGGAGTTCAAGGGAAATCTTTTCCTCTTTCAGATCCCGGTATTTTCTTTTCAGGCAATCGTAAACGAATCGGACCAGTCCGATCCGATCCGGATGCGGAGTCCTGCAGTCTCCGCAGATCGTTTCGAAATGTTCGTCTTCCAGGCTGCAGGAGCTCATTTCCCCCAGTTCTTTACCGCATACGGAACAGGAAATTTCTTTCGAGAGAAATCCCCCCGTATAGAGAAGTTTCAACTTGAAGAAGGGCAAAAATAGGGGGCTGAATCCGTCCGCATCCAATTCCTGAAGTGCGGCGTGCAGCAGCCTATATTCCTGGGGATGCGCTCCCCCTTCGGTCAAAAAGGAAGAGACGAGTTCCACGAGATAGGAAACGAGCACGATTCCGGCGTATCCGTTTTTGGCAGTCTCGAACCGATCCAGTAATCCGATCTCCTTTACATTGTAAGTCTCTCTTCCTTGGGTCCGATAGTAATCGAGGGAAACCAAAGAACCGGGCTCAGCCGCCGCGATCGGACGAGTCTTGCTTTTTTTGATTCCCTTTACCCGAAAACTCGCGACTTCCCCTTCTTCCGGAAGCAGACGAAGGAACGCGTCCCCCTCCGGCAGAATCCGACTTTCCATCACGATCCCTTTCGTTTTTCTTAAAGAAGAATGAGATCCAGACATAGATCCTCCATCCTTCGCATCAACGCCTCGTCCTCGAATCCCCTTTCATGATCGTAACCGATCAGATGCAGGAACCCGTGCACGAACAATCGGAAGAATTCCTCTTCGTCCGAATGACCGATCTGCTTCGCTTGCTCCTTACAGGTTTCCCAAGAAATCACGATCTCGCCTAGGGGCAAGATCGGCCCGAATGAAGACTCTTTTTTCGGAGGCAGATCCCAGGGATGAAGGTCAAAGGATAAAGGAAAGGAAAGTACGTCCGTGGCTTTATCCTTATTCCTACGCACACGGTTGATTTCTCGGATCGAGGAATCGTCGACCAGCAAAACGGAAAGATGGCAATCGTTCCGCGGAAAAGAGAACTTCAAAAGGGATTCCATCCTAGGAAGTACGTTCCTTTCCATCAGCCACTCGGGCAAGTCGTCGACGGAAATATCCGGACAGAAATCGATCAAGTCCGCACCTAAGAGGCTTTTCTTCCGCCCCTGAGAATGGCGTTCCGGTTCTTTTCTTCCAGAGCCTTGGTTTCCTCCGGCTTCGGATATTTCGGTCTGGAATGCAGGCTGGACAAGAGCACTTCCTTAAACGAGGATTTTACCACCTCCAGATCTCCCAGGGTCAGACCGCATTCGTCCAATTGGTTTTCCGCCAATTTGCTGTTCACGATCTTGGTGATCAGATTTTCCAGGGATTCTGGAGTGACCTCCTCCAGAGAACGGCTGGCTGCCTCCAGGCTATCCGCGATCATGACGATCGCGGTTTCCTTTCTTTGAGGTTTCGGTCCCGGATACTGAAAATCCTCCTTTCTCAATTTCTTTTTCTGAGAAGGAGATAATTCGGATAATGCCTTATGATAAAAGAAGGCCATCGTGGAAGTGCCGTGATGTTCCGGAATAAAGTCTATCACCTCTCTGGGAAGACGGGCCCTCTTTGCCATCTCTATCCCGTCCAAAACGTGATCGATCACGATCTTGGCAGCAAGAGCCGGATTGTTCTTGTCTATGTTCTCTTTCTTAGGGATCAAGTGTTGGTTTTCCACGAAAAATCCGGCATTCGGAATCTTACCTATATCGTGAAAATACACGCCTACTCTGGTCAAGAGCCAATCCAATTCCAGATTTTGGGCCGCCCTTTCCGACATGGCCGCGACGAGAAACGTATGGGTGTAGGTGGAAGGTGCCTTAGTCAACAAATCCTGCAAAAGCGGGTGCCCTGTGTCCGCAAGTTCCATCAGCTTGAATCGCGTAGGAATATTGAACACGTATTCGTAAATCGGTAATAACAGTTGGGTCAGGGTGGAACATACGAATCCGTTAACGAGACAGAGCAGATACAATTTGAATATATTCGATTCCCATAAATCCCGTAGATAGGAACCCGACGGTACCGCTACCCAATAATTCCTAGAATCGAAAAGATAACCGGAGGAGGAAATCAGCATCTGCACCAGCGCCATATAAAACCCGGCTTTGATGAAATCGATTCGCTTCCGCATTTTTCTTCCGTAGGTCGCGGTGACTACCGTCATCACGAAGGCTAGGATAAAGGAAGTGGGATTGTATCTGGACGCCGCAAAAATGAAGAAGGAAAGAAAGAAACCGATCGCTATGGACAACTGTTCGTCGTAAACCATGGATAGGATGAGACAGACCATTCCTACAGGAACGACTAACGCGAAATAAAAGACGGAATCGTAGCTGTTCTCGAAATTATAAAAAGCCTTGGAAGCGACGTAGGCCCAGAGAACCAAGGACCAGATCAAAGTAAAAACGATCACGTTACTGGAAACGTCGTTCAATCGCTTGGGATTGTATTTTTTCAGAAAAGCGTAAACGATGATCACGAAGATGGACTGTATCAATAAAATGGAAAGTATGGACGCAATATTCGCGCGTGTAGCGTATTTGTTTACGACGGATAGTTTCCGATAGATATCCGGCGTGATGATTTCTCCCGCGCGGACGATGATTTCTCCCGCGTTGATTCTACTGTTAACCGGCTCGGTCCGATCCATAGCGAATTTTTTTTGCGCATCCGTCTCTTGGGCATTGAAAACGCAGGCCGGATTCGAGTAGATATAGGTGAGAGAAAGCCTTTGTATGACCCCGAGAAGGATCGGATCTATGGCCTGCAACTTCTCCGAAGCCAGCCCATTCAATGCGGTTACCGTCGCGTCGTCTCGGTAGAGGTAGGTTCGAGGGATCACTCGGTTTCCTTCGAGAGAGGAAACCTGCTCTTTGTTACTGCTCGTCCCGGAGTTGCCGGAATTCCGAACTCTAGCTTCCACCGTTCTTACGGAAGAATATTCGGGAGGGGCATCCCTCAAAACGCAAAAATTGGAAAAGACCAGGTTACTATATTGCAGCACCAGGTCCCTGACTCTCGTTTTACTCGGTACCTTCAGTAAGGTTTCGAGTTCCTCCTTGGATCTGTTTTTCCACCTGGGAACTACGTTTAGAATTTCCTGAGCCCCCTTGCCTTCCGCGGGCTTGAAGATCCTATAATTCTCCATATCCTCTTGGATAGCGGGCCGGATCGTCTCCGTAAGAACGGCAAAATCCCGGTCGAAAAAATTCGGAGCGGATTGGAAAGCCTTCAAACGTTTGGCTTTGGTCTTTTCCTCGTCCTCGTACAGGATCTCTTTCGTGGAGACCACCTTATCCATGGCGGTTTTTCCCTCCGAATAAGGTCCGTCCGGAGACAAATCGATCTTATCCTGTCCGAAAAAGGGCATGGCCAACATCCACGTCACCACGAGAAGAGTGATCACCGTTAAGGTTACCTGGAATTTTCTTACGAAAGAGATCGGACGTATCTTGGTCAGGGTATCCGTGATCCAAGCCATTCCATTTTCCAGGGTCGAACTGAAGGGAACCATGTCTTTACAACTCTTCGAACTTCCTTACGATGGTCTCCACCAAAGGATGTCTGGTAATATCTTCCTTACCGAAAAATACCTGACCAATACTTTCCGTGTTCCTAAATAAATTTACGACACGGTCAAAACCCGATCTTCCGTGTTCCAAATCGATCTGGGTGACGTCCCCCGATATGCACATCCTGGAATTCCGCCCCAAACGAGTCATAATCATCTTCAATTGAGAAAGGGTGCAGTTCTGGGCCTCGTCCAAAATGATGAAACTTTTGGAAAGTGTCCGTCCTCTCATGAAAGCCACGGGGGCGATTTCGATCTTCGTGAGGGAGATGTATTCCTGCGTCTTTTCGAATCCGATACATTCGTTCAACGCGTCGTAGACCGGGCGAAGGTAGGGGTCCACTTTTTGGTTCAAATCCCCGGGTAAAAATCCCAGGTTCTCTCCCGCTTCCACAGCGGGCCGTGTCAGGACGATTTTTTCGATCAGCCCGTTTTGAAGAAACCGGCAAGCCATGGCCACGGATAGAAAGGTCTTTCCCGTACCTGCCGGACCGATTCCGAAAGTGATCAGATTGTCCAAGAAAGATTGGATGTACTTATCCTGGTTCTTGGTCCTCGGATAAAGATGCTTTCCTCGATAGGTGGTGAGGATCTTTTCGGAGGGTTTGAAAGGTTCCGCCTCTCCCTTTCTTTCCTCCTTCCTTTTTTCCCTGGTGACCTGCTTTAAAAGATACGCAAAATCGAAGGAATCGGTGAACTCCCGGTCCGGCCGATCCCGATAATTCGCCTCCAACAAGCGGAAGAAATCCAAGGCGAACTCCACCTTGGGCGCGCTCCCTTCCAACTGGAATCCGTTTCCTCTCGGAATCAGGTCGATTTCCAATTGCTTTTCCAGGATTTTCACGCCGCTATCGTTGATCCCGCAGATCTTGCGATAGAGATCCTGACTCTCGAAAATAAATTGCTCTTTCTTAATGGACTTTATACCTTCACCAATCTGAGTTTCAGCTCTTGGAGTTGCTTTTCTTCGACTTCTGACGGACACTCACTCATGAGGCAGATTCCCTTTTGCGTTTTCGGAAACGCGATCACGTCGCGAATCGATTTCCCTTCGGTCATCAGCATCAGAATTCTATCTACGCCGAAAGCGATTCCTCCGTGTGGAGGAGCCCCGTATTCCAACGCTTCGAGCAGGAATCCGAATTTTTCCTTTGCCTCTTCCTCTCCGATTCCAAGCGCCGAAAATACCCGATTCTGCAACTCTCTGGAATGGATACGAATGGATCCGCCGCCGATCTCCACCCCGTTCAGGACAAGATCGTAAGCCTTGGCAAGAGCCTGTCCCGCTCCGTCCCGGAGTTTTTCGTCGGAGGAAAAGATCTCCAAGCTCGAATCGTTCGGAGAAGTGAACGGATGGTGTAAGGAGTCCCAACGATTGGCGTCCTTATTCCATTCGAACATCGGAAAATCCACGATCCACGAAATATGGAAGTGCCCTTCCGTAGGTTTGTCAAACCTTTCCGAAAGTTTCAGGCGGAGAGCGCCTAGGGAATGGTTTACGATCTGCCTTTCGTCCGCTCCGAAAAAGATCATATCCCCCTCTTTGGAACCGACGGCTTCCGAGATCTTTGCCAAGGTCTCCGGGCTAAAACGTTTCGTGATCGTGGATTCCAAGCCGTTCGGACCGTGTTTCATGTAAGCGAGGCCTTTGGCCTTGTAATCCCTGTTTAGCCAAGCGGTCAGATCCTCGATCTCCTTCCGGGAAATCACGGAACCTCCCGGAACGCAGATCGCCTTGACGACACCGTGAGTCGCAACGGCCACCGTAAACACCTGGAAATCGCTGTTCTTAACGATTTCGGAAACGTCGACCAACTTCATTCCGAAACGGAGATCCGGTTTGTCCGATCCGTATTCCTCCATCGCTTGTCGGTATTGCATTCTAGGAAAAGG
Organism: Leptospira fletcheri; assembly: GCF_004769195.1. Classification (NCBI taxonomy): domain Bacteria; kingdom Pseudomonadati; phylum Spirochaetota; class Leptospiria; order Leptospirales; family Leptospiraceae; genus Leptospira; species Leptospira fletcheri. The sequence goes on from NZ_RQET01000008.1 coordinate 83,070, forward strand.
AGTCTTCAATTCCAGGGAAAAAACGTCCTTCATCACTTTGGAGAACAATCCCTCGATCTCCGCCAGGATCTCCTCCTGGGAAACGAAGGAAAATTCCATATCCAATTGGGTGAATTCCGGTTGTCGATCCGCGCGCAAATCCTCGTCGCGAAAGCATTTTACGACCTGGAAATATCTCTCCACGCCGCCGACCATTAAAATTTGCTTAAATATCTGTGGGGATTGGGGAAGAGCGTAAAAGGAATTCGGATTCAATCTGGAAGGGACGAGAAAATCCCGCGCGCCTTCCGGCGTGGACTTATTCAGGATCGGAGTTTCTATCTCCAGAAACTTTCTGGAATTCAGATAATTGCGGATGGCGAAGACGAACTCGTGCCGTTTTACCATGCGATTCTTTAACTCGTCTCTTCTGAAATCCAGATATCTGTATTTCAACCTGTGTTCTTCCGAAGTTTCCTCGAATTCGTCCAAGGAAAAAGGAGGGGTTTTTGCGGAGTTCAGGATCTCCAGTTTGTCCGCGACGAGCTCGATCTCTCCCGTCTGCATTTTCGGGTTCACGCTTTCCGGATCCCGTTTGCGCAGAGTGCCCTGGACCGCGATCACATATTCGGATCGGATTTTTTCTGCAAGATGGAAATGATCTTTTAGGATCTCTTTTCGGAGTACGATCTGCAGGATTCCGGTTCGATCCCGAAGATCCACGAAAATCACCCCGCCCTGGTCTCGAAACCGGAAAGCCCAGCCGAACACGGAGATCGTATTTCCTGCCTGTTGAACGGAGGTTTCTCCCGCCCAAGTTCTATTCTTATAATGATTCAGAATCCAATCTTCCAAAAATTCTTTCCCTTAACTTTCGCGGCGAATCGATGGATTCCCCACCGCGAATCATATATTATCAAATCTGGAAAGTTCGGGTCGAAAGGCAAGTGGAAAAGAACCGGTAGGTCCGGATCGATTTTTAGCGACAATGATTTCCGCCGTACCCGGCTTCACACTGTCGTCCTGTTCGCCGTCCTTTCCCGTTCCACGATAAATGAACGTGACGATGTCTGCGTCCTGTTCTATCGCTCCGGACTCCCGCAAGTCCGCGAGTTGGGGCCTCTGGTCCTTGGACCTTTGCTCGATGGATCGGTTCATCTGTGAAAGAGCCACTACGGGGCACCTGGCTTCCTTTGCGATCTGCTTCAAGGTGCGGGAAATGGACGCGACCTCCTGTTGGCGGCCTCCGTCCCGGTTTTTGGGATCGCTCATCAACTGAAGGTAGTCGACAATGATCAATCCGAGAGTTTCGTTGGTCAGAAGTTTCCGGATCCTTCCTTTGAAATCGTCCACAGTCAGAGCGCCGGAATCGTCGATATAGATCGGAGCGGAAGTCACCCTGATGATCGCATCCAGTAGCTTGGGAGCGTCGGACTTTGTCACCTCCGACCGTTTCAGTTTATTGGATTCCACCTGCGCATATGCGCAGACCAACTTTAGAAGCAACTCCATACGGCTCATTTCCAACGAAAAGATCACCACAGGTTTGTTATGGATTAAGGCAACGTTGGAGGCGATATTCATGGCAAGAGTGGTCTTTCCGTTACCGGGCCTGGCCGCCAATACCATCAATTCGTATTCCTTCAGTCCGGAAGTCATTTCGTCGAATTGGGTAAAGTTCGTTCGGAGTCCCTTGATCTGACCCCGACTCTGCATGATATCCTTGATGTATTCGGAAAGAGCGGCCTTGTCCTGGGAAACGGGCAATAACCCTTTGACATCCGTAGCGCGGGATACCTCGGTGAGGCTCCTTTCGATCTGGTTGAATACGGATTCGTTTTCCCCGGGCTCTTTCTGGATCATCTCCAGAGCGCTATGGAGTAATTTGGCGTACGTCCTGCGTTCGGAAAGTCGTTTGATCCTTTCCGCGTAGTACGCCAACGGATGGGAAACGACCGTGTCCCTGTATAAGGAATAAATGTACTCGTATTCCCTTTCGGGATCTTTCAGGAGGGAATTTTCTTTTAGGAAATTTAAAACGGAAACCGGATCGATAGCGGTCCGTTTGTCCACCAAATCCACAATGGCTTTATAGATTCTGCGGTGGGTATCCTGGTAGAAATCCTCGGAATGAAGAGGAATATCTATCAGGTTTTCCGCTCCCTTTAAGAGTAAGAAACCCAAGAAGGACTTCTCGGATTCCAGTTCGAAAAGGGAGTCGGCTTGCATTCGAATTAAATCATCAGCCTTCGGTAGCGGCTTCTTCCTCTTTCTTCACATGAACGGTGATGGTAGGGAAAATGCCTTCCGCCAAGCGGACTTTCAATTTATAGGATCCGAGGTTACGGATGGGTTCCGGAAATTCGATTTTGCGCTTGTCCACGTCGAAACCGTCTTTTTTCATAAGAGCGGCTACGTCGGCGGCGGTCACGGCTCCGAAAAGCTTATCTCCGCCTCCCGTTTTCACCACGATCTCGAATTCTTTTCCGTTCAAACCGGAAGAAACGGATTCCATGACTTTTTTCCGTTTCTCTTTTTTCAAGTCGGCCAATTTTTTCTGGTGAATGGCCATTTTGGTTTTCCCCTCGTCGGCACGAACCGCCAAACGTTTGGGAAAGAGGAAATTACGCGCAAACCCGTCCGCGACTTCCTTGATGTCTCCGGCGTCGCCCAGATTGGAAACGTCTTTTTGTAAAACGACTCTCATTGATGCTCTCCTCAGTTGACCTTGAACGGAAGCAATCCGATACTACGGGCTTTGCGGATTTCCCGCGCTAGGATCCTTTGGTACTTTGCGGACGTACCGGTGATTCTACGTGGAATGATTTTCCCACGATTCGTGATGAACCTTTCCAAAAGCTCGATATTCTTATAGTCGATTTGTTTTGCAAGCTCGGGGTCCGCGGTAAAACGGCAAACCTTCTTCTTGTATTTGTTCTGCTTTTTGGGCGGACGGCCGCCTTCGTGTTCGCCGGCGATTATGCCGTCCATGGAAGCTTCTTGTCTTCCTACTTCTTCTTGTACTTCGTTCTCTGCCATTGTATGGTGTCCTCGTTAAAAGGGTATATCGTCGTCGTTTCCGGATCCGCCAAAGTCTTCGTGAGAAGACGAATAAGCGGTTCCGCCGGTAGCGGCCGCAGGAGAACTACCGTAGTCCCCTCCTCCGCTTTCTTTCCCGCCGATCATCTGGAAATTCTCCACGACGATTCGGATGCGGGAGGCTTTCTTGCCTTCCATGGTTTCCCAAGTGTCCTGCTTGAGCCTTCCCTCGATTACGAGTTGTTTGCCCTTTTTGCAGTATTGCTGGATGATTTCCGCCCCTTTGCCCCACGCTTCGCAGTCGAAAAAATGAGTTTCCTCTTTCTTTTCTCCGTTGGAAACGAAGGTACGGCCGTTGGCCAGGGAAAAATTCACCAGGGAAGTCCCGTTTACGGTTTTGAATTCCGGATCTCGGGTTAGGCGACCTACTAAAGTCACCCGATTGATATCGTTAGCCATTGCGCCGGACGATCATGGAGCGGAGTAGATTTTGGTTTAATTTAAAATCCCGCTCTACTTTTTCGATGGAACTGTGATCGGCATTTACCTTAAAATGGGTAAAAGTCCCGTAGTCCTGGTGTTTGATGGGATGCCAAAGTTTTTTCTGGCCCCAATCTTCTTCGGCGGTCACGCTGATGGAATGCTTTTTGAAGATGTCGACCACTTCGTTTTTAGCGACTTCCTTAGCGGTGGAACGCGTAATTGTAGTTATCTCGTAGTTTCTCAAAAGTTTCTCCTATGGATATAAGCCCGTCTACGATCTGCGGCGGGCAGAAGAATTGGATTTTGTCCTATTTTTGGACGCTAAGGCTTACGGTCAAGCAGGATCGGCTTTTCGGGTTTTCTCCCGCCAACGAACCTGCTTAGAAAGAAGCTTCTCGAATCCAAATTTCGTTTCCCGGACAGGAAACCATGTCTGCTCTCCAAAATCCCCGCTTTTGCGGAGATTCCGAGAATTCCAGAAACCTCCGATCGGAGCGGAATCGAGTGTCCGTTCGAAGGGATTCGTCCAAGAATACCACATTGATCTTATATTCTAAAACGAACTCTGTCCAATCCTTTCCTTTCCTTTCCGGTACGGTTCTATGTATTTACAATCTTTGCCACCTAGATACATGCAAAGAGATCCGTGCGTGGAAAGAATTCGGATTTCGGAGGGAATTCTTTCCTTCGACTGGAAAAACCGGGCCCGGGAAAGATTGGAACAGGCTCCCAGTTCCCGTTTCGGCGACTTGTTTATCGAGGACGTCATTCCGAGAATCAGACAAACCGAAGCGTAAACCAATGCCAAAGTCCGGACCTTGCGAAAACGGAAAAACGCCGCTAGTAAAAAAAACAGAAACGGGACGACCAGAATCAGATAGTGAATCCTAGGATAAACGATCGAAATTCCCAAGAAAGGAGGAAGAACCGCGGAGATCCAAAAAACCTCCAGGTCCTGATGTATTTTGGCCCAACGGAGCAATCGTTTTCTCTTTTGCCAAAGAAGCGCACAGAGAACAACGAATCCCGAAAATCCGAGCCAGAGAGGGCCGCCCAAAGATAGAAATTTTGCGAAGTCCGAAAGATTTCTCCCGACGTGCAAAAAGAAGCGATACGGATCGGCACGCAAGGCCCCGAAGATCGAGTTCACCGGACCGAAATCGGCGAATACCGCTCTCTCCGCGTTGGTCCAAGGGTCCTCCGGGAATCGTCCGAGTTCATGCATTCTCAAAGCATAATGTTGGAAAAAAGCGATCACACTTCTTTCCCTGTCCCAAACGGGAAAAAGAACGGAGAAGAGAACCAAGCAGATCGGAAAGAGGATAAAAAACGAGACGAAGATCGGGTCTTTCCGGAATTTGTCGTATTTTAACTCCGGAATCTCTTTTAAAAAAACGTAAAATGCGAACAAAAAGAAGCCCAGAAAAAACTCCGGGCGCACGTATTGCAAAAGAAACAATACCGACAAAGAAAGGTTTCGGAAAACTTTCCCCTGTCCGAAAAAGAAATAGAAGCAGATCGGCAAGACCGCCAAAAAAGCCGCCACTTTCGTAATAAAAGGCCAGGCTAAGGAATACGTAGGGTCGGAAAGTACGATCGCTCCGAACAGCAGGGAAAACGAGAGTACGTCCTTACGCGGAGAGGATCCGCAGGATCACCAACCCGCCCAAGACGGATAACAGGGCGGACTTCCATCCTTTTCTTCTTTGATTCTTCATCGATTTCCTCATATTCAATTCGCAGTCTCCAGGTCTATCCAGCCTCGTTCCCCATCTATCCGAATCTTCGTTCCGAGATCTTCCGATAAGACCGCAATTTCTCGTAAAAAGGAGCGCGCCTCTTCCCCCTCTAAGGTGCGAACCTGATGGATTGCAGTCTGGAATTTTCCGAAGATCGGAATGAGCTCCACCCGAAGCAAGTTCCCTTTTTTGATATGTAGCACCGCGATCAGGTTATGGTTCAGGTAGGAGTTCCTGCTTCCGAAAATCAGATTTCCGAGAGAATAGAATACGATCCCTTTTCCTACCCTCTCGATTCCTTGGGGAATGTGAGGATGGTGGCCGACGATGACCTGGATTCCGTTTCCTAATAAAGCCTTGGCTTGGTCCCTCTGCTCTTTCGTGGGAATCGGAGAATATTCCACTCCCCAATGTAAGGATACGATTTTGAATCCTCGGACGGGGGACTGAGAAGCCGATGGAACGGGAGCTTTGGGAGGAAGGTTCCGAATCCTTTTTCCTTTTTTGAACGTCCGCTTCGGTTTGATCGGAATCGGAATGAGACTCCTTAGCTTAGGAGCCAAAAACTCCGGCTCGAAAAACAACACTCCCGGTTTTTCTCCGGCGTACTGCTGTTTTCCTTCCGCCACGTTCGTCGCGGAATAAACGATCAGTTTAGTTCCCTTCTTCTCCAAGGACCAAGGACCGAGCGCCTCGGCGTAATTTTTGCCGGCACCTATATAAGAAATTCCTCTTGCTTTCAGGAACTTTTCCGTTTCCGCAAGTCCTTCCGCTCCATGATCCATCGCATGGTTATTCCCCAAAAAGACAAGATCCACACCCAGATACGAAAAGGAATCCAGGTCCGTATCCTTTGCCTGAAATACGTACGCTTTTCCGACGTCCCAGGATTTTTCCGAAACGACGGGAGTTTCCAAATTCAGCATCCGAAGATCCGCTTCGTCGAACACGGATTTCAAACCTCGGACAGGAGCGAGTTCTCCCTTGGCCCGAATGGTGTCCCGGATCCCCCAATTGAACATTACGTCTCCGCCCACCAGAACCTTTAGCAGCTCCGGATCTTCCTCTTCCTGCTGCAGAAGTTTTCCCAAGCTTTCCCGCAACTGCTCCGCGATCCCGCTTGCCGGAGGAGTCGGCTCAGAAGAGGTCGTACCGGTCTTGACTTGCTCCGTTCGAGAACATCCGAGACAGAAACAAAGCAGGAATCCGAAGATAAAAAAAGGGATCTCCGATCCGACACGACCGAGGAAAGGTTTGCGGAAAAAATTCTCCATCGCCGGAGCCAAATTCGGTCTTTCTCCGAATTTGGAAATCAGTTTTGGATCTCCGCTCTCCGCGGTTTTCCCGAGGGTCATCAAGAAATTCTTTCTTGCGGAGTTTCCGAACAGAGAGCCCGGATTTCCTCCGAAATCGGGACCGCCGGATTCCACCCTAGGGAAAGCAAAGGGGTAGCGTCCAATACGAGGGAACCGAACAATCTGTCCACGATTCCTCGAAAACCGAATAGCCTTCCCGCAAAGATCATCCAACTAGGAGGAAAATAGAAGAGGCGGCTCGGAATTCCCAAGGATTCGGAAAAGAGACGGAACAATTCCGGAGTGGAAAGGGAGAAGTCGCTTACCAAAAAGAGACCGTTTTCCGTTTTAGAATTCTTTAAAGTGAATACGATGGCATCGCAGAAATTCCTGACTCCCACCATGCTCCTTTTGTTTCGGATCCCCGAAAACGGGAGAGGGATCCCCGTCCTTACCAAGGAGACCAACCGATCCAGATTCCCTTTGGCCCCCTTCCCCACGATCAGGGGAGGTCGGAGTATGGTGAATTTCAGAGAGGAAGAACGGGATATTTCCTTCAGCAATTCTTCCGCCTCCCATTTGGTTCTGCCGTAATCGTCTTTCGGTTTGGGCAAATCCTCCGCAGTGAGAGGTTCTTCGTTGGAACTTTCCCCCAACGCTTTGATCGAGCTTACATACACGAAACGAGGAATGCCGTTTCGGACCGCGGCTTCGGCTAGGATTTTCGTGGTATCCACGTTGGCTCTTCGGAACGCAGCGGCAGGATCCGAGTCCTTTTCATGGATCACATGCGCTCTACCTCCCAAATGGAGGATGGCGTAAATCTTTTCCGACGACCAGGAAAGTTCGCCGTTCAATTCGGAAAGATCTCCCTCGGCCAAACGTTTGGAGGAAATCGGAAGAACTTCGAACCCCGCATCTTTTAATTTAGGAAGAAGACATTTGCCCACGAATCCCGTCGTGCCCGTGACTACGATTTTCATTTTTTGTTATCCGAAGAGAAAAAATCCGATCAGGACGGAAACTAAACCGAGTAACCCGATGCGGATTCCGATCTTTGCCATGTCTTTGATCTCGAATCCACCGACGGCATAGGCCACGGCGTTCGGAGGAGTGGAAACCGGTAGAGACATGGCGAGAGAAGCGCCTAACGCGCTTCCCAAAACCAACTGGATCGCGTAGGCCTCGTTCCCCGGTAAAAGCAAAGCCGCTACGGGTAAAGCAAGAGGTACCAAAAGATTCGCGGTCGCGGTATTGGAGAGGAACGTGGATAGAAAAAGCCCCACCGAAAAGAAAATTCCCAAGACCCAAAAGCTCTCGTTGGGACCGGCCTGGGATCCGATCAAGGTGCCGAACCATTCCCCCGCGCCGCTCTTTTCGATTCCTGTGCCTAGCGCGATTCCCCCCGCGACCAAAATCAGAACGTCCCATTCCAGAGAACGGATATCTCCGGAGTCCAAGATCCCGACGGCGGTAAATACCAAAAGAGGAAAGACCGCGACCACTCCCGCAGGAATTCCGTGAAAGGACTCGCTAAACCATAAAACTACGGTTAAAAAAAACGTTCCTAAAACGAAACGCAGATTCCGTTTGGAATCGGATCTCTCCTTCTCTCCGAAATGAAGGGTCAGCCTCAGGCCGGAACTCGCGGGAAAAGCCCTCACGATCCAAACCCAGGCGAAAAAAAGAAGCAGTAGGAGCAAAGGAATCGCGACCATCATCCAAGTCCCGAAGGAGATTTCGGCACCGTAGCCTTGGTTCTTCAGGCTCGCGAATGCGATTATATTGGGGGGAGAACCGATCGGAGTACCGATCCCGCCCAAATTCGCGGCAAAAGGAATTCCGATCAGGATCGCTTTTCTGAAATTCTCTTCTTTAGGAAGAATTTGTAATAAAGGAAAAACTAATGCGATCATTAGAGACGTAGTGGCTGTATTGCTCATCCAGAGGGAAATTCCTGCGGTAACTATCATCAGCCCCATCAATACGTATTTCGGGGAGTCACCGAAACGAGGCAGTACTCGGTTTGCCAACCATCTGTCCACTCCGACTTTTACGCATGCCTTAGCGAGCGCGAAGCTACCGAGGAAAAGGATCACGGCCGAGTCCGCGATGGAGGCGAGAAAAACGCTCGGAGGGGGAGACTTTTGTCCGGGACGACCGAACACCTGCAGGATTTCCCATTTTCCAGGATTGGAAAAAAGAAGGATCTCCGTCAGAATGACTAACAAGGAAGTAGCGTGACCGGGAATGATTTCGAAGATCCAGAAGCAGGCCGCTAAGAGAAAGACGAAAAACATTCCTCCGACAGGAAATGGCAGCCATCCTTGTGCGGCGGCAAATACCGGTAAGGAGGAAAGCATTAGGGAAACGAGAAGTTTGACGGATTTATCAATCGTAAAATTCGGCATGGTAGACTAGGAAAGGCGTTACGGAATTCCATCCGAAGGCAGGAATTCTGTCAATCTAGTACGACCCCGATCCGAGGATTCAAGCTTTGCTGGCCCGGAAAAAATTGTGGTCCGGACGGCTTTCCTCGAAACAATGGCACTAGGTCCTTTTGAGCGTATGTCAGAATTAGTATCCATCATCATGCCGGTCTATAACGCGGAGAAATTCATAGAGGCGAGCATCGAAAGCGTCTTACAGCAGACTTACGGCTCTTGGGAATTGATTATGGTGGACGATCTATCCAAAGATTCCAGCCGTTCCATCATGCTTTCTTACCAAAAGAAGGAGCCTAGAATCAAGGCCTTTCTCAAGGAAAAAAATTCAGGATCCGCGGATAGCAGAAACCGAGGGATCGAAATCGCGAAGGGAAGATACGTTGCGTTTTTAGATTCGGATGACCTCTGGGATCCTCGTTTTTTAGAGGAACAGGTCCGGTTGATGCGGGAGGAAAAGGCCGCATTTTCCTTTTGCTCCTATCGTATCGTCGACGAGGAAGGCAGAGAAGTGCTGAAACCCTATATGGCGAAACGGAAAAAAATCACGTACTGGCACAATCTACTGTATAACCGAGTGGGACTATTGACCGCCATGTATGACGCCGAAGCGCTGGGAAAAATGTACTTCGATACCGGCTTAAAAAGCCTCCGGGACGATTATGCGCTTTGGCTGGATATTCTAAAAAAGATTCCTTACGGGGTCGGTAATCCGGAAATTCTCGCCAGCTACAGGGTCAGAAAAGGGGCACTGACTTCAAATAAGAAAAACGTAATCCTCCCGCATTTCCGGATGCTAAAGAACAGGGAAAAACTAAGCTGGTTCGCGGCAGCTTTTTATACGGGGATCTGGGGATTCGTCGCGGTTAAGAAATACTATTTCAATAAAATATAATTCTTTTATCCTTCATGTTGCTGTACAAGATCAGATTCTGGCAGGAAGACGAAATCCAAGACGCGGAACTTTACGCAAAAGGAAAGTTCAAACCTACCCTTAAAAACGGAAAGCTTGTACTTTCCCTGGGCGACCGAATCGGTTTCGATACCTATTTCAATTCCTTCGCACCGAATTCCTGGAAAAAATACACAAGACTGTCCTCGTTGGACCTGGAAATCAACGGAAAAGGAAGGTTTCGGGTCCGTATCCTAGGGGGAAATCGAAAAGGGTCGGACATCCGCTTTAAAGTAGTGGCGGAAGAGGAAGTGAAGGACCGCTTCCTCGCCGAAATGAGATTGGAAGATCTGGACTACGAACTTCTATATCCGGAAGTGGAATCCTTGGAGGAAGGGTGTGAAATCCATGGAGGTTCTTATTCTTCCAGGGACGAAAAGACAGATCTCCGACTTTCCATAGTCTTCTGTACGTTCCGAAGGGAAGATTTCATCGATAAGAATATTCTCAATTTAAGAAGAGGAATTTTAGAGGATGATCATTCTCCGTTGCGCGATCATCTTCGAATATCGGTGGTCGATAACGGAAATACGTTAAAAAATCGCGATATAGACAACTTTCTGGAAGTATTTCCCAATAAAAATCTGGGGGGATCGGGAGGATTCGCTCGGGGCATCCTGGAATCCCTGAAAGATTCCCGCTTCACCCATATCCTTCTTCTCGACGACGATATCCGTTTTTCGGTCACTTCTCTGGAGATTCTACATTCCTTCCTTTCCTTTCTCCGTGAGGAATTCGAAAGACATTTCATAGGGGGAAGTCTGATCGACTTAGCCCTTCCTTATCTGCAATACGAACGGAACGCCGTTTGGAACGGGATTTCCACGAAACTGAACGGAAGCGGTTTGGACTTAAGAAAAACGGAATGTCTTTTTGGGGGGGATGCCGAGGCGTCGGAGGGAGCGTACGCCGGATGGTGGTTTTGCTGCATTCCGACGAGAGTCGTGAAGGAATTGGGACTTCCTCTTCCCTTCTTTCTAAAGGGGGACGACGTGGAATATTCCCTTCGGAACGGTTCGAAATTGATTTCCTTAAACGGAGTCGGAGCCTGGCACGAGGCGTTTCCGAAACGGGTCAGGAAATGGAACTACTATTATCAGATTAGAAATTATTTTATTCTCAGTGTGCTGAGAATACGAAGATACGATCGCTCGGACTTTCTGCGATTCTCCCTCTTCAGACTTTTCAAGAACCTCATTTGGCGTAACGAATTGGCGCTAAAGTACACCCGAAAAGCGCTCGAGGACATCCTGAACGGCGCCCTACCTACTTCGGGAAGCGAAGCGGAATCCCTTCAAAAATCCGTTTTGGAATTACAAGCCGACGGAACCGGCTTGGGAAGATTGGGCTGGGACTGCATGTCCCTGACGTTTCGGATCTGGAAGGAATTTCCGCTCATCTGCGAAGAGATCCGAAGGAACTCCTTAGAATTCCCAAGCGTGCAGTTTTGGCGGAAATACCTGAGTTTAGGTTAGAAAACGCTTTGTTAAGCGAAATCTGGCGTTCGCCTATCTACGGACCGAATCCAAAAACTTCCCCGCCGTTTCCCTTGCTTCTTTGATCACATGGTGCATATCCATATATCTGTATGTAGCCAATCTTCCGAGAAAAGTGACCTTGGACAATTGCGATGCATCTTTTTCGTATTTGGCAAAGATCTCCAGGTCTTCGGTTAATCGTTTCGGATAATACGGGATATCCTTCTCGGATGTCTCCTTACTGAACTCTTTGAACCATACGGTTTTTTCGTGGTTTTCCCAGGGAGCAAAATGTTTGTGTTCGTGGATTCGAGTCCAGGGAATATCCGGATCACAGTAGTTCAATACCGCGTTCCCTTGAAAATCGCCCGTCCCTTCGTGCCTTTCGAAAGTCACAGTCCGATAACCGAGCCTTCCGTGTTTAAATCCGAAGTATTCGTCTATCGGCCCCGTAAAAAATACGTGATCGAAACCGTCCTGATCCTTGTCCGGTACGAATTTTCGATTCAACTCGATACGAATATTGGGATGATCCAGCATTTTTTTCACGATTTCGGAATAGCCTGCCTCAGGAATTCCTTGGTACGGATCGGAGTAATAGTTGTCGTCATAGTTGAAACGGACCGGCAAGCGCTTCAGAATCGAAGCCGGCAATTCTTTCGGTTCGCATCCCCATTGTTTACGGGTGTATCCGTAAAAGAAGGCCTTGTAAATCCGATCTCCTAGAAACTTCAAAGCTTGTTCTTCGAAATTGGCGGGTTCCCCGATCTTCTTGTCAGCCTGGGAAGAGATGAATTCCCTAGCTTCCGTCGGTCCCAATTGCTTTCCAAAAAGTTGATTGATCGTATGAAGATTTACAGGGAGGGAATAGACGGTACCGTTATGAACGCCTTTAACCCGATTCACGAAAGGGCGGAAAGGTACGAAAGAGTTCACATACTTCCAAGTCTCTAGATCGTCCGTGTGGAAAATATGAGGACCGTATTCGTGGACCATAACTCCGGTGGACGAGTCCCGGAGAGTATGACAATTACCCGCGATATGGGATCTCTGATCGAAGACGAGAATTTCGGGGGCGGGAAAAATCGAAGTAGAAAGTTCGTGAGCCACTACGGCACCGGAAAAACCGGCGCCTACGATCAGGATTTTACGCGGTGCTTTTTCACCTGTATGGTGCAAGTTTGCTTCTCCAAAAAGTTTCTGAACTGAAATGCCGCGCTTCGCGTTTCCAGGATTCGGAAAGTCTACGATGACGGATCAATACTTCAACGATGGTTAGGAGCGCGGACAAGGCAAGGCGAAAAGACCGAAAGAAGTCCTTTTTCCGGATATACACGGGTTCCCTACGTTCGTCGTAATCCAAAGTGACCGAAGCACCCGCCCCGTCCAGGAGAATCGAAAGAGCCCCCGCTGATCGATTGATTGGACGCCGGAGATAAGGAATCGAAATCGTATTGAGGCTAAGAATAGAAACGGGAAGAAATAGGAATCCTAGAATTTTCGAAATCATAGAAGTACGAGGTTTCTGCCCCGACCAAACCTCTTCCGGAGTATACCGCCCCATCAATTCGGAATGTTTTTGCTGCAGATCCAGTTTTACGAACTCTTCAGGCCCGGCCAAAATCTGATGGATTCCTTCGAGAGCCGCTCTTAGATTCTCGTATTGAAACGTATATAAAAAGATATAAAAGCGGACAAAATAGACTCGAATGAGTCCCCAAGGACCGCCTTCGTGAAAAAGTAAGTGTACGATTCCTGAATTTCGATAACTGTAATGTTCTACCCAAGAATTGGTTTTAGAGTAGAAAGGTTCGTGCCAGACGGCGAGCCCTGGATAGGTCAACACTTCCACTCCATTCCTACTCCGACTCAGACCGAAGGTAATATCGTCTCCTCTTAAAAAATAAGGAGGGTACAAATCGGAATCTGTTCCTTTTCGCTCTGCAAACCCTGTAAAAAAGAAAGCGGAATAATTCGCGTTTTTATTTCGTTCCGCTTTCGAAATCGAATCCAAATCCACGGAATCGGACAAGTTCGCGCCCAAATAAAAGGACTTTACCCTCGAATCTCCGATCAAAAACTTGGCTCCTACTTCCACCGCTTCCAGGGGTCTCCTGAAATCCAGCATGGCTCCGGATAAAAGATAAGCGTCGGGATCCTTTTTGGAATCGAAAAAGGCCAAAGTCCGAAAAATGGATTCCGGATGAACGATCGCATCGTCATCGCAAAAAAGATAATAATCGCATTTTCCTTCGTCCTTTGCTTCCAGGAAAGCCCTGGCAAAGCCTCCGGAACCTCCAAGATTCGGATTCGGAAAAAGACGGAACTCGCAGCCGGAAGGAAGATCTCTCGGCTTGAGCGTTTGTCCGTTATCCGAAATATAAAAAACTGCTCTCTTTACGATTTCCGAATCTTGAGCCCAGGCCTTGAGATTGGCGATCAGATATTCTTCTCGCTTAAAAGTACAGATACAAACGGCCAATCGTCCGTTTCTTTCCTTATTGTTTAGCGTTAAAAACCGTCCGGAAGAAAATCTCAATCCTCCCTTTTTGGCTTCCACAACCGGATAGATGAACCCCGATCCTCCTTTCTTCACTTCGAATTCGATGGAGATTCGATTTTTACCTTGTTTGATTTCCTTGCCGTAAAGATTCGATTTCTCTTTTCCTCCTTCGGACGCCTCCAAAGAGAGAAAGCCGTTTCCGATCGCCTCACATTCGAAACGGTAAGTGCCGGTACCGTACGCCTCCTCCGCGTATCTAGGGAACAAGGCGTTAAAGTAGGTTCCGAACGAGACTTTCGTTCCTTCTTCCAGATCGAAAACGGTTTGGCCGTTTTGATTTTCCTGCTTCGGACACTTGCCGGTATATTCTAAGAACAATCGTTCGGAACCTTTCAATACGGGGCCGACGATCCTTTGGATTTCAAACACTGAACATCTCCGATTAAAGGATGAATTTTTCTCCCGATACCAACGGGATCTCCACTCCGTTCCAAACTTCTATTTTCCGGAAAAGATCCAATCGAACCGGGTCTTCGGAAGAATAGATCGGGAGAATAGGAACCCCTCCCGAATACGCAGCCCAACCTGAAAACGTGCTAGGCGGTCCTAAGATCAGATCGCAGCGCGACATGCAGTACAGATCTTCCACCATCGAACCTTGGGCGGGAATCACGGATGCGCCGGGAACGGAATAGTCTTCCCCTTTTTCATCCGAAAAAATCAGAAAAAGAATTTTTCGAAACCCTTGGGATTCCAGTTCGGATCGCAGCTCCTCCATTTTTTTTCGGATCAACTCGGGTTCGAAATAGAATTTTCCATCCAACCAGATTCGATAATCCTTTCGTCTATGATGGACGGCGATAATCCGATCGAAATTCTCTCTATAAGAAAAAAGCAATCGGTCCGATTTCGAAAGAATCTCCGCATTCGGAGCCAGGTATTCGAGAATCGAACGTTTCGTTTCCGGATCGATTTCGAAATTCTTCATCCGGAATCTCCATCCGAACAATGCGATGAGGTCCTTCCCTTGGATTTCAGTTTCGAAACTTTCCGAATCTAAAAACTCGATTTTATCGGAATAGTTTGAGACTTTGGATCGATTATTCGTAGAATCAGAATATTCGAAAAACGGAAGTTTCTTCGCGAAAAACGTAGGAAAACTCCGCGGCAATCTAGATTGTATTGCCACTAAAATATCTATATATACTGAATATTTTTTCCAGTTGGACGGATTCAATAAGGAATGTCTTCCAATCTTTGGGTAACTTGAAACGGAACCATCCTCGAAATTAGCGAAATAATCAGAATATTCGGAAAAGGCAGGAAAAAGAAAAACTGCGTTCTTCCTTTTGCAATATTGTATAAAATGTAGAAATAGAATTAAACGATTTCCTAATTGACCGTAGGGAGATGTATATATTATGATTTTTTTTCCCAAATTCCTACTCAGAAGACTCAATCGTATATAAAAGAATACTGTTGCAGGAAGTCTAAGACAAATCAATATATATATAATTAATTTACTACGTAGCATTTCCGTCCTTTAAAATATTCCAAATTCATTTTATCTTTTCGATTCAGAGTTCCTTATTTTCCAATCTTTCGATACACTTCCACCGTCTCCTTTGCTGTCTTACGCAAAGAGAAATCCTTCCATCTCGATTCTCCCGACTTCAATATCCTTTTTCGAGTCCCTTCGTCTACCCAAGCTCTTTCCATTGCGCTTAGCAAAGAATTCCCTGATTCCGGATCGAAGTAAATCGCGGCGTCGGCAGCAACCTCCGGCAAACTGCTTCTATCGGCCAACACTGGCAGACAGCCGTAAGCCATGGACTCCAAAACCGGAAGCCCGAAACCTTCATAAAGAGACGGAAATACAAAGATTCTCGCTTTGGAATAAAGGTATACCAACTGGTCGTCGGTCACAGTCCTCCGAAGCACTTTCCCGCCAAGACCTGCCTCTTCAATCAACAATCTTTCTTCCGAATCGAATTCTCCCCCACCCGCGCAGAACAAAAAAGCCTCCGGATATGAACGGAAAAATTCAGGTAAATATTTTAATAAAAATTTAAAATTCTTATAGGTTCCCCTACCTCCGACAAACAATATAAAATCCCCCGACGGTAATTCAATATTGGAATTCTTAAAGTTTCCGACCTTAGGTTCGATCGCCAAATGGACAGTCTGCACTTTCTCTTCCGGAACGTCGTAAATCTTCAGAAGATCCTTCCTAGTACATTCGGAAATCGCAATAATCTGGTCCGCCTTTTCGATAAGAATAGGCTTGTATTCCGAGGTCCGATCTCCCGCAAAGTCCTGCGGAAATTTTTCGTGTATTAGATCATAGACAGTCAAAACGAAAGGCTTCTTCCCGAGAAAGGGCAGGAAATAGGGGAAATAATAGGTCGGGTGAAAAATATCGAAACGATTTAAAAATAGTTCGATAAGAGTATTCGGTAGATTTGCGATCCGAGTCAGCTTTCTCTTTCCGGGAAAATGTTGTCGATGTGGGAAAAACCGATCTTCAAATCTAGGATTCCATACCGAGCGGATGTATTCGTTCGCACTGACCCGCAGACTTAATTCCGTCTGCACTCCGAGACTGGAATCTTCCTTAAAACTTTTGATCAATTCTGAAAAATATCTGGAGATTCCTCCATGAGCTTGTATGGAAAAAATCTGATGATCATACAGAACTTTCATATTTTATCGGTAAGATATTGGTAATTTTTAAAGCGGAAAGACACGGCGTATAGAAAGAACTCTTGCAAAAAATTCAAAATATATTTTCTTTCAAAATTCTATTCAAATATTGACTATAAGAATTTCCTTTCAAAGCTCGGATTCTCTCCTCCAAGTTCTCAGCGGAAATATAACCTTTTCGATATGCAATCTCTTCCAAACAAGCTACTTTAAGCCCTTGTCTTCTTTCAATAGTGCCGATAAAAACGGATGCATCCAAAAGCGATTCGGGGGTTCCGGTATCGAGCCAAGCGTAACCCCTTCCCATCACTTCCACATTCAATTTATTTCTCTCTAGATATACCTTATTCACGTCGGTGATTTCCAGCTCCCCTCTTGCAGAAGGTTTCAGAGATTTTGTAATTTCTATCACTTCGGAATTATAAAAATAAAGACCGGTAACGGCAAAATTCGATTTCGGTGAAGAAGGTTTTTCTTCGATCGAAATAGCTTTCCGATCATTACTAAATTCTACTACCCCATATCTCTCGGGATCGTTTACCGGATACGCAAATATCGTACATATTTCCCGATTCGAATCGGCTCTTTCTAACATTTCGGACAGAGCATTTCCGAAATGGATATTATCTCCCAAAATCAATACCGAGGGATCATTGCCGATAAATTTTTGACCGATAAGAAACGCTTCGGCAATCCCGTTAGGATGGCTTTGAATCGCGTACTCAATTTGAATACCCCATTGACTACCGTCATTTAACAATCGTTTAAATAAACCGATCGATTCGTTGTCGGTTATTAATAACAATTCGCGAATTCCGCCAAGCATCAGCGTTGCTAAAGGATAATAAATCATCGGTTTATCGTAAATCGGAAGAAGCTGTTTGGAAACCGCTTGAGTAACAGGATACAACCTACTACCCGTTCCTCCGGCAAGAATGATACCTTTTCTAATAGTCAATTCTATTCCCTTTAAAATTTACTTTCGAAGTTCCGTCTTTTCTTTCCGGACCGAATGTCCCGCCACCATTCCTCATTTTCAATATACCATTGAACGGTAACTTCGAGCGCATCCTTAAATATGGATCTTGGAGTCCAACCTAAAACAGACTCCATCTTGGCAGGATCAATAGAATAACGGAAATCGTGTCCAGGTCTATCTCCTACAAAATAGACCAAGGATTTGTAAGATTCCGACTTAGGAATAAGCCGATCCATAATTTCACAAATAAAAGATACTATCTCGATGTTTTTGTATTCGTTTCGACCTCCTATATTGTATGTCTCTCCGGCAATGCCGTCCGCCAAAACCAATCTCAAGGCATCGCAATGATCCTCAACATAGAGCCAATCCCTTATGTTCTCTCCATTACCGTATATAGGGATCTTTTTCCATTCTAAACAGCTAATAATCGTCACGGGAATTAATTTCTCGGGAAACTGGAACGGTCCGAAATTATTGGAACAATTCGTAGTAAGAACATCCAGATGATAGGTATGAAAATAGGACCGGACCAAATGATCGGAAGCGGCTTTAGACGCTGAATAAGGAGAATTCGGTTTATAATTGGAATGCTCTGTAAAGGAAGGCTCGGAAAGAGATAAGGAGCCAAAAACTTCATCGGTGGAAACATGCAGAAATCGTGGACCTCTCTTATTGCCCGCTCTTTTTTTAAAAGACTCTAATAGATTAAAAGTACCGACCACGTTTGTGTTGATAAAATCTCCTGGATGAACAATCGACCTATCCACATGGCTTTCGGCCGCTAAATGAATTACCGCTTTAAAGTCGGAATGCTTTTCAAATACGCTATCAGTTGCAGTAGGATTTGTTATATCCAATTGCTCGAACTCAAAGTTTTCTACGGAAAACCATTCAGATAGATTATTCAAGTTTCCCGAATAGGTTAACTTATCTAAAACAACGACTTTCGTATTAATAGAATCCCGCAGGATAGAATGGACTAAATTCGAACCGATAAAGCCAGCTCCACCGGTTATTAGGATTTTTTGCATTATTTATACGCTTTTCACAAATTTGAGTTGTGATTTCGATATTGCGGAATTTCTTTCTTTTCCATTAACCAGCTTCTTGAAGAATAAAAAATATATTCATCGGCTTCCACGATTAAGCGAAAAAAAAGATATCAAAGATAGTTTTCGTATTTTTCAAATTCGGATTTATCGATCTTTGAGAAAAATTCGGGTCCAGATAAACGTAAATTAACGGAGTTTGAATACAAAAGAATTTCCTTATTCCAAGTATTATAACTAATGATTCTTCGAATAACGCCCCCTTCCACTTCCAATAAAGAAATAATTTTATCTCCGTAAGGAATTTCCTGAACACTTTTGTAAAATTCTTTCAAAATCCCTCCAACAATTCAGAGAAATATACGTTTCAAAGTAAATCTACCGTAATTAAATCTGACATCAAATAATACAAAAAAGAAAATATAAACGACTCTGCGAAGAAAAGTAAATGAAGGATCGATCTTAATTTTTTTTGTCAACCAAAAATCAACATAGGAATCCAACCAATATCTCGAAACCTTTCCAATGAGTGCTTTCTGCATGCGGACAATTTCAGAAAGCACCTTCATTTTTGAACTTGTCTTTGTTTCTCCGTGAATACGCGTGCAAGCGAGCATTTTGTTAACGAAAGTCAAGGGAATCGTTGCGGAAATTCTAAGCCAATACTCATAATCCATACAATACATGAGATTCTGGTTCAATAATCCAACTTTATCTATGATCTCTTTTCTCATGAAAACAGCCGGCTGAGAAATATAACAATAATCCACCAATCTGCCACGATCGTATGACTCCATCGGATATTGTTGGATAATTAAATCATCTACGGTTATATGAAAGCTTCCTCCGTAGATAAAGAACACGTCTGGTTTAGCAAAACTCTTGAGGACGGTTTCGAACGCATTTTCAAGATATATATCGTCCGAGTTTAACCAGCCAAGAATAGATCCCTTAGAAATCGACCAACCCTTGTTAATAGCATCTGCTTGCCCATTGTCCCTTTCGCTGAACCAGCGATAGCTAACACCTTTGCACCCAATTCCTCCCAGGTTTTTAGCCGGAAGATAAAACTCTAATCCCTCAAAGTTTGCCACTTTTTTACCGGATAAAACGATAGTTTCGAATTTTTTAATAATTTCTCGCGAAGAATCGGTCGACCCTCCGTCCATGATAATATAATCCAAATAAAAATCACCGCTCTGTGATAGAACAGAATGAACCGTTCGTTCTAAGTATTTATCCTGATTAAAAGAAGGAGTAACAATCGATATAATCTTGGGTAAAATCATTTCAAAATAGCCTCCTAAGCAGCTGCAATTGCCTTTCAAATTTCATGAACACGTTTCCGAAAAAATCTTTCAAAAGGCTAATTACATCAATTCTCATTAATTAAGGAGATTTCGGACGCGTAAAAGTCCTTTTTGGAGGAATGCTTTCGGGTCCGTAAAAAAATAATTCAACCAGTAAATCGGATTTTTCTTAATCTCCTGAAAAACCCGTTCACCCAACTCATCGGGAGAATGCCATTTCCATTGCCCCAAAATATATAATATCTCAGCGGTTTCGGGCACAGGTATATTCATGAATACAGGATTTAGGCGCAAAAAATCTACCCACCCTCCCGCTCTCCTAATTCCGTTATGAGAAATTCCCTTAACGGCAATCTTAAATTTCAAATTTTCTTTATCTTCAGACGCCCTAAATTCGATACTCTCTATCCGAATTGAAACATAGCCCCACTTAACAGGAGCCCAGGAGATTTGTGAAAGATTGACACCTAAATCTTTTAAATTGAAGCGTATTTTAAAGAATGAAGTATCAAAATCGAACGGCTGAACCTCACATCTTCGGTTCCAATAAGTGGTATTTCTCTCCGCAGGAAAAAAAATTGACGCATTATATTTCTGAGGATCAAATATATTATCTCTTCTTTCTATATTATAAATATTGTCTGCGTGAGTTAATCTCAGGCTATGCTTTATGAAATACGAAACGAGTTCTGTTTTAACGTCTTCGGTTCGATTTCGATTCAAGATGGACAATCCGTAAGAAATATCCTCCCGACGGTTTAAACGTCCAAACAAAGATAAGATTTCCTTGGAGAATTTAGTTTCTAAATTTTCCGGCAGATTAACCTTGTCGGTCCGTATATTTTCGTACAACTTTTCGAACTCTAATAATTTGAATAAATAAGGTCTATAAAAGAAAAAATATACGGAATCGAATATATCGTAATTTCCCGAATGCCCCCACCATCCGTCCTCAAGCAGCTTAAAATCATGAAAATGATAAAATACTGTTTTAAATTCCCTTTTAGTGTTAAATTCCATTCCATAAACTTGATCGTTTTCTGAAAAAAAAGCATACTGTTGGACGTTCCAAGGAGCAATTCCCCCGCCTAAATGCTGCAAGACGTGAACACCTTCGAACATACTGAGCCAATTATCTAGATATTTTTGATCTCCGAACCTTCCTTTGTCCGGAATAGCGTAACACCAATCTATACATTTTTCTCTCCACCAATCCAGCGCTCTAATACCGTTCGTATCGTTCTTAAAAGATATGAACTGAACGCAATAAATCCCGTTTTGGTCTGTTTGGTCGTATTTCGGAGTGTAACGATGTTCAGTCAAAAGTATCGATTTATTCGCAGGCATTTCATCCAAAAGAATCTTTGGATCCTGCATGAACATCAGATCAGCGTCGATATAAGTGCATTGATCCAATTTGAATTTTTGAATGCAGTAAAAAATAGTCGAAGGGGTGCAAGTCCAACAGTATTCTTGCTTAGTTCGTTCCTTTTTTACGTTCAGAAGTTCTGTATTTTCAAAATCCCCCAAAGATATCGGAGTGACGTTTGGTAGGTTTAATCTCTTTAATCCAATAAACGTATCCTGATCGAATGCAAATACATAGATATGATATTTTGTCCTGCAACTCTCTTCGAGAGTCTTAAGCAAGACGATTCCTCTAGAAAAATATTTGGAATCAAAAAGAGTACAAAAATTTAGCATAAGCTAAGTTTTCAGATTCTGACGTTACCC
The DNA here is from genome assembly GCF_004769195.1 of Leptospira fletcheri. Classification (NCBI taxonomy): domain Bacteria; kingdom Pseudomonadati; phylum Spirochaetota; class Leptospiria; order Leptospirales; family Leptospiraceae; genus Leptospira; species Leptospira fletcheri. Next base: position 104,760 of record NZ_RQET01000008.1, read on the forward strand.
GAAAGAAAATCCTTATACGTAACGGAAAGTCCTTCGACTAAGTCAATCCTCGGAGACCACCCCATTTCTTTCAACCGAGTGGAATCCAATAATTTTCGAGGAGTACCATCCGGTTTCGTAGCGTCCATAACGATATTTCCTTGATAACCTACCACTTTCTTAATGATGTCGGCCAGATCGAAAATGGAAACTTCGCGCCCGCTACCAATATTTATGGTTCGGTCATCCTGATAATTATCCATCAAAAAGACGCAAGCATCCGCCAAATCATCGACATATAAAAACTCTCGCAAAGGCTTACCTGTTCCCCACATAACCACTTCCGGCAAATTAGCCATCTTTGCTTCGTGGAATCTCCTAATTAAAGCAGGAATCACGTGAGAATTCATTGCATTATAATTGTCCCCTTTTCCGTACAAATTAGTGGGCATTGCAGATATAAAGCATGTATGATATTGCTTATTATAAAATTCGCACATCTTTACCCCCGCTATCTTCGCAATCGCGTAAGCCTCGTTGGTTGGCTCCAAAGGAGCCGTCAAAAGAGAATCCTCCCTGATCGGCTGTTCCGCAAACTTAGGATAGATACACGAGGACCCGAGAAAGAAGAGCTTTTTAACTCGATATACGTAGGAGCTATGGAATACGTTATTTTGAATTTGTAGATTATTATAAATAAAATCAGCCGGATATGTATTGTTGGCATAAATACCCCCAACCTTGGCCGCCACGAGAAAGACATAGTCGGGCCTTTCCTTTCTAAAAAATTCCTCCACATCCACCTGACGGATTAAGTTTAATTCCTCCGAAGAATGTCCTATAATATTTTTAAAATCCCTTTCGCGCAAGGCTCTAGCGATAGCCGAGCCTACCATACCATATATACCCGCAATATAAATTTTAGCATCCTTTTCCATCGAAAGACCCTAGCCCCTAATCATATAGATTTTTAATACAGCGGTTTTAAATTTAACGGAATTGATTCAATATGTCGCAGACTATTTGGACTTCGGATTCCGTTGTCGCATAAGAAATAGGTAAACTTAGCTCGTTCTGATGGATCTTGTCGCAGATCGGGTAGCCGCTCGGATCGGCTTTCCAGTCCGCCCTTGCAAGAGCTTCCAACATTGCAGGCTGTTTATACGGAGGAAGAGGATAGTGAATTTCGGTTTTAACCATCGAGTCCAATAGATATTTTCTAAGCCGATCTCGCTGAAAGCAAAGGATTGGAAATATATGATAAACGTTCTCTTCCTCAGGACAGGGAGCTGTAACGCAGATTAAAGGATTCCGAATTTTCTCTCGATATAGGGCCGCTAATTTTTTTTTATGCGAATTGATTGCGTCTATTTTTCTCAATTTCACCCGTAAAAAAGCCGCTTGTATTTCATCTAATCTAGAATTATAACCTATGAAATCATTGTGATATTTAATCTTAGAACCATAGTTTCTTAGCGCTCTTACACGGTCTGCGAGGCCAGGGTCATCCGTAACGACAGCTCCTGCATCGCCCAAAGCTCCTAAATTTTTAGTCGGATAAAAACTAAACGAATTCAAGATTCCGAATGTTCCGGTTTTTTTTCCGCTCTGACACGCTCCATGAGATTGAGCGCAATCCTCCAAAACAAGCAGGTTAAATTGATCCGCAATTTCCTGGATCGTGACCATATCGCAAATACGTCCATACATGTGTACAAGTTGTATGGCTTTGGTCTTAGGAGTAATTGCTGCATAAATTCGAGCCGAATCAATATTTAATGTCTCAGGGTCCGGCTCTACAAAAACCGGACGGTGCCCGGCCCTTATTATGGCAATCACGGTGGCGATATATGTGTTTGCCGGAACAATTATCTCCGAACCTTTAGGCAAACACAAGGCCTCCAAAGAAAGAATCAAAGCATCCAATCCGTTCGCCGTACCGATACAAAATTCATTTCCATTCCAATCCGCGAATTCTTTTTCAAAATTCCGAACTGATTCCCCTAAAATATACCAGCCCGACTCGATTACTCGAAGAGCCTCCTCTTGGAACTCCTCGAAAAACGGACGATTCACCTCTCGTAAATTTTCATATTCTATCAATGGTTAAATTCCAAATACTTAATAAATTCCCCGTAATCTCGAATATAATCGTCTTCGGAATAATGATCCGATGCTACTACCATGATAATGCAATCTGGAGAAAAATCTTTCATCGAATGCCATAATTCCGGACCTAGCCTTACCCCTACAGCTTCAGAGTTCATTAAAATATCTTGCTTCCGTATTCCATCATCGAGGTGCAGTAGAAAACTTCCATTCATACAAAATATTACTTGGTCTAATTTTTTATGTGCGTGCAGTCCTCTTACCTGAGTCAAGGCTTCGATTTTAGTTATATAATATACTCGTTTGATCGAAAAAGGGACGTCTTTCTCCCCTTCGAGAACTGTTAAGGCGCCTTTTTTCCCTCCTTGTTGAGTCTTCAAAAAAATATACTCAGAATTTTTTACAATTATCGGGTCTAGCATATATTCTAAATATTAGTAAAATTAAAATGCGGCGTTTCTAAATAAAAATTGAAGAAGATCATTTTCGAGTGAATATAAAAGCCTTATATGCAGTGTCTTCCCCCTTCAATGTCATCGGGTCCAATGCAAAAAACTCCCCTTTCAGCTCATACGCGAAATTCATATATTCCAAAAAGCGCTCACGGTTGAAAAACCATATCGGATATTCAGCTTCATATATCTCCGGAGGCACGGTTTCAATTAAAATACGATCTGGCTTTCCGTTTAAAAGAAATGGAGTTCGATCTACTATCACGTATTTAAAATCATGCGACAATAGTTTATGGAGCGTCGCGTACGGATCGGGAAGGTAGGGTAATACACTGGAAAGAAGTAAAACGTTCGGACGAACTTCTTCCATACATTCCTCTATAGAATAATAGAAATTTAAAATTCCGTCCTTAAAATTGCGTAGACCTTCCTCCACGAAATGCTTTTGTTCCACGATGGACCATTTTAAATCTTTGATACAACTCAAAAAACCTCGATTCTGAAAATAGCTACTGCCTAAAGAACCGCCAAAATCCAGTACATTTAACCGGCCTTTCTCAGAGGCGGTAGCATAGAGAAGCCCTATCAAAGCGGGAAGCGAATATTCGATTTTATCGAATAAGACTGAATCTCTTTCGTACACAGCCTCGCCGGATTTGACCTTCAATAACGAATTTTTTACAGCCTCTAAAATATTTGGGGAAGCATAAGTATCGCATTCTTTACTAGCTTCACTCCACGAAGTAAAATTCCCGTTAAACCAAAGATGTTCCTTTGGACTCTCTAAAAAATAGAGAGAAAGTTTGCGCAATACTCTTCCGATAAAATGCCGTAAATCACGCATATACTATCGCAATTTCAAAATTATTCTTCGGATTAAACGGAAAAAAGGGAATTTACGCGGTTTGAAATAACGTGCGAATTTTTTTTTGGCAACAATCGACTCTTCCACTTTTAAATTTGGCGTAAAAAGAAAACGACTTTTTGAAACTTCGGGAGAAAGATCCATATTCAAACCAGAATGAGTACCCGTAAGATCTAGACCGATATTTTGTACTAAAGATCTTCCCGGATAGAGACAAAGTAAATTTTTAAGAAAACAATCCGCATACCAGCGAATTGCCCAAGAATCGTTTTTTCCTTGTATTTGGTCTCTTAACATTTGAGTATAAGGAAAAGAGTCGTAGAAATCAAAATCGTTTTCCAGATTTTTCCCCTCGATTTGATGCAAAAGTTCAGAACCGTTCGAATTTAATCTAGACCAAACCCTACTCCAACTTGCCCATCCCCAGCAATCGGCTCCCTTTAGAAAAAAAAATTCGGGAAGGTCGGCGATCGGATAACTATAACCACTAATGCAGGAAATTCTGTCATCGTTTTCATACAATTTCAGATAATAATTCATGTAGGTTAAAAACTGAGGGTGTGTAACAATATCGTCTTCTAAGACGATTACAGAATCGTATTGAGCTAATACTTCCGTAACTCCCGTTAAAATTGACTTTGCTAACCCAAGATTGCGCTCCCTAAAAATCAATTTTACGGACTTAAATCCGGAGACTATGCTTAGGTAATTTCTCACCTCCAGAACGCTATCTTCTACCTCTTTATTCTTAGGGCCGTCGCAAAATAGAAAGATTTCAGAATACTTCGATTCCGCGTTTTCAAGTAACGCCTCAATTGTCCGCTTGGTGTGAGCCAACCGACGATAGGCAAATAAGGCAATGGGTGCAAACTCGTTTTTCAATCAACCTCACATGCGTACACGTATACTATACGTACAATGAACGCACTCTCTAGATACCACGGCCGTTTTTATAAAAAATTGTCCGTCCTGTATAAGCAACTAATGAATATCCCTGCGCGCGAAGGTATTCATGAATTTTACTCTTCCCTGGGTTTTCCGGATCGAAATTCAATATTTCAATCATTAAATATTCCGGACGATACGATTCCCAGTCGTTTGAAAGGAGGACTTCTTCCTCCTTACTCTCGACGTCCATAGTCAGAAAATCGATCTTTCGCCCATGACAATATTTAGATAAAATCTCTTTAAGTTCAAAAACCGGAATAGATACGGTCTTATCGATCTTATACGTTGTCGAACTCTCCAAGGCGAGAGCTCTTTCCCGATTAAACGTATTCAAAGCGGGATCGGTCATACAAAAAAAATCGATAGGATTTTTCGAAACACCGATACCGATCTGTAAATTTATATCTTCCCGCCTGTATCTTTCAAATTCGATAATAGCGCCCGGAGTAGGTTCAATATTGATCCCTCGCCAACCTTTATTATAAAAGAATTGAGTGTTAGAAAAACGGAACGGATGGTGCGCTCCTATATCAACGTAAAATCCCGAAGTACGATTTCCGATCAACTCGCATAGTACGACGTCCTCACCTTCTTGCGACCAAGAAATTTTCCCAAACTCTTCAGCGATTTTTCTATCGCGATAAAACAAGAAAATAACGATTTTCTTAATAATTCTCAGCACGATCCTCTACCGATACAGACGCATATTAAACTGGCACCAAACTCTCAATAACGCTTAATGAATACTTTGTTAATTAGCCGAAGAAATCCAGGTTTGAAGATTTGCATACAAGGTCTCTGTTGATGCGGAACCCTTTTCCAATTCATTTGAAAAAAGAACCTTCACCAATCCCTTCATCTCCCTCTTCACAAACTGCAATTCCTTTCCCTGCGATACCTTAGACTTAGAGGGAAGCATCAAATCCAATTTACTGTTTAGGGAACCAACAATCACACGACTTAAAAGGCTTTTATCCACTATATTTCGTTCGTAGTTCATTTCCCGAAACTCTAGCGGTAACGATCTCTTCAAACACAATTTCTGGCGGGACGAAGCCGAAAACTTGGATGAAAAAAGTAACCATATCGTTTGAAGTTTACTTTGAAGTAATTTTAATCGGTGAGACAAAGCATTTCTCGCTTCCCCACTGTGAAGAAAAGTGGAAACCTGAAATGTTCCAGCGGAAAATTTCATTGCGTACCACCGAAACGCGTGAATAATCCGATTAAAATCAAATCCTTCATTCAACGCCCTTTCCAACTGCCGAAAATAACTTTCCTTATCATTACAGGTTAAATTCAAATCTGCAGGATATAAAATCAAATCATTCGAATAAATTAGAACCGGAATCCCAAGCAAGGTCATTTCCTCGCCCACACTAGACCATGCATTTAAAAAAAGGTCGGTCTCTTTCGACAGATCGTATAAAGATAAACCGTCTTCAGGCCAATTTATAATCACATTATGCGGTAAATCTTGTAGTACTTTTTCTAATTCTTTTGCATGAGTAGATTTAACGGAGTCTCGCTTGTTCGGAAATTCCCGAGGATGGACCCGAATCAAAAGATACAAATCTTTTCTTGTCTTAAAGTAATTTATCGTAGCCTCGATCCATTCGATTTGATTCGAAAACACCTTCTTCGTATCCTCTATACTCACCCCAGCACAAGCTGAAGCATAGCGCTCATCGTTACTACTTAGTGTTGCGACGACTAACCGCGATTCTTTAGGAATTCCTAAACTTTCCCTGATACTTAAAGTTCCTTTTAATTTTGACGAATACACCAAAAAATGTGATCCTTTAAATAATTCGCGAAAATGCTTTCCAACATTTCGAATTGCTTGCAAATCGAGAGGTATTTCTCTAAAGATTGGCCAGTATTTGATCAGATCCTTTCTGTATTCGAAAGTATATCCCTTGTAGACGATCATCGAAGAAAGTCTGGAAGCGATATTTTCGCCTGCGTGTAAAAAATAGAACGGAATCCCCTTACCTTGTGCTACCATAGCAAAGGAATGATTAACGACGTAGAGCGAATTATATACAAACAAACACTCCGGCTTTTCTTCATCTATAATTCGTTTAGCCGCTAAATGTGTTAACAAAGCATTCCGAAAGGCAATTCGATAAAATTCCTCCTCCTCGGTAGAAAGCTCAAGGTCACTTTTTTTCAATTGCAACAGTAATTCATATAGTGAATTTTTTCCCAAAGGAACATTATCTACACTGTAATTTTTGAGAAATGTTATAGGTTTATTCGAGGTTTCTTTCACAAAACTTCGTTCCCGATCCGTTAACTTGTCTCCTATTTCGATTTCACGAAAATTGAATCTATGACGCAACAAAGCTCGGTGAGAGGAGCAATTTTTGCACGCCGCAGATTTTAAAGATGCGATCGAATCTTGGGTTAACCCCAGTGCGCTCATCACGGTACAATATTCACTATAGGAAGAATTACATCCCACGTAAACAATCTCATGTCCGTAATTTTGCAAAGCCTCCGCAATAAGCGCTTCCGGGAATGAATGTACCCATATGGCGGCATGCGGGGAAAAAAATAAGATTTTCAAATTACATTAAACCCCTTCCGGTCCGACTCCCTTAATCTTTTCGCGCATTACTCGTATCAAGGCGGCGCTCAATGCCTCGATGTCTCGGGAAAAATCCAGCTTGCTGGCGATTCGGTATTCAATATCAACATTTCCTTTAATTGAAAATAAATCGACCAGTTTCAAAAATACCGTTCGATCAAATTCAGAAGTTGTATGCTTTCGAGAAATTATTTCGGCAATTGCGAACTTGCAATCTATGGAATTACGAATCTGATAAATGCCGGGAGCATATTGATAAAAAGTGTTTCCAAAAAGCAGAACCGGTTTATTTTTAAAGATGGCTTCCCAGCCGACAGTGCCGCTTGCCGTTGCAACGGCGATGCAATTTGACAAAAGCTCCTTCGAGCTAAATTCCTTCGGAATCATCCGAACAGATCTAATCTCGGACAACCTTTTGTAAAAATCTCGACCTCTTCTAGAAAAATCTTGGTTCGGATGTTCTTTAACATATATCAGAACATCCTCGGGTAAATAATACGAGAGCATTTCTAAAATTAAATTTTGATCAGCAAATCTTCCTGCCAAAGGCGAAGTCGATAGTTCCGGCTGTAAATGCAAAGGGAAATAAATATAACGATCTTCTTTATTCGGAATATAATGTAATCCCTGGAGCGCTATCAATGAATCTTTTTCAAGTCTACTAACAGCCTTTCTAAAATTATTTTTCCTTACGACTTGTCGAAGAGAATGAATGTCCATCAATTTAACTAAATATCGCAAGTCTTTATAGAGACCTGTTAAAAAAAGTGCGAACTCAGTAAAACCACTGAGCAGCCTTTTTCCTAAGGTTTTTTTCTTTTTACGCATATAAAAAGGGATGTGCTGGCCATTTTCATCAGTCTGAAAATGCACTTCTTCAGACAATCGCTCCGACAACTCAAGTTCTACCGATCCACCTTTCTCCCATTTATCGCGAAGCTTCTTTTCAATTTCACAATAGCCAGGGAGCGGTTCCCTCCAGTCGGACATCAAAAAGGTCATATCATACTGAAATTGATAAAAGAAAAAGGTGGAAATGCCCCTAACTTTGCATAGATGAAATATTATAAAATCAAGAACTTCATGCGGAATATTCAATGCAACGAAAGCATCAAAATCACGTTTGGTTAAGACATGGTTCCAATATCGCAAATGTTCATAATAGATTTTTCTACGAAATTCGTATGGCCATGCATCGAGAATGTTCCTGGATTTCCTGTCCATCATCCGATAGACCTCCACCTCACATTCGCGCATGGATTCGATCAAATTCTGATCCAAAGGATCAATCAAATTCCAGTCCAACCCGGAGTAACCTCCAGAGATCGCATGCCAATCATGAAACGTATATCCTTCGGAAAAACTTGCCTGGGTTGCGTTAGACTCCGCGTTTCCTATTATTTCACAATAGTCGATTTCAAATTCCTCATGCAAGGCCTCAATCATGGGAAAGTGATACGAATTATAAAGTCCGTATATAATAAGATTCATCTATAATCGGCAGATAAGCTCTTTTTCAAAGATTCAATAATTATGGACGAATTCTGTTTCCAGCTTAATTCAGAATTCTGCATATAGTCCGGATCAATATTTCCGTACACTGCATGAGTATCCAGCGCCTTCAAAAAAGCTCGAATCGAAGTCCAATCCTCCTTTCTCGGATAACTTAAAATATCCCGCAGAGCCTTCTCGAAATCCTCTTTCGATCTAACCGGAAAAACATTAGGCGCATTCTGATAGAAAGTATAACCAAAAAGAAAAACACTTTTAGCTTTTAAAAAAGCCTCCCAACCCGCGGTTCCCGTACAAGTTGCAACAGCAAAGCTATTATCAATTAATTTAAACGTATCATAGCTCCTCGGAACGATCTTCACCGATTTTAAACTTGAAAGAGTTTTATAGAAATCCTCGCTACGATATAGCATATTCTGATTCGGATGCTCTTTCACATAAATGTAATAGCCCTCGGGAAGATATGCACTCATCAATTGAGCTATTAACAACTGATCCACATACACCCCGGCCATTGGAGAGGTAGATAATTCCGGCTGCAAATGAAGAGGAAAATAAATAAATTTTTGACTCAGATCAGGACTTACGCAGAGATTTCGATAGTAATCATTTATTTTTTCCGACCTATCTAGCAAGTAATGTTCCTTCAATAGGCTATAGTATTGATTCAACCTTTGACGCAGGTTCCAAACAAAAAGAACCAAGCGCCAGGGCTTAATCAATAGATTCTTCATTCTGCTTTTAAAAAAAGGAAATCTTCCTTTACTAAATTCATTTATTTGCTGGTTCGGAGGAGTGAGCATATAAAACGGAATTTCGCTGATTCGATTCACCACATTCATTTGCCATTCATGCTCCAACCTCGGAGACAGAGCCATCTCTCCGGAACACGACAGAGCAGCGATACGCTCTCTGATACCGGGAGTCGGGTCCTTCCAATCGCTCATTGAGAATGAAAGTCCAGGCTGGAATTGATAAAAAAGAACTGTCCGAATCCCCTTCACTCTGCATAAACAATAAATTATATAGTCATATACAACGTGCGGTATATTGGAAGAAACAAATAATTTGATCTGTTCCGTTTCGATCACATGGTTCCAATATCGTAAGTGCCGGAGATACACTTCCTTCCGCTTATCGTAAGACCACTCGCCCCGAATTTCATCTCGCTCCATCATTTTTAAAGCTACTGCCTCGCAATCCGACAATCGCTTCAGCAAATCCGAATCCAAGGGTAAAAGCTCCACGCCAAGAGGCTCATAAATATACTCATGCGAAAGAACAGCGCATGCATAATATTTCGTTTCGACTCGTAAGGGAATCTTTTCTTCCTCATAAATAATATGACAGACTTCCGCTCCGACAAAATCCACAAGGAAGGATATAATAGGGAAATATTGAGGCTTATGGAATCCGTTGACGATTATACGCATCGACTCAACCAAAAAAGCATTAAAAATTATTTATAAACTATACTTAAAACGGCCGATTAATTCCAATCGCGAAAGCGCGACCGAATCTTTCGAACAAGCGAAAGCAGACGTAATTTTGACAAAACCGATCGAAGAAGGAATAGCATCTTATTTCTGTAATTTTTTTCCACTTCCGGTAAGTATTTATAGGAAAGATATTCTTTCGGACGAATTTCTCTTTTTTTTATCATCTTCTGAATAACATCCAAAATTACAGGTTTCGTACAATAGTCACTACCATGCCCGCCGGTAGGTCTGAAATCCGCATATACGTTTCCGCCAAGAGATTTCCACCGATCAACGATCGGAATCACCTGTTCAGCATGAACTCCATAATCGTCTTCACATGAATGTATGAATAGTATTGGTAAATTTTTGGCGCGATTCCACTCGTTCAGCAAGCGGGCCACCTGTCTTGTATACTTGAAATTGTTTTCCGACATTGGATCACCATCGGGGCAAATAAATGCAACATGTTTGTAACGCCCCTGTTTTTCGGCACATATATCCAAGTCGATATGTGGGCTAATGCAGACAATTCCTTTCGCATTGAAAATCAAACCGAATTTCAGGGCCGCAGTCGCTCCCATCGAAGAACCGATCGTAATCAAATCTTGATTGCTTATTCCGTTTTCATTTAGGATAGATTGAATCATCTTGAGCATTGCGCGCTCTACGAAAAAATCCCCGTGCTCGCCAGTATAATAAGTTCCATTCTTTGTAAAACCAAATTGATCGCAAAGAAACAACGAATTGAACTCTCTCTGATCCCCTAGCATTTTTAAGCGATGGAAATATCCTTGATAATTCTCCTTGTATTCTTTCCGATCGCCCCAGTCTCCAAAGAACGCGGTAAAATGAATTACCAAAGTTCGGACTCCAGGTTTTTTCCTAAAAATGTAAAAAAAATCGCGGCCTTGTTCGTCGGTATATTTAGATATATCCAAATTCATTTACTACTTCTATATAAATATTCGAATATTCAAAACTTCAAACGGTTGGTTAATTTAAAGATTCTTTCGTTAGAATACGACAAAAGTTCGATTTAAAACCGCCAGTTGTTATCATCAAGTATGAAGGGCTGTGTATGTCCCGTCAGAGTAATGCGAGAAAAGAATCGGTTTTTCATTCCCTCTCAGGGTATCGGAAGCGATATATACGTATTCGTTATTACCTAATTGCATTTGATCGAATACAACTCTCCGGACCCCAAGAGCGGGCACCAATTCTTCCGAAGAGACGACTTCTTCTCCTAACATATTCATTACGATAATCTTTAATTTCTCCGCCCGTTGACTCGGATTCATTTGAAACAGTTCGAGAGCTGAAATTGCCTGGACTTTGAGTAAAAACTGGGAGTACCAAAAATTAGACTTTGGACCCGATATCGGAACCGGAGCTACGGTTTGCGGATGCACCATGGCTAACGATTCATAGCCGGAGGAATGATAGAAAGTATAAAAATGCGAAGTTAATTTACCTAATCTTCGAAGATAATATTTTTGAATGAAAGATAATCTCGAAGCCTTCAAATTCGCGTAAAAAAGACCGCGCGGCGGTAGCGGCCCCGAGTAAATCGCCGCTATGTCAACGTTCAAACTACCGTACTTAGGCAATTTTACATCCTTGGAAAACAGAAGATTTCCTTCCTGGTCACTCAAGGAAATCTCATACCAAATACTTCCAATTAACTTAGGTAAGAGAAATGAAGGGTAATTTGTGATCGAAAAGTTGGTCTTTCTTTTCTCATCATTGATGAATATTTGGGTAACGGGGGCATTTAGGTTGGCGTTTTTACTTTCTCTAAAATTCAAATAAAATCTATAGATCGGTCTAAGTAATGCTTTAATGACGTTCATTGTCCCTTACCTCTCTGATTTAATACAGCAAAGCCTTTTCACGGACCTCTCGCATATTTTGACTAACAAAATAAGTAGGTGCAAGGGAATGCTCTAACGCCGCCGTCCCAATCTTTTCATTTAAGGTCATCGTTTCGATAGCAAAAAGACTATTTCCCCCTCTTGCGGTCATAGTAATCAAGATGGGAGAATCCGTGAGATTTAACTTATGACCGATCTCCATTTTTACATCTATATACGAGCAAGAATTATACGGCAAAGATGTCTTTTTTCTCAAAATCAGTTTTCCCTTTTCATCAAAAAAATTCAACTCCATGGTTTGCAGCCGAGGAGGAATGTTTTCCTTTCCCCTGTAATTCGCTAAAGCGATAACCGAATTCAGTTCCTTTGATATATATATTTTATGATTTAATAGAATGATAGGAGCGTATTCATCAATTACTCGAAGAGGCAATTGGTCATAGATCACGGAAGGTAATGATTTAGTTTTCTGACTAGAATATATGATTTCGTGCTCTTGTTCGAACCATATATTTTCTCCCGTGGATATCTCGGGTATTACAACTAATAATTCAACTTTCTCTTTGTTATCTCCGGATAAAAGATCGCTTACTTTAAGACTCACATAGGAATTGAACTCAATTTTTCCGTAAGACGGTTCCGAATAAAGACAGCTTCCTTCGTAATCGAAGATTTCTACTCCGAAATTGACTCCCTTCCCTTTTTCCGTAGCAAGCGGATCTGCAGGATTTCTCATAGTATTTCTAAGTAATACTTCCGCATTAAATCCAAATCTCCTATACGCGCCGACTAAAAACAATCCTTTGGATAATCCGACATTCATCTCGCATGCTCCCATTTATAGTCCATGATAATCGGACCCGAGACTTTTGCGGTTTGTTTGGCCAGAGGTCCGTCGTATCTGATCGATGCTAAATCCCCTTCGACGGCAAAACTACCTACGTCTATAGTTCCGGTAAGAGGAGTCTCGTAGTCGATTCCTCTGATTGCAAGAAAGACAGAGTACATTTGCCCAGGCATAAGAGGCATTTTCTTAAATATACATCTGAGAGTTCCGGATCCTTTTTTAATATTAGGGCGGGAAGCGTCGTAAAGCATACTCCCCATAAACAAGGAACCGGAGGCGCCAGAAACTCCCACACTAAAGGTAATCGTCCCCAGATCGGCTAAAGCTTCATAGGAAATCTCAACACAAAGATCACTGAGCATTGGAAATATATTTTGTATTTTTTCCTTGCTATCCATGAATCTAACTCTTTTAATAATGAGATTCCCGTCGAAACTACGAATAATAGACTCCAATTGCGAATCCGCTAACGAATCCAAGTAATTGTTCACTACTAGTTGAGTTTCGCCAAACTCAACTAGTTTACCGGCTCGTAAGTGCGCGACTTTATTGCATAAGACCAAAATTGAATTCAAATTATGACTTACAAAAAGAATCGTGCGCCCCTGCCCTCCTACTTCGGAAATTTTTTGCATGCATTTTTTCTGGAATTTAGTGTCCCCTACCGCAAGTATCTCATCTAGAATTAGTATCTCCGACTGTAAGTGTACAGCGACGGAAAAAGCCAGACGGACATACATTCCGCTAGAATAACGTTTTACCGGCGTATCAATAAATTGCCCTATTTCCGCGAAATCGATAATCTCTTCAATTTTCGATTTTGTCTCATTCTTTGACATCCCTAAAATAGCGCCGTTAAGATAAATGTTTTCTCTCCCTGACAATTCGGGATGAAAACCGGTGCCTACTTCTAATAAACTAGTAATTCTACCTCTTACTTTAATTTCACCTAATGTTGGGGCAGTTATTCGGGAAAGGAGTTTTAAAAAAGTAGATTTACCTGCGCCGTTGCGGCCGATTATACCTACACGGTCCCCCTTTTCGATTTCCATATTGATATTTTGTAAGGCCCAAAAAGTGGAATTTTGTTCTCGCGATGTTTCGGGTCTATACTCATGATCCTCCAAAATAATTTCGTTCGGATCTTCTTTTTTTCGAATCTTAGCCCACCAACTCTGAAAATCTCTTTGGAACGATCCAGTTCCAATCGCTCCCAAAGTATATTTTTTGGATATCGACTCCGCCTTAATGACAATCATCACAAACCTTTTATCATAGAATAATCTAAGGGAGTTCCGGCCTTCAAATCTCCCGTTGAGACCTTTCCGAGAACCTTATCTAAATATTTCGGGTGCAACCCAAAACCGGGACGTATAGAACGAACGTTTTCTTCAGTAAACATTTCGCCAATTTTTATATCTTTTACGATAAATAAGGAACGGGAAAATTCCCTGCTTTTCTTTACTGATTCTGACAAATCATAATTTATAACTCCAAGTGATTTCTCAGCTTGTCTTACCGCATTCACCATCGTCTTGAATTCTTTCGGCTCCATCGAAAAAGAAGAATCCGGACCGCCTAAATTTCGATCCAGTATGAAATGCTTTTCTATAACTTTTGCGCCTAGAGCGACTGCAGCAACCGGAACCGACCATCCTTCTGTATGATCGGAAAGCCCTGAAATAACACCGAAAGTTTCGGACAAGTTCGGAATAGTACGTAAATTTGCCTCCTCATAAGGGGCAGGATAGGAAGATGTACATTTCAAAATTATGATTTGCTCATTTTCCATCTCTCTACACGTCCTTACTGCCAGATCGATATCTTCGATACGGGCAATCCCAGAGGATATAATAATCGGCTTGCCCTTACTTGCAACATATCGGATCAGCGGAATATCGGTGATTTCAAAGGAGGCAATTTTGTATGCTGGAACGTTCAATGTCTCCAAAAAATCGACTGAACTTTTATCAAAAGGAGAAGAAAAGATTTCTAATCCTAACGACTCCGCAATTTCTTTTAATTTGGGTTGCCAGTCCCATGGAGTATAGGCTTCGGAATATAAATCATAGAGAGTCTTACCATCCCAAATCGTTCCTTTTTGGATCTTAAACCATTCTGCTTCAGATTTTAAAGTAATAGTATCGGGAGTATAGGTCTGCAATTTTACGCAATCTGCACCCGACTCCTTCATCGCGTATAAAGTTTCTACCGCCAATTGAAAATCTTGATTATGATTGGCCGAAAGTTCCGCAATGATAAAACACGGATTTGGGTCCCCAATTAATTTTGATCCGATTTGAATCTCTTTCACTGAATTAAACCTTTAATATCATATCGTTTTTTTCATCAGTATATACATTTTATTATTATATTCAAAGTCAGAATCGTAAACGAACAATGCTTTAGCAAAAGATTTGATCGAGGGAATATTTGATTTATTTATTTGCGCAAAGACGTATTTTTTCCGAAAATTTTCATTTTTATAGATTCTGCATGCCTCCTCCAAAATAAGGGACGCAAACGACAGGCCCCTCATAGCGGCAACTAAGCTAATGCTAATGACGGCGTTTTCCAAATCTTCCGCTTGAAAACGTACCTGTCCCAAAAACGTTCCGGCTTGATTGGTTACGATCAAGAACAGACTTTCCGGATCCTGAATTTTCGATGTAAACCATTTTTCATGTTCACCCCATTCGATGAAGGAGGGATTCAGACTATTCTCCCTCACAATCGGATCGTTGGATAGATCAAATACGTCTCGGATATGCGATATATCAGCTTTTCTTAAAATAATGTCCTGCATTTACTCAAAAGCGAGCGATTCCATAACACGAACCGCCCCCTTGGCATTCACCGTTTGATGTAGACAAGAACGCTGAGAAATTCTCTTTTCATAAGATTTATATATGCGTATCGAAGCAGAAATCTTCTCCAACAAGCCGACTTCGCCGCCGTGCATAGTAGGCACTCCCAATAAACCCCAGCCTCTTGTATTTATCTTCTGATTTTCCGCAGTAGCTATTACGATCATCGGAGTTCCAACTGAAGCAATTTCATAAGTAGTATGACCTCCGGCCGTTATACAAAGATCTGTTTTTTGAAATAATTCTTTCATCTTAGAAGCAGATATCCCAGAATACACGGACACATTCTTATCCTTAAAATGATCAGCACGAAAAACGCTATTTCCAGACCCGATAATCAAACTTAAGGACAAATCCGGAAATTCGCGAGTTAACGAATCTGAAATTCGTTCTGTCAAATTCTCGCGATCAACTCCGCCAAAAGTTAGCAAAATGTTTTGAATTTCCTTAGAGCACTCATAAGAGCTTGAATTCTCCCAATATTCTTGTGAAAGTAGTGCGTATTTAGGGCCGAGAAGATACGATTTTTTTCCTGATTGCCCTTGATATAACTCAAGATCAGAACCAATCGAATAATTGATTATAATTCCGTCCGGATAATTCAATCGAGCAAAATCATCGATATAAGCCAGCTTCGCGCCAATATTCGAGATCGATTTAACTCTAGAAAAAACCTCTCTATCTGCCAAATAGCTATCGAAAATAATAATATTTGTTCTCTTTAAAAAATCGGCCACCTTTCCCGGAATTGAAACTTTCCAATCGCAAATAGCAGAATTTATTCCTTCAAGATAAGATGCTCCACCACGGTCCGAATCGCACACGAACAAACACTCCAAACGAAGCGATTCGGCGGCTTGGTAAAGCGCTTTCACTCGCGCTAAATGTCCGTATCCGGTTTGTGAAGTACCTTCAGTTAGGAAAGTCGCAAACATGCGAATTTAGAGAATCCGAAATTTCCTGACAGGAACGCCATTCGACGCCAAAAATTTCTTGGCTTCCAAAGGAGTTTGCTCTGTGAAATGAAATATGCTCGCAGCAGCCACAGCGGACGAGTGACCTTCCCGAATTGCGCTGAGCATGTCTCCATAACTTCCCGCACCGCCGGATGCAATAACGGGAATTTTGACGGAATCCGATATTGCTTTTAATATGGTTAGATCGTAACCGGTCATTGTTCCGTCCCGATCGATAGAAGTCACAATTAATTCTCCGGCTCCCAACCGTTCCAACTCCTTGGCCCAAGAAACTGGGTCTACATCTATCTTCTTGCTTCCAGAATTAGCGTAACAAACATAATGACCTGGGGACTCTTCCATAAAATCTATACTTCCCACTATGCATTGGGAACCGAATTTTTCAGACGCTTCAGTAATAAGTTTTGGATTTTCATAGGCGGCGGAATTAATGCAAACCTTGTCGGCTCCGGCGAGCAATGCTTTTCGAATATCGATTACGCTCTTAATCCCGCCGCCTACGGTTAACGGAACGAAACATTCTCCCGAAAATTCGGATACGGATTCATAATCTAGATCTCTGCCTTCCCTTGTAGCGGAAATATCCAGTACGATCAACTCGTCCACCTCTCGCATATTGTAGACTTTAATTGCTGGTAAGACCGTATCGACTCTTCTCCAGCTATTGAATCGAACTCCTTTAACCAGACCCACGTTCTTCATCAGAAGAGTTGGAATTACTCTAACTTTTAGCATATAATTCGATCGACTTTACTAGGAAATATTAAGAAAGTTTTGAATGATCCGAAATCCTAATTGGCTACTCTTCTCGGGATGAAACTGAACCCCCATGACGTTTCCCTTGCGAAGTACAGATGTAAAACCCTTACCGTAAGGCGTAATACCGACTACGACATCATCTGAAGCCGGCTGAAAGTAGTAGCTATGGACGAAATAAAAATCCGAATTTTCCGGTATATTCGAAAAAAGATCGTCGCCCTTTTTGTAGGCGACTTCATTCCAACCAACATGAGGAATTCGTAAATCATCGAACTCATCCAATCTTTTTATTTCGCCCGGGATTAAGCCTAATCCTTCGCTTTTACGAACTTCGTAGCCAATATCTGCAAGTAGTTGCATCCCGAGGCAGATTCCAATAAGCGGAACTCCCTCTGAAACTGCATCCTTTATAGCTATATCAAATTTTCTTTCCTTTATATTCTCGATCCCGTCAGGAAAGGCGCCAACCCCAGGAAGCACAATATGAGTCGCTTTTTTCAGATCCAAAGGGTTGTCCGTTATTTCGGCCTCTGCACCGCATTCTTGAAAGGCCCTCAACACCGAGGACAAATTCCCCATTCCATAATCTATTATCGCTACACTCATACAACTTGACCCCGTATAATCAGTTGTCGTAATTTATTTTTGTAAGGTTAAAATCCTTATCTTTCACAAGATTTCCACGGGAATCCTTAACAAATAATTTCTTATTCGTAAACTTATCCGCTACCCTTACAAATTCTTCCACCGTCATTCCAAGCGGACGAAGAATCTCTGAAAGCTGTTTATCGAGATACGTCCAAGGGAATTTACCATCCTGCTTCTTAACTAAATATATTCCATCCTCACGAGTCAACCTTCCTCTACGAATATGCAGAGAAGCGTGGTCACTGGCTCTTCCGAATCCAAATTTAATAAATTTAAAAAATTCATGAATTGCTGTCTGGTAATTGTCCAAATTTTCGTAATTAACGATCGAGCCCTCGGTTATCTTATACCAAGTTTGAAATCCATGTGCTTGAGCTAAGAGTGAATTTGAATAACCGTCCCAAGGCAGATAATATCCCAAAAACAACCCAGTTACTCCAACACGTTTCAGCTCTTCGTCGCTCGGATAGGTATAAGGGATCAAATCTTTCTGCGAAATATCTTCAACACCTGGGAGATCCGAAACTCTCAATCCCAAGAGCCCTCCAAATTCTTCCAGCCATCTTCGATCAAGGATGCTTCTCTCCGAATCGGCCGCAGGGCCCCCATACTCATTCTGGGAATTCTCACCCCATATAATTAACGGAATATTATATTGAACTGCAACCCTTACGGGAATGGTAAAAATACTTACGTGTTCCGGCCAAGAAATATCCCCAACCCTCGTTAAACCTATATAATTCAATTTGGCTCTAACTAAAGGATTCGGTGAAAATTCAAGATAATCCACCCCTAACTTCTTGATATTTTCAATATTCTTTCTGCCAACCTCCGTCAAATCGCAAGTCGAAGCCGTCACACAAAGAGGATTCATACCAAGTTGTAACAACCTGACCACCTGAAACGTACTGTCTTTTCCACCACTTACCGGAACAATGCAATCCCAATTAGAGCGATCCTTAGAGCGATATTTATCAAGCAGAAGCATTAAGCTCTCTCTTCGCTCTACCCAATTTACTTCCTTACGATTTTCATAACTTCTACAAGCGTTACAAACTCCAGCTTCATCTAGATAGAGATTCGGCTTCGTATCGGGCATAACACATTTTTTACAGTATTTAATCATTCATTGCCCCTTATAATTTCTTTTGCGCAATATGTTCGTTAATCTTAATATATTCCGGATTTTTATTCAGAAATTCAATTACTTGTTTTACTCCAAATTCGGGATTTTCCGGGTATAAAGTTTCGATTATAATCTTGATAAGTTCGTAATCCTCTTGAGTATCCACCGTAAGCCTGAATGAACTTTCATCAATCGAATTGATCACGCTTCGGAGAGAGAAAAGCGAAGGGTTCTTATATATATATGGAGTGACGTGCTCCCTATCGGAAGGATCAAACGCCGCTCGATGGGCCGCAGATAAAGTCTTATAAGAGAAAATTTCCGCGTCCATTCCTCTCGGAAAACTTCTCTCAAGCGTATTCGATACGTAATCGACTCCGCTTTTTTGATACATAAAATAGGACTGAACAATCTCGGATAGAATCTCTGGATCTATAATCGGACAGTCCGAAGTGACTCGAATTATATTTTCAACTCCGAATTGAGTAGCGGCTTCGTAATACCTCGAAAGAACGTCCGATTCAGATCCTCTATAATAAGGGATATTCATCCGTTCGCAAAGATCGACAACCGGCTGATCGGATTCGTTCGTAGTAGTCGCAATGATAATCCCGTCTACGAGTCGGACCCGCTGTAACCGTTCTATCTGATACTCTAGTAGTGTTTTATCTATAACTTTCTTGAGTATCTTTCCTGGAAGACGAGTAGATGTCATTCTTGCTTGAACAATAAAAGCCGTCTTCATCAGAATTAGGAGAGAATATCCTTTATAGTCTTAACTACGTATTCTTGCTGCTCATCCGTTAAATCGTAAAACATAGGAAGACTTAGGACAGATTCGTAGTATTTTTCGGCCTCAGGAAAATCGCCTATACGAAAACCTAGTTTCTGATAATAGGGCTGAGTGTGCACCGGTATGTAATGAACCTGCACTCCTATGCCGCAAGAGCGAAGGTGCTCGAAGAGCTGCTTTCTATTTATTTTAGTCGACCCGGGAATCAGACGTATCGGGTACAAATGAAAAGCCGATTCCGATTTTGGATCTTGAAACGGAGTGATAATTGGGAGACCTTTCAAAAGCCGTGTGTAATTATCGGCGATCTCCTTACGTCTACTAATAAATTGATCCAATCTCTTAAGCTGACTCGCCCCTAGGGCAGCCTGGATATCGGTCATCCTATAATTAAAACCCAATTCCGTTTGCTGATAATACCAAGCGCCGGCCCCGACCGACTCCGACGTCATTCGCTTCGGATTTCTAGTGATTCCATGCGATCTTAGCAACTGGAACTTTTCGAACAACGAATTATCGTTTGTCGTCAACATTCCTCCCTCTCCTGTCGTGATAATCTTAACGGGATGGAAGCTAAAAACGGTGGCATTCGAATACAGACAATTCCCTATACGCTGCCCCGCATATTTTCCACCTACCGCATGGGACGCATCCTCAATAATCTTAAAGCCATATATCTTACTTAAATCGTAAATCGACTTCATGTCGCAGGATTGTCCCGCAAAATGAACGGGAATCACTACTTTGGGCAATCGATTCTTTTTCTCAGCCAGCTTAAGCTTACTGACGAGAGAATCGATATCCATATTATACGTTTTTGGGTTTATATCGACAAAATCGATATTAGCACCGCAGTACAAAGCACAGTTCGCAGAAGCGACAAATGTATTTGGAGAGGTCCAAACTTCGTCGCCTTGCCCAATTCCCAGAGCTAAACATGCTATATGAAGTGCGCCTGTTGCATTTGATACTGCGACAGCGTAAGAAGAGCTGCAGTATGCAGATACAGCATTTTCAAAAGATTCAATGGCGGGTCCCTGTGTAATAAAATCGGATTTCAGAACCTCGACTACAGAATCAATATCGGCTTGATCAATGTTTTGACGACCGTAGGGAATCATACTCGAAAGGACGGGTCCACGTTTTCCACGATCAGCTTTCGGATCTGCTCGACGGAAAGCCAATCCGAATTAAGTCCGCTACTATAGCGAAAATCTTTAGGGCAAAAACCACCATTGAATTTTTTCTTGAACTCGCTCACATTCCAAAGTTCCACGGATGGAAGAATTACAAAATAATCTTTAAACTCGATCGTATTCATCCCATCGGTTTCAGTTATCATTTCTTCATGTAATTTTTCGCCGGGGCGGATCCCTACGACCTTCATTTCGCAATTAGGTCCAATGGCTTCTGCGACGACTTTTATATTGTAGCTTGGGATTTTAGGTACGAAAATTTCTCCTCCCCACATATTTTCCAAAGCATATAAGACCAGATCCACTCCTTCTTCCAAGGTTATATTAAACCGGGTCATGCGCTCATCCGTAATTGGTAAAATTCCTTCTGATCTTTTCTTCAAAAAGAATGGAATCACGCTTCCTCGGCTTCCCATAACGTTTCCGTACCGAACCACAGAAAAACGTATATCGTGCTTTCCTCTATAATTATTGGCCGCTACAAAAAGTTTATCAGAACAAAGCTTCGTGGCCCCATACAGGTTAATCGGAGCGGCAGCCTTATCTGTGCTTAGTGCAACAACCTGCTTAACTCCCGAATCTATGGCAGCATCAATTACGTTTTGAGAACCCAAAATATTGGTCTTTATGGCTTCAAAAGGGTTATACTCCGCGGCCGGAACTTGCTTTAAAGCGGCAGCATGAATAACGACGTTAATTCCTTCCATTGCCCTCATTAATCTCGCTTTGTCCCTGATATCTCCAATGAAGTATCTGATCTGCGGGTTCCCTATCTCTGAAATTTCCTGCTGCATCTCGAATTGCTTCAATTCGTCCCTTGAAAAGACCACTAATCGTTTTAAATTCGGATATTTAGCCAAGACGGTCTGTATAAATTTTTTTCCGAAAGAGCCCGTTCCTCCGGTCACTAGAATAGATAAATCATTCAGCATTTAAGTTCCCTTTAGTATAAAAATAAACTGCAAAAATACGCCTCAAAATCAGCCGATTCAAACGGTATCGACGAAGTCCCTTTCCACCTTAGAGAACGCAATAACACCGATAAAAAACACGACTAATGTGATAATCCAGCTCTGGGTCCAAGCATACGAATCAAAATATCCCGTCCCCAAAAAAGAAAAACGGAAGTTTTCGATGATACTAGCCATCGGATTCAAATTATAGAAAACTTTGAACTTTTCCGGTACAATCGATAGCGGATAAACTACCGGAGTGGCATACATCGCGAGTTGAACCCCAAAATTTACAAGAAGAGACAAATCGCGATATTTGGTCGTCATTGAAGATACGATGATCCCAAAGCCTAACCCCAAAAGCGCAATTTGAAATATGAAAATAGGAAACAACAGCACGCTCCACTGCAAAGACAAATCCGCGCCTTCGGAAATATAGTAGATATAAAACAGGATAAACAACGTAAACTGAATCGAAAATTTGATTAAACTGCTAAAAATTATTGAAACCGGAACGGCTAATCTCGGAAAATATACCTTACTAAAGATTCCCGCATTTGATACAAAAGTATTCGAAGTATTAATCAAACAATCCGAAAAATATCCCCAAAGAACCGTTCCTGAAAGATAAAAAATAAAGTGCGGAATTCCGTCCGTCGGGACATTTGCAATTTTCCCAAAAATAATCGTAAAAATTATCGAAGAGGCCAAAGGCTGTATGATATACCAAACCGGACCCAGAATAGTTTGCTTATATAAAGATACAAAATCCCGCTTAACGAATAAAAATATTAGATCTTTATAACGCAATAAATCGCCTAGATGGAGGGCAAATAAGCCTTCCTTCGGACGAATGATTAGATCCCAATCCCTATTTACTGAATCTTGTGTTTTGTATTTGTTTGCAATTTTATCAAACATTCGTTTTTCCATCTTTCAAAATAAATCGACAGGACTTAGCATTGATAGGTCGAATCCGTGTCAGACCGACTCGTGCCCCTCCGAAAGCCTCTCCTCACCGATTCCCATCTTTTCCAACTCCTGCTTGAGTTCCTCGTATTCGCGCTTTTTGATGGAGTAATAGGTAAGCGTTAACTTGATTTTTTCCTCCAGCCCTGCCGGAGTCAGAATATAAGCGTATGCCAGTTTGTTTTTACTGTTCTTGAAGTTTTTCGCCTTGATCCAACCCTTCTCCAAGAGAGCTTTGAGGCAATAGTTCGTCTTCCCGAGGCTGATGCCTAAGGTGTTGGCCAGATCGCGCTGGTTAAAATCAGGGCGATCTTCGATCAATTTCAGGATTTTATGCCTGAGCTCGTCATTCATGGGAAATACGATCGGGAATCGGGAAGAAATCGAGGCGCTCTATATAGCTTCGCCCCTTGGGTCACAATGCCTTAAAATCGAATCCAGTAAATCGCCGCAAGTAGGTCTGTCAAGAATTTTGTTCAAGAATTGAACGAATGCCTGGGGACGAAATGGCAGAAAGAACCCCAGCATTTCAATTCCCCTCAGAAAAGTCCGGGCCTGTAGGAGCTCCTACAAAACTTTTCTTCCAAAAAGGAATTGTAAAACCGGGAATTTTGTGAAATGAGAGCCGGAAAACCCCGCCGCTCCGCTCCAGCCCCCGCCCAGTAAGGGTGGGGCCTCTCCTAAAAACTTCACCTCCCCACATTCCCACCAAACAGCGCCCCGTCCCTCCAAGTAGAAATCTGGCACTTTTAAAATAAGAGTGCCAATTTTTCACAAAAAAATTGAACCTTTTTTCAAAATTAGCACTCTATCTATATAAGTGCTAAAACAAGTGAGGACAACCAAAATGAGGCACCAAGTCGATTTTTACCAAGAAGTGCGCAGGATGCAAAATAGGATTCACAATCTATTCGAGCCGGTTTGGGAAGGAAACCGCACATTTCCCACTCTGAACGTATATTCGAACCAGGACCAAATCACCGTTACCGCGGAAATTCCGGGTTTGACTTCGGAAGACCTAGAGGTCACTGTCGCGCATAATTTATTGACGATCCAAGGGGAAAGTAAGGAACCCGATGTGGATTCGTTAAAGCCGAGAAGATTGGAACGTTCCAAAGGAAAATTTAAAAGAACCTTGGAATTACCTCTGGCCGTTGATTCGGAAAGAGTACAAGCCACAGTCAAAGACGGGATTCTAACCCTGGTTTTGCCGATCCAGGAAAACGAAAAACCCAGAAAAATCAAAATAGAAGCCTAAACTCTTAGGACCGCGAAGGAGAAAACCGAATGAGCATTTTAGAACTTTCAAAAACCCTAAATAAGAATCCGGAAACAAGTCAAACGGAAGAAGCGAACCGGGAACGGACGGTTCGACCGAGACTGACTCCGGCCGCGGACATATATTCCGACGAGGAGAAATACGTTCTCTTATTGGATCTACCCGGAGTCAAAGAAACCGATCTTGAGATCAGTCTAGAAAAGGACGAACTTCGTATCGAAGCAAAAACGACCCAACCTACGGTACGCGGAGAATTGAGGTATTCCGAGTACGGAACCGGAGATTTCCGAAGAAGTTTCGCCGTCTCGGAACAACTGGAAGAGGAGAAAATTTCCGCTACATTCAAAAACGGAATCCTGAAGGTCACCCTTCCCCGCAGAAAACCTGCAAGTAAAAAGATCGAGGTGCAAGTAGACTAGGAACTTTTCCATCAAACCGAACGAAAAAAGACGACAGTCCTGAATCGCCCGGGGAATTCCTTCTCCGGGATTTTTTTTACCTTCTGTTCCCTTCGTCCACTTTCAGAACGAGAACGATGCGACAAGAATCCGGAGACTTTCCCGCTTACGGGTCTTTGGCAAATCGTTTAGATGGTTCTAAGCCAATTCGCAATCCCTTTTGCAAGTTCTTCCGGACTCGTCCCTGTAGGATACGCGGAGAGAATATTCCCCTTTCGATCCACTAAATACAGCAATAACGTATGGTCCACTCCGTATCCGCCCATCGTACCGTCCGACAGAGGAACCTTTTTAGAAACCACGCCGAATCCTCTTTGCAGAGCTTCGATCTGATTTTTTCCGCCGGTAAACGCCTTCAAAGCGTGATCGGGAAAACCTTCCGCATATTTTTCCAGAACTTCCGGAGTGTCTCTTTCCGGGTCTATGGAAACGAATACGGGAACGATCCGTGCCGAATCTCGACCTAAAAGCTTGTACGCCCTGCCCATTTCCTCGAGCGCGAGAGGGCAAAGGTCCGGACAATGCGCAAAACCGAAGTAAACGAGAAAAACGTCTCCCTCCAATCCGGAAAGTCTGGTTTCGATTCCTTTAGAATTCTTTAATATTGACGTTTTCCATTCGATCACCGGCTCTTCACTGGCAAATCCCTTCCTTTTTTCTAAATAGGAAGGGAGGAATCCTACCCCGATTCCGACCGCCACGATCGCAACGCCGATCAGTATCTTAAAATAACCTGTTTGAGATTGCATTTTCATTTCTCCCGAGTTTATGGAACCGTTATACTGCGACGATCCAGCCCATCGCCCCCCGGTCCGCCATTTTGGTTTGGTGAGGGTGAAACATATACCGCCCTCTTTTCGTTAAGGTAAATTCCACGATCACTCTTTCCGTTTGTCCGAGGGTGACCACATCCGTATGTTCGTCGGGAGTCAATCTCGTTCCCGTTCTGAAGACGTCGAAAGTCTGGGAATGCAGATGAAAAGAGGCGATCGGATCGTACTCGGTCATGTTCGCAATGTACAATCTCACTTTCTTCCCTACGGGAACCTTAATGGGAAAGCGATCGTAAAAGCCGGCGACTCCGTTCCAGGTATATATATCGTTCTGTCCCGTTTCTTTCAGATCCCATCCTGAAAGCACCAGCATATACTCCAATGCCGGAGGGCGACCTCCCGGTGGATCCACGATAAAGCCTCCGTAAAGTCCTTTGGACATGTGACTCGCCAAAGGAGGAACATGACAATGATAAGGATGAAATCCCACCGGCCCCGCTTGGATCTTGTATAGTCTCTCTCCGCCTGGAACGACGGGTTCCCAACCGTCTTCTTGCGGATCATGAGATCCGTGAAAATGAATGGAATGCGGATGATTGGAATGGTTTCTGAAAAGGATTTCCATTCTCTGACCTTCTCTGGCCCGTAAAACTTTTCCGGGAACGATCCCGTCGAAAGTCCATGCGTTGACGAAGGTCTCGTGGGCTACCATCAAAGGCATTTCTATGATATTGATTTCCGTTTTAAAAATGGAGCCGCTCGGTGCAGAAGGCAAAGAGGAATGCAATTCCATTCTGGATAAAAAATCGGATCCGATCAGATTGGGAGGATGCACCATGCTCCCGTACGAATTTCCTCCGATGGAACCCGGAACCCGGACAGAGGTGTTCGGTCGAGACGAGGCCGGATCTGCACCGGACGATGTCCTACAGAAAGCAAAGGAGTCTTCTCCTGGCTTGGACTTAATTTTGGAGATTCCCAGACCCGCCGCTAAACCCGCGCCCCCCAGTCCGATCCAACGCAGAAATTGCTTTCGATTCACCGCAGTCCCTAGATTAAAATCGAGATATGGAAGAAATTACGATCACTAAAGCGAGGACAGCCGCTCCCCCGTAAACCAGAGAGTTTCTGGCCCAGGAAGGGATTTTGGATCCTCCGAAAATATGATACGCGCCTGCCCCGAATAACGGAACCAGGACGATGGCTGCCGTCCAGAGACTTCCTTGTTTCGGAGTCACATCTTCCCGCTTCGCCAAGTCCACCAGGGCAAGGGGGGCCCATAATGCAAATAGAATATAGGGAATATAATATCCGTAAAAGTTGAAAAGAAGGACGATAAATCCGGGTTCGTAAATTCCGTTCGTATTCATAAAAATCTCCTAATGTACTTCAAATTGCTCACACACAAACGCAGAGACCTCACCCGCCCACATTTCCCACGATAATCCCGGCGACAACCGCCAAGAAGCCGAGACTAAAACCGAAACCGGTAAGAAGAAGGGAAAATCTCTGCCATTTCGGAATATCCGTTTTCGCGAAACCTAGATAACACGCACCGCCGAAATACGGAATTAGGACCACGAAAGCCAACCATCCGAATCGGATCGATTTTCCAGGTCGGATATAAGACAGTAGATCGGCGACACTCAAGCTAGTCAGGCAAACGTAAAGAAGCATGGGAAGGATATAGCCGAACAAGCGGAAAAATAGAACCTGAACGTCCAAAGGCCTAGGTGCGGAAATACTTCCCAACACGTTTCCAATTTTAGGTTTCCGCTCGGCCAGAATTTTCTCCGCTTCCTTCGGCAAAACGACTTTCTCCAAGTCCAAACGGAAATCTTCGAAAGGATGTACGGCAGGTTTCACAGGAGCGGCGGATCCCCCGGGAAGGTTCTCTTGCGGAGGAGGAACGGGCTGCGTCTTCCAATCTCCGCTGACGAAACGACCCAGAGTCGCGTCCACCATGAGTGAAAGAATATTGTAGGTCGGCATCAGTTCTCCTCCCACCGGAAAACGAATGCCGGGCTTGCAGGAGGAAAATTGTTCCAATAAAGGCGGAACGGAAGTCTGGAATCGGTTTTTATCGAAACAATTGCCTACGCTGATAGGACCGTTCAGACTGAGATCTCCTAAACCGGAGGAATGCACGGTATTGTCTTCGATGACGTTTCTATGGGAAAGCCAAAAGTTCTCGTCCAGATTCGGCAGGATTGCCACGCCGAAATTCTCATGCCCCACGATTAGATTCTTTTTAATGACGTTGCTCAAACCGCCGGCGATCATCACTCCGGTACCGTAGGAAGGATATTCCAAAGCCTTGGCCGGAGCCTTGAGATTATTATTATCGTAAACCAGATTCGCAACGATCGTGGTTTCCCGTTCCGGAGGAAGCAATTCCCTGTCCAAAGAATTCGGCGCTAATCCTACGATATTGTTCTTCCATACGGAACTTAAGATATAAAGATCCCCTCCCGCGTTCGTCCCGGAATAACCGAGTGCGTTGTTTTCGGAAACCAGGTCGTAAAGAACCGCACGACAAGGATAGCATTGCCCCACATAGATTCCCGAATCGGGAGAACCGGAAGCGTACGAATGCTCCAAAACCCCGTCATTGGAATCGAAAGCATAAAGCCCATAATCACCGTTATTATACGCAGTTAAGTAGGATCCTCTATAGCCTTTTACACCTGTCCAAAAGAAGCCGTTTAAGGTAGCGTTCCGAGCCGTCATATTCTCGATCGCTACTCCGTTCGCTCCGACGACGATGATTCCGTTTCCTCTCTGGAATTGTCCGTCTAGAACGACCTTGTTCCGATCCACTCCGCGGATGGTGATAGACGGAGTGGTAACCACCACTTCTTCATAATATACTCCTTCGGAAACCAGGACCAAATCTCCCGGAGAAGCCGCGTCCACCGCATTCTGGATCGTAGGATACGTTTGCGGAACTTTCCGAACGGTTCCGGAAAAATTCTCCGCGGATTTCCAGGTCTTTCCGATTTTTGCGGCAGGGTTGTAGGCTACGTTCCCTACGACGATATCCCCGATCATTCCTCGCTTTCCGTCAGGAGTCGCATGGAAGGAACAAAAATACGGGAACACGCCTTCTTTAGGAAAGGTCACTTTGATTTTTGCTCCCCTAGGCATGACTAGGTTTCCGTAATTCTTTTCCGTGGACCAGGAACGATCGATCGCGATCGCGTTATGCGGATTGGCCCCTACATTCACGAATTCCACTGCTCCGCCTTTGTGAACCCTCTGCATCGGAGGCGAAAACGCATTGTCCGCCATTACTACGTGTGCAAATCCTTCGGACTCGCCCTCTTTTCCGCCGCAGGAAGAAAAAGCCCCGCCTAGGAAAATCCCTATCAGGAATAGCCCCAGCCAGGGCAAGAATCGATTCGGTTTCCTACTAACGGACATGGGTTCTCCTCTTTGTACTTCATTTATGAGCTTTTACTCATTTTTAACAAATTCTACTCAAAAACCCGGCGGAGACAACCTTTTTTTAAAAGTTGATTTTCAACCGATTGTTATGTTTCCGTTTCAGAAACTTCTTTCTCCTTTGTCGCAGGCAAAGATTTCCCTGCCCAACCGATCCCGGTCCAACCAGTGAATAAGGAAAGCAATGGAGAAAGCAAATTCAAAAATGCGAACGGAAAATAAACCGCAGTGGGAACTCCTAAGGCCGCCGACATGAAAGACCCGCAGGAATTCCAAGGAACAAGAGCCGAGGTCATAGTGCCGGAATCCTCTAAGATCCGGGAAAGATTGCGTGGATCGATTCCTTTTTTAACGAATGCTTCATGAAACATTTTTCCCGGAACAACGATGGCCAAGTACTGATCCGCACATAGAACGTTTGTACCCAAACAAGTGAAGACAGTGCTTGCAAACAAGGATCCCCTTGTTTTTGCCCTCCGCAAGATTCCGTCCGCGATCGCCTTGGTCATTCCTCCCCCCTCCATGGTTCCCGCATAAAACATAGCGGATAAAATCAACCAAACCGTCGATAGCATAGAGGACATCCCTCCTCTGGAGAGAAGCTCGTCCACAACGACTTGTCCCGTTTTTACCTTCGTCCCTTCCGAAGCGGCGAGCAGAAGTTTTCGAAAAGCAACGCCGGCAGCTTGCTTCCAGTCCTCCGCTCCTCCGAACATATCCGGCTGGGAAAGGACCGCGAGAACCCCTCCGGAGAAAATCCCCAAAAAAAGGGACGGCACCGCCGAAACCCGAAAGTAAATCATCAAAAAAGTAAGAAACGGGGGAATGAGCAAATACCATCCGATATTCCAACCGGAACGAAGCGTATCGACGATCGGCTTGGCTGCAAAACCCGTTTCTTGGATATTCTGACCGAAACCTAAAAGGGAAAAAACGACCAGACAGACCAGAAAAGCGGGAAGCGTAGTGCGAGCCATATTACGAATATGTGATAATAAAGGCACTCCCGTGATCGACGAGGCAAGGTTTGTGGTTTCGGAAAAAGGGGAAAGTTTATCTCCGAAATACGCCCCTGACACGATCGCCCCCGCCGCCATCCCGAGCGGGATTCCCAATGCGGCGCCGACTCCGACAAGAGCCACGCCTACCGTACCTGCTGTGGACCAGGAACTTCCGGTGGCAAGAGAAACGACCGAGGAAAGAACCAATGCGGAAGGAAGAAACAGGGACGGATGCAGAAGCTCCAAACCCCACACGATCAGGGCGGGCACGATTCCGGATCGAATCCAGATTCCGATCAATGCTCCGATCAATAAAAGAATTAGGATAGGCTGCAGAACGTTCCGCATCGAATCCAAGACGGTCTCTTCCAATTTCTCCCAAGGGATTCCTCTCAAGCGGGAAATTCCGGCGGAAATGGCTCCCGCAGAAAACAGAAGGATCTGAGCCGGACCTTCCGCGATACCTCGACCGAATAGAAAACCCGCCGCCGACAAAGACAAAACCAAAAAGGCGAAAGGAACGAGTGCGATCGCGATTTTGGGAGGCTCCCGATTCATAAACGGAATTCCGACGGAATCGGTTCCGAAATTCGTAATATTCTGTTTTGATAAGGATGCGGAAATCTCAAGGAAAGCGCGTGCAAAGCTTGCCTATCCCATCCTAATCTAAGGATCAAATCCGGTTCTTTTCCTTCGATATATTCCAGAAAAACGTCTTCGTCCTCTCCGTACATCTTATCTCCGACGAGCGGAAACCCCAGGGAAAACAAGGTGGCACGGATCTGGTGCAATCTTCCGGTTTTCGGCCTACAAATTACGTTCGAAACCCTTCTCCCGTTCCAAATTCCTTCTCCCGCTTTACGAAAGAAGGTTTCGGAAAACTCCCATTCGGTATCCGATACGTTGGAGGGAAGATTTTCCTCCGGAAGAAACTTCCTCTTCTTTCGAATTTTGGAACCGGAATCCGGACCTAGAACTCCTCGAGCCAGAATCCGATCCGGAAAACGTCCGACCACCGTGGCCAGATAGGTTTTAGATACGAGACGATCGGAAAAGAAAGAGGATAGGATGGACGCGGTTTTCGGATCCTTACCGAAGAGTACGACTCCGGAGGTTTCCCGATCCAGACGATGGACTAGATACGGTCTCCCGAATCTACCGTCTGCTTCCAGTAGATCCACGAGATTGTTCTTCCTGTATTTTCCGCTCGCGTGGACAGGAAGGTCTCCGGGTTTGCCGACGGCAAAAAAACGATCCTCTTCGTACAAAATCGTAAAGCGGGAATCGACGGGAGGTTCTTCCGTTTCTTCGGGAAGATATTCCACTTCCTCTCCTTCTCTTAACAAATGAGAAGGCTTGGCAGCCTTTCCGTTCAGAAGGATCTTTCCCGCCGAAAGGTTCCGTTTCCAGTAGGAACGGGAAAGATACGTGAAACGTTTCGCAAGAAAAACATCCAAACGATTTCCCGCCTCCTCCTTTCCGATTCTCGTTCGGAGCGCGTACTCGTTCAGGTGGATTCCCCCGAATCGAATCCTAGGTTCGGAATTTCCTCCATTACGGATCCGTCCGGTTCCGAGTGGGCCAACCCGGTAGACGCTTCCACAAGATCCGAAGAGGCGGGCGATGTTTCCGAAACTTGCTCCGAAGAGTCTTGTGTCGATTCTTCCGATTTGCCCGGTTGAGGTTTCTTTTCCTCGGTTCCCGGCGCCTGCTTTCCGCCCTCCGGACCCAGCTTGGAATCCACAAATTGATTCAAGAGTTGTTCTTCCCTAGAGTTCAAATTGAAGAACTGACAACCCACACGGAACATCCGATCGGTATTGACGATACTCCGGATGACGCCCCGAAAGGTCCCTTTCAACCCCCGATTCATCTGCATGTCGAAGAGGAGAGTTTCCCCCACCGCGAAACTTCGGGAAAAGAAAATGGATTGAGGATGCAAAAAGCCCAAACCCATTCTGCTGATATCCTCTACGACGCATTTTTCCTTGGATTCCTGGAAGAAACCGGAATTGATCACGTCACGGGAAATCGCGGCGGAGAAAAGAGTGATATTGTTATAATCCTCCGTGTCCATCGATTTCTCGGACAACACTTGAACATAACCCAAGGGAGTATAATTTTTGTAGCGAATCAGTACGCATATCTCGGATGCGAACCTGGATTCGATCTTATTCAGAGAGATCAGCTTTAGGTATTCCTCCATGGGTACGAAATTACTACCGCCGGAACTCCGTTCGTGCCGATTGATCACGAAGATCGATTGCTCGAAATTGTACATGATCCGCAATCTGTTATCCATTCTGTCGGAAAAATACACCAAAGAATCCATATACGACTCTTTGATCTTCTTCGCGTGCCTCTGAATGATCTCTTCCACGGACTTATCCACGAATCCGATGGATTTTCTCAAATGTTGCTGATTGATAACATTATGAATTATAATCGGATCATTTTCGGAGCTTTCCAGCTCGACCCTTCCTTGTGAACGTTTTGCCTCGCTCACTTTCACCGCCTGGACCCGAAGCAATTCCAATCCGTTACTTGCGTTTCTACCCGTTACGGTAAATACTCCGTGGAAGAAATGAAAATTATGGGTTAAAAACAATATGCGGGTTTTTTCGCTGGAAGATTTTCCCGGAATGGAAACCAAAAGATAAAGGCTGTCTTTAATGCCTACGACTTTGACGGGA
The DNA here is from genome assembly GCF_004769195.1 of Leptospira fletcheri. Lineage (NCBI taxonomy): Bacteria > Pseudomonadati > Spirochaetota > Leptospiria > Leptospirales > Leptospiraceae > Leptospira > Leptospira fletcheri. Next base: position 137,353 of record NZ_RQET01000008.1, read on the forward strand.
TAAGAACGTCCTTTAATATCTATGGATACGGGAAGCCGAGCAAACAATGTTTGGAGAATCTTCCCCAACGCATCCGCTTCTTTTACCGTTTTATCCAAGGCTTTCCCCCGAAAAAATGAGCGATTCGATTGTTAAAGGACGAGTTTATATTCGACGGTAACAATGGGAAGAAATTTCCTAACGAATTCACGAAAAGGCACCACCCGAACGAAACGTGATTCTCCCGAGAGGTCTGTTAGGAGGGAAAATTATCCCTTTCCTAGTCCCGGATTTAGAACTTTGGAACTATTACCGATTCGCGGAATTCAGTTTTCCGAATTCTCTTCTTTTTTACGGAAAAGGAACTCCTTTTTGATTTCGGCGATTTTCGAAACTCCTACCGTATTCATGGATTGGACTAGCCCATCCGTATACTGGCCGATCAAATAACGCACGCCGGCGACCCCTCCCCCTACTGCGGAAATCGCCATCGGTCGTCCTACCAAAACGGTATCCGCCCCTAACGCATGCATCTTGAATACGTCTTCTCCGCTTCGGACTCCCCCATCCACGGACACATGAATCCGATTTCCGACCACGTCGCGGATTTTCGGAAGCACTCTTGCGGTTCCGGGCATATCGTCCAAAACCCGTCCTCCATGGTTCGAAACTACGATCGCATCCGCGCCGATTTCTACGGCGAGAATCGCGTCTTCCGGACTCATGATCCCCTTCAAAACGAAAGGCAATTTAGTGAAGGATCTTACTCTAGCCAGAGCATCCCGATTTCTCGTGACGGAAGGGATTTTTTTTTGGACCATGGTTCTGAAATTCACCGCATCTATGTCCATTCCGAGCGCCAGTATTCCTCTCTCTTCCGCTTCCCGAAATCTTTCCTTCAAAAGTTCCTCGTCCTCGCGAGGCTTGCAGATCAAAATCCCTTTTCCGTTCACCTTGGACAAGGCGTCCAGCATGACCAGATATTTCTCGGGACTAGCACCGTCCCCGAGCCAGGCGATCGTTCCGGAAGCAAGGCAACCTTCTAACAACGTGTAGGCGAGAGTGTATTCGTCCATCGCACCGTTCATGTTCGTGATGGCCCCCGTCATAGGAGCGGCCATAAAGGAAGATGCCAACGGTGTTCCTAAAAAATCCGCAGCGGGGGAAGCGGAAACATGGTCGCGGATATATCTAGGCAATAGGGAATATTCTTCCAAAGCCTTTATATTGTCCTGGAAGGTACGCATTCTTCCCACGCCCCCCATTCCGGGAACCCCGGAAGCGCAATCCGTTCCGTCGCAGATCCTGCAAACCCAACAGATTTCCTTGCCGAATCTCGCCCTCGCGTTTTGGGCAATCTCCTTTTCCGAAATGGAATACAATTCGTCGCTCCCGAATTTCACGGTGGAGAGAACGGATTCGAAGATTTTTTCGGCCTGAGAAAGAGTGTCGGCAGTGACGATCACGTGTCCGGTCTTTTCTATATTATTCGTAGGTTCTGGGATAATATCCCCTATTTTATGAAATAAGAATATATCGGCGACCCCGTCTATCTTCTTGGCTTCGTCCAATCCTTCGATGGACAGTAACTTGCCTTTCGGCGCGAGAAGCGCCCGTTCGATGGATACCTTCTTCTGGAGCGGCTCGAGGTTATCCGGCTCTTCTCCCAAGGCGATCAGGATGGCGGCTCGGTTTAAATTAATCCCGCTGGAAAGCGGAAACGTGAAGGCCGACATGAAGCCGCCGGAAAGTCTGGCCGCGATCTCTCCGACTTTTACTCCGTCGGGGGTGACCTTGATGTCTCCCTTCCCTGCTCCTCTTCGGATCCCGAGAGCCTTCATCCCCCGAAACATCACGTCCTCGATCTCCTTTAAGACGGACTCAGGAAGAGAAGAAGGCATATTGTGCCCCATCTCGATGAAATAAGGCTCCCTCTCGATGATCCGATCCGCAATTCCCGTGATCGCGAAGTTTCCGTCCCAGGCCAAGGCATCTACCGAGACTTCCGGTCCCGGCATGTATTCCTCCAGGATCATTTCTCCCGTCGGGGAATATTTTTTTGCATGCTTAAACGCCGCCTGCAATTCCTCGCGGTTATTGACCTTGACCACACCCCGAGCACCCATATTGTCCGCAGGTTTCATGACTAAGGGAAATTTCAGGAATTCTAATGCGTCTCTCGTATCCTGGAGACTCCAAATCGGCGCGAAACCGGGAATCGGAACCCCGGCTTTTTTGAGCCGTTCCCTCATCTTGACCTTATTCGAGGCGGCCTCCGCGTCTACGAATCGGATTCCGGGAAGGTCCAGAGCGTTCGCGACCGCCGCAACCGTCATGCTGGCGTCGGTGCCTGCGGTGATCACACCGTCCACTTTGGTGGTCGCCGCCAAACGCTTCGATTCGCGGACCATCCCTTCTATGTCCTTCGTGGACATGATCATCTGAATATCGCAGATTTTTAAACCGGGTGCCTGAGGATTCATGTCCGCTACGATGGTACGCAACTGCATCGTCTTAGCGGTCTGGATAATGGGAACCTGTAGAAGGCCCCCACCCACGATGAGGATGGTTTTACCGACGACCTTTTTGCTCACGGAAAAGCGGTCGCTCCGATTTCCTGAGAGTGTGCATCCAAAATCCTTTCCACGGTTTTAACGCTACCTTTCCGAATGATTCCGCCGGCCAAAAGATAATTCCCTTCTTTCGGATAAAATACCGCGGATTGGCCCGGGGCCACTCCCTTCAGATCCTCTAAAGGAAAGATTCTCAAAACATCCCCTTCCTTCACTGCCTTCGCGGCGATCGCTTTGGAACGATAACGTACCTGGATCCTGCATTCTTCCGCCTGACCTTCCTGCATCGGATTCCAAGCCTGAAAATTCAAATCCTCCACGACAAACGATTCCACAAAGGTCTCGCGGTCTTCACCTAACACCACGGTACCGTCATCCTCTATGGAAATCACGTATAGGGGATTTTTCCACGCGATCCCGAGCCCTTTTCTCTGACCGATCGTGAAGTTTTCCTTGCCGGAATGTTTTCCTACGATCCTACCGTCCCGAAGTTTGAAGAACCCCGGAGTGAACTCCACGTTTTTGCGGGTCAGAAATTTTCTATAATCGTTTTCCGGAATAAAGCAGATCTCTTGGGATTCCGCTTTTTCGGCTACCGGAAGTCCCATTCTTCTCGCGATTTCCCTTACTTGCGGTTTGGTCATACCTCCCAACGGAAAAATCACGTTCCTAAGATTTTCCTGGGAAAGTCCGTACAGATAATACGCTTGGTTTTTGTTATGATCCGCCGCGTCGGAAATCGCGTATCTCCCGTCGATCTCCACCACGTTGGAATAATGGCCCGTGGCGATCTTCTCGATCCCCAATGCCTTCGCCTTTTCGAACAAGGCGCCGAATTTCACGAAAGTATTACATTCCACGCAAGGGTTCGGAGTTTTTCCTTCCCGATAATCGTTCACAAAACGATCGATCACTTTTTCCTGGAAGAGCTTCTCCATCTTGATCACATAAAACGGAATATTTAAAGAAAGGCCTACGTCTCTCGCATCCCGAATGTCTTCCGGAGAGCAGCAGGATTTTTTGGTTGTGTCGCAGGCGGGAGCCTCGTATTCCCAAGTGCGAAGGTTGACCCCGATGACTTCGTAACCCTGTTCCATCAGCAGCCCAGCGGTCACGGCGCTATCGACTCCGCCGCTCATGGCAACGATGATCTTTCCCTTACTCACGACCCGCACCTGTTTCCTTTCCTACTATACCAATCAGACTCCTTTTTGTGTCCAAAAGAATTCTATAGTTTTCCAGCCAATTCCGTCCGAGAATCCCTCGGATTCCCTTTTCCGCATGAACGGACCCGACTTCGGAAGGAATTCCTCCCGGAAAAACCTCCAACTGGGAAAGACAGAATTCGGTCCCTTCCCCCAATTTACGCACGAAAACGGGACAAAACGGTTTAAAGACCCGGGTTTTTGCGGAAAGCTTTCCCCCTCCGAAATTGAAAACGGTGACCTCTCCTCCGTCTTCGTAGGCCAGATCTTCCGCTCCCGCCCATTCCATTGCGGTGAATTTCGCCCCCGTATCCAAAACCCAAGCTTCCAAATTGATCCCGGGCGGCCGAAGAACGAAGACCAAAGGTTGGCCAAATCTCAGATGAAGGTGAAATAGATTTTCCTCCCCGAAGCCGGGGGCAGGAAGAGAAAGAGAGGAATTCCAAACGGAAATTCTGCGAGGGAGCTCGAGCAATACGATCTGACCGGCAAACGCATTCATCCCGAGCAATCCTTGGACCCGTAGCTCCGGAGGGAAATCGTGGGAATAAAATTCCACCTCCTCGAATAACTTACCATTTCGATAAAAGAGAGGAGACTTTAAGACCTTGCGGACGGATCGTACGCTCCCGCCCGGAAAACTGGCGCTCAACAGACGGGTGGGAGATCCGGAGGGAATCAAATCTTCCTTCAAAAAAGAAGCAAAGGAACCGGTATCCAGCAGGAAACGAATCGGATCCTTTCCTTCCTCTAAGGAAAGTTCCAAAATGGGCAATTGGTCCACATGACGGATCGGAAGACGTAACCAGGTTCCTCCTGCAACCTCCTCCGTGCGCGCGTATTCAGGAAGAAAGTCCCGTATGTGGATCGGAACGCAAAACGAACAGAACAAAAAGGGGAATAGAATTTGCGCCTTACGTAAAACCTTCAAGACGAATGTAAAAATTACATTAGTTTTTTAATACAACGGTTGTTTGGACAACGGGTATAGTCGATCACGCAATCCCTGTATTCGATCCCCGTCCTTTCATCCTTGGATTTGTATTCGATAAAGCAAGCATAGGGGGAAAAATCGAATTCTTCCCGACCCAAGGCCCGATTTTTGATCCTTCTCCCCAATTCGGCTTCCTCGATTTGGGTCAGATAAAAATGATCCAGAGCTAGTTGTCTTTCCATGCTAGACCTATCGGCCGAAAACGAAAACGGTTTACTCGGATTTTTTTCGGGAAGGAAGAAAGTCCCGAAAAGAGCGTTCAATTCGGATTGGTGGAAGTTGGCTGGTACGGGATCGTGCGGTTTTTTCCCGAGTGTTTTGCCTCGTACAGCGCCTTATCCGCCCTTTCGATCAAATCCTTATTGTTACGATCCGCCTGCCAAATTTCGGAAACTCCGATGGACAAGGTCACCTTAAAGTCGGGCCCTCCGTTCGGATTCGGGATCGAAGACGCTTCTACGGCCTTCCGGATCTTCTCCCCCATTTCAAAGCCTCGCTTCAAATCGGCTCCCGGCATGACCAAACAGAATTCCTCACCGCCGTATCTTGCCGCGATATCGTGCTTTCCCGCACTCTCTATCAATTTCTTGGCAACGGCGATCAGCACCTCGTCCCCCGCCTGGTGACCGTGGGTATCGTTGAATTTTTTGAAATTATCGACGTCCGTAAAGAGAAGTGCCAAGCCGGTACGTTTCTTCCGGCTCCTCTCCATTTCCTCTTTCAGTTTGGTTTGGAAATAATGGTGTACTTTCAAACCGGTCATCATGTCTACGGTAGCCAATTCGTAAAGTCGCGAGTTTTCCACAGCGATTCCCGCGAGAGTGGAGAGAGTGGTCAAGAAGTCCCTGTCCTCCTCCATCCATTCTCCCAAGGTGATTTTTTCTCCCAAAAGCAGAAGTCCGTTCACCTTGCCCTTCGCGTTCAGGGGAATGATCAGGTCTCCTCCGATCTTCCGAAGGAATTGGAGCTCGGGACTCAAGCCCATCGCTTCTTCCACCTGATCCGGCGTCATCGCTTTCAGCTTTGTTTCCAAAAACGTAACTAAAGGCGCATCGGTTTTGATACGAAAGGTCACATCGTCGTCGCTCAGATCGAATCCCTTGAAACTCGGCTCGAGTTCGAAGTAGTTCGAATCCGCCTCAGGCGAGAGAAAAATCGCCGCACTCAACGTTTGAAGTTGAGCCAGACATATGTTTAAGATGGCGTCTATGAGATATTTATAATCGAGTGTAGAGTTAAGGGCCTTGCTGATCTCGATTAATTGCTTTTGATCGTAGATCTTTTTCTCGTAGTACTCGATCATCAGAGGATCGTTATCTTTTCCGATCAAGTTGGATTCTCCCGGTCCGTGTTTCAATGGTTCTCGTTTCGCTATGCCCGACTGGCGAAGAATTTTTCGACTCATTCAAAGATACATTCGCTCAAGGTAGTAGCATCAAAAACGTTTCCTTGGGGAAATCAAACTCTTTTTAGTTTTTTCGCTTGACTTTGGGCCTGGGCTGGGGAAACATGGTTTCAGACACCGCGCGGTGGAGCAGCCGGTAGCTCGTTGGGCTCATAACCCAAAGGTCACAGGTTCGAATCCTGTCCGCGCTAGAGTGTCTTTCTCCTTCCCTAATCCAGAAAAGCAAACAATTAGACGAGCAAAAGTTGCTCGTTTCTACATTCGGTTTCACATTCTTTTTCGTTAGGTTCTAAAAATCCTAATTCTAAAGGGTTAATTTTTCTAAGATCTTCCCAATTCGGAGGAACGTTCCGCAGCCTTTTTTACCGCGGACATGACTGCATACGGGAATTTGTTTTTTTCCAATTCTTCTAAACCGGCAATGGTAGTTCCGCCCGGAGAAGTGACTCTGTTTTTCAATTCTTCCGGATGAAGGTCGTTTTTCTTTTTTCTCTCTTCCAAAAGTAGTTCTACCGCACCCAAGACTGTGTGAATTGCAAGATCCAAAGACTGTGAGTATGTTAGACCGGAGGAGACTCCTCCTTCGGCCAAACTTTGGACGAACCGTAGGACGTACGCCGGTCCGGATCCGGAAAGTCCCGTCACGGCGTCCAAAAGTTCCTCTTTTGAAACTTCCAGGCAGTATGAAATGGGAGAAAAAATCTCCCGGACGTTCGGGTACAATTCGGAATCCCCGAAATAGGCAAGAGCACCCTTTCCCACCAAAATCGGCAAGTTCGGCATGATCCGTACGACCTGAGAACCGGAAGGAGAGGAAGCTCGCAGAATCTCCGTAGGGATTCCCGCAGCCACCGAGAGGATCTTTTTGGGAGAAGAGATCGTCTTGAGAGTCTTGGAAACGTCTCCGGGCTTCACGCAGAGAACCAATAGATCGGAGGCCCGTAGAAACTCGCTCCAATCCTTCTCCAAGAGAATTCCTTCGGATTTTTCCGGGGGAAGAAAGGGATCAAATCCGAGGACCTTTCCTCCTCCCCTTTTCAAGGAGCGATAGATGGCGCCCCCCATGTTTCCACATCCTACGATTCCGACCGTTTCCGATTTCATGAGCGTTCTCCGAATATTGCGCTTCCGATTCTGACAAAATCGCTTCCTTCCGAAATCGCGATTCTATAGTCTCCCGACATTCCCATGGAAAGTTTTCCCGCAGGAAAATACTCCTCCCGGATTTTTCCCAACCGGTGAAACACTCTCTGTGTTTCTGTAGGATCTCCCGAACTCGGCCCCATGGTCATCAGTCCTTCGAGGCGGCAGAATTCGGTATGTAAATTCGATTCTTTTGCCAGAATCCTAAGAATCTCCTGCTCGGCAAATCCAGATTTCGAATCTTCTCCCGTCAGATTGACCTGTAGAAAAATCCCCATCTTCCATTTGTCTTTTTCCAAGCGTTTCTTCAGTTCGTCCCAGGAGGCGATCGATCCTACTCCGTGCGCGTAGGAATACATTCCCGTGTATTTCCTTAAGGTTCCGCTCTGGACGGGACCGATATGGTGGAGCACAAAATCCCGGTCCGGAATTCCCAAATCCCGGAATTTTTCCAGGCCCTCCTGTACTCGGTTTTCTCCGAAATGAAGGCAACCCGCTTGTAGAGCTTGGAGCACTTTTTCTTGCGGCTGGTATTTGGAGACCGCAATGACCGAGACCTGAGGCGTCGGACGGAGGGATTCGATTTCCCGACGGATCTCCTGGTATCTTTCCGAAACTCCCAAGTTGCGCAAACCTTAGAGGATTTATTCCTCTTTGGATTTCTTCTTTAGCGTAGATACTTCTTTTTCCAAACGCTCCACTCTTTTTTCGAGGGAAGAAGCAGGCTTTTTCTTGGACCGAGCTTGTTTGGACTTTTTTACGCCTAATTTTTTTTCCAATCGATCGACTCTTTTTTCCAAAGAAGTCAGACGAGATCGTTTTTTGACCAAGGAATGCTTTCTTTTCGTCCCGTTGTTTTTACGGTAAGAGGTTTCTTTTGGGCTAGGTCTGAAATTCGACTCATCGAATTTTGCGGATTCGGAGGAATGCTTTTCCTTCCAGCGAGAAGGCTCGTCTTCCGCGAAAGTCCGGGACGGTTCTTCCCGTTTGGAATTTTCCGAACGCTCGGAAGGCTTGGTTTTTCCGACCTCCGGCCCGAGTCCGGGAACCTCGTAATCCGTTTTAGGAAGAGGTTTCGGTATTTCCTTCGGGATCTCTTTGTTCGGAGAAAGTTCCGAATCGAAATTTTGCGAAGGAGGAGTTGTTTCCTTTGTTTGGGGGAGTTCGTCCAGACCGATAATCACCCTTTCGTTAGGAGCCGATTCTCCCGGTGTAGATTGTTGGCTTTTTACCCAAGTGGATATTTTATCCCGCTGAAAGATCACATACACGATCAAACATCCTAATAAAAGGATTAGCAGGCCTCCCAACAGAGTTTTCAAAATATCCCGGTTCATAGGTTTTCCTTTTTTACTTATCGGACCAGAAAGCGTGAAAACGGGCAAAAAACTGAGGTTTACTCAGGTGAAATCCGAATTCTTCCGAAGGAAGTACCGTGGAAGTACGGTCGAATTTTCTGCTACGAAATCTGTTCGTTCTCTTGTTCCTCCCCGGTTTGACTTGGGCTCCTCCGGTGACCAGAGACCAGGACGAATCAAGCCGGGTCCTCCAACTCGAAAAAGTACTCCAAGATTGGAAACACTACAATCTTTTTCTGGTCGATTCCTTCGAGGGAGAACGTCCTTGGGAGATCTATCGCGGAATTTCCTTCGTCAATAGAATCGAATTCACTTCCCAGGTTCCCGTTTCTCCCGCGTTTTTAAAGGAAAGAGAACTCTACAAATCTTCCCAACCGGAAGAGTACAGATCCATGATGGTCCAAAGCAATTTCGAAAATCCCAAATTAGAGCGTTTAGAAATACGGCCCAAGGAACCGATCCGCTTACCGATCGGAATTCCCACACGTATTTTCTTTTGGGCTTATTCCTCGAATCATAACGCCTCGGTGGAAATCGTATTTAAGCAAAGACATTCCAAGGAAGTGATTCAGGAAATCGGGAATTTGAAATTCGACGGCTGGAAACGGATCGAAGCCAAACTTTCTCTTCCGCCCAGGAACATTCGATTGAACCAATCTCTGAGATTTCCTTTGGAAGTCGGAGCGATCCGGATCAAGCCGAATCCTTTCCAGGAAAAAGGGGAATTCATCTTTTATATGGACCGACTGGGAATCCTGATCGATAGCAGGGACGAAATCTATCCGGGAGCCGAAATCAAAGACAATTGGGGTACTGCTCTCTGAGGAACTCCTCAAGCCCCGTCGGATTCTTCGGATCAAAACGATAAGAGTTCCAATTCAGATAGCCGGCGACTTCCACATTCGTGGGATTGTCGTCTATGAATACGATTTCCCGTTCCGGAAAATCCACTTCGATCCATTGGTAATATTCCTGGGAAGGTTTGCGCACTCCCATTTCGCAGGAAAAATAGAGTCTGTCCAGGGAATGGAGTAAAGTTCCGACTTCCGGAAACTTTAGGAGCTCCTTGTACCAAATCGAATAATTGCTGGCCAAAATCACTTGAAACCCTTTTTGTTTTAGCCTTCGAACCACCTTGGCCGTTTCCTCGATGAGTTCGACGGAAGAGAACATTTTTCGTTTCAATTCTTCCGGATTCGGAAGTCCCGCCAATCTGTGGGATTCGAGATAAAACCTGGAAAAGAATTCCTTCTCCTCGATTTGGCCTTTTTCGAATTCCAAGAAAGCTTGCCTTTCCCGGCCGTTTTTAAAAGATTCCAACTGATCCTTGGATAATAGGGCGCGGAGAGCCGAGTGAAACGGATCTTTGATCAGTGTGTCCATCAGATCGAACACGAATAGCGGAGATCGCATACCCCATGCTTTTCTTTTATAGAATTTTGACGATTCTTCTTTGGATTCCGATTCGTGTTTTGTCCCTATCGATTCCGGCGGCTCGGGAATTCTTCCGTGTGAGGAAGGAAGACTTCGCGAGAATTCGTTCCCTCCCCGGTCCGGATCCGGCGCGAAAAGTAATTTGGTTCCATGCCTCCTCCGTAGGAGAATTGGACCAATGCAAAGCGCTCGCGACGGAATTCCGAAAACGGGAGCCGCAAACTCTGATTCTACAGAGCGTATTTTCTCCTTCCGTTCGGGAATCGCAGCTGGATGCGTTTCCCGCGGATGTGAAGTTCCACCTTCCTTTGGACTTTCCTTGGGCTTATCGTCTCTTGTTCGACAAATTCCGACCGAAGACGTTAGTGCTGATGGCCTGGGATCGTTGGCCGAATCTTTTGCTCTCCGCAAAGAAAAGAGGCGTCCGAACGGTGCTGGCCTGCGCAGTCATCACGCCCCCCGCCGGATTTTTCGGGAAAAAATTCTATCGTTGCGTCTTCGGGCTCTTCGACCGAATTTATCCTTCCCATCTCTCTGCGGAAAAAAATTTCAGAAAACTCCTAGGGCCTAAGGCGGAGATCAAGACGTTGGGGGACTGTAGGATCGATACGGTGATTCGAAAAGTGGAGTCAAATCCGGGAAGTTTTCGGAGACCGAACGGATATCCTTTTCCGAAGGTTCTTCTTTTGGCTTCCACGTACGAGGAGTGCGAAGATCTCCTTCTCCCTTTGCTTTCCGAACCGTCGTTAAGCGACTTTGCATTCTGGATCTTTCCGCATAAAACGGATCCTGCCAGAATCCGATCCGTCTTAGCCGAGGTTTCCCGAAGGACGGAAAACGTTCGCCTCTATACTTCCGGCCCTTTCGAAACTACCGACGCGAGAGTCGTGGTTTTCGACGTTTTAGGCATTCTCGCGTTCGCATACCAAGCCGCAGATTTTGCTTATGTAGGTGGAGCCCTGCGTCACCGTGTTCACAACGTGTTGGAGCCGGCCTATTTCGGCTTGCCGATACTGACAGGCCCGAAGATCGATCACTCTCCGGAAGCAAAGGAACTGAATTCGCAGGGTGGACTGTTCATCGTGAAAAACGAAAAAGACGTTTTGGAAGCGCTGTCTCTTTCTTCGGAAAGATTGGAAAAGATCGCCTCTTCGAATCAGGCTTTTTTGGAATCCGGAAGAGGAGCCGCGAAGCGGATCTACGAGGAATTGGAGAAGTAAAAAAAGGTTTCCGCAAGGGTGCTGGCGAAGACACTAGGGAGAACATGTCGATCTATCGCTGTACCGCAGTAAGTATCCGGACCACCCCTCTCGATTTTCGCGGAAACCGGGAAAGGATTCTGGCTGCATTAGAAAAATGCAAAACTTCCTCGATCGTTCTTTTTCCCGAACTTTGCATTTCCGGCTACGGCTGCGAAGACGCCTTCTATTTCCCTTGGGTGTGGGAACATTCATGGAAGAGTCTGATCCAAATTGCGGAAGCCTCAGGTTCCAGAACGGTCGTTCTCGGATTGCCTTTTTTCCAGAGTCCTTATCTTTACAACGTAGCCGCAGTCGTCCGGAACGGCAAAGTGATCGCTTTAGTACCGAAACAGAATCTTGCGCAAACGGGAGTTCATTACGAAAACAGGTGGTTCACCAAAGGGGAAGAAGCCGATCCTTATGCGATCGCTCCGGACGGGAGTGAAATATCCTTCGGCTCAATACTTTTCGAGACGGACGATTTCAATTTCGGAATCGAGATCTGCGAAGACTCATGGGTCCAAACCAGGCCGGGGCAGAATTTAGTGGAAGCCGGAGCGGATCTGATTCTTTCTCCCGGAGCTTCCCACTTTGCTCTCGGAAAACAAGAGACCAGAAAGAGACTTTTCGGAGAAGCCTCGCGGAACGGAGCCGGAGCCGTCCTGTATTCCAATCTGAACGGCAACGAATCTGGAAGATTGATTTTCGAAGGCGGATCCTTGGGATTCTTGGAAGGTGCGCTCGTAGCGGAAGGACCCAGATTTCATTTTACGGATTTCGAATTCATTCATTTGGATTTGGACTCGAGCGACTTACGTTCCAAGAGGGCGCGGAATTTTCGTCCTTCCGGCACGAGAGAATCCAGATCCAAAAGCAAAAATCTGCAAAGGATCCGTATCGTAGAATTCCCTTCCGTTCTTACGAAAGAACGGGTTTCTCCCTCTTCGGCGGAGAAAGGAAGGGACGACTTTCGCGATTTTACGAGGGCTGTCTCTCTCGGTCTATTCGATTATTTAAGGAAATCTAAAACGAAAGGCTATACTCTTTCCCTTTCCGGAGGAGCGGACAGCGCCGCCTGCGCCTTGTTGGTGAAGGCGGGGATCCTGATCGCGAAGAAGGAATTAGGAAAGGACTACCTTGCATCCGTCGGTCTGAACGAAAAGAATCTGCTCTGTACTCTCTACCAAGGAACCGAAAACAATTCGGACCTGACGCAAAACAACGCGCAGGCATTGGCCGCAGAATTAGGAGTTCCCCACTCCATTATCCGGATCGATTCCGAAGTTTCCTCCATGATCCAAAAGATTTCGGAAGTGGTCGGTTACGTTCCTAATTGGGAGTCGCACAATCTCGCGCTCCAAAACATCCAAGCTAGGGTGCGTTCCCCTTTGATTTGGCTCTTGGCCAACTTGAACGGCCATTTGCTTTTATCCACCGGAAACAGAAGCGAAGCCAGCGTAGGATATACCACTATGGATGGAGATTCCTCGGGTTCGGTAGCACCTCTTACCGGAATCAGCAAAGAATTCCTATTGGCTTGGCTGCGAAACGTGATGGAAGGAAAGGACGAAATCCTGCCCGCAATCCGAGCTCTCGAGCAAATCCTAGACTCCAAGCCTACCGCGGAACTGAAACCTCTACAGGACAAACAGGAAGACGAAAAAGATCTGATGCCTTATCCTTTATTACAAAAGTTGGAAGAATCCTTCGTTTTCAAGGGAGTTTCTCCCTCGCAAATCGATCGTAACGTGGATTGGGAAAATCCAACGGAGGCTCGAAACGGATCCGAGAAATTTCTCAAACTCTTTCCCGCCAACCAATGGAAACGGGAAAGGTTACCCCCTTCCTTTCATTTGGACAGTTACGGGTTGGATCCGAAGTCCAGCTTCCGCTTTCCGATTTTGAGCGAAATTACGTTCTGATTTTTCGGAAAGCCTTTCGAAACCCGGATCACTGTGCCATTTCGTCGAAGGCTTTCTTTTTGTCCCTCTGTACCTGTTCGAATTGCTGGACCATGGATTGGCGTATCGTCTCCAATTTTTTTTCCTGCTCGTCGTCCCCGGAACCTTTTTGTAAATCCACCAGGTAGTTGACTATGTCCAAGCGATCCTTGGCCTGCTTTTCAATAAAATCGTAATATGTTACCGTCTGTTCCTGGGAAGCGGTCCGACTCATAACCGCGCGGGTCGCATCCGAAACCCTTTGTTCGAATTGTTTTTTCTGTTCTTTTTCCGTAGGACTTAATTTTACCGGGATAAGGGAGTTCCCGGGAAACCGTTCTTTCAGTTGCTGAAAGCGGTCCATCTCGTCGTTGGTATAGGGCTTTCCGGTTTGAGGATTGACTGGGTTGTCCGCGTCTGCCGCATCCTCACTGCGTTCCTGAGATGAGCCGGACTTTTCGCTTTCTACATATTCTCCCTTACCGGAACGAAAAAAATCGGAATCGAAAACGGATCCTGCCGGTCCGGAATTTCCACCCGAACGATCGGAAGAACGAGAACCGCCTCCGCCTAAGAGACTGGCCACCGCATCCGCCTCCCCTTTTTTTCGATCGGAACCTCCGCCGTCCTCTCCTCCGGAAAAAAGAAAAACCAATACTAAGATGAAAACTAGAATAAAGCCGCCGATGAATAGAATCTTACGTATGCCGTTCAAGACGATAGCCTCCGTATTTTTTAGTTGTAAGACCATCCTTAGGGTGAATCCTATCCCTGTGGGTCGTATTTCGGGGATCTCATACAGCTTCTATACGGGCAACCTAAAAACCCGACGGATTGGCAGCACCCTCTTCTCTCTTTTGTTCCTCTTTTTATCGAATGGATGCGGAACAAACACGGAAGTAGCCCAATCCCCCTTCGTTTTTCTCACTCCCGTCACCGTCCCCCAAGTCTATAGCGTTCTGGCTACGAATCCGGGGATGGATAATTATTTCAACGTTATCGACCCTTTGTACTCCATCAATTATGCGAATTACAAGCCGAACTATCTCTTGAAATATTTCGTTACGAACCTAGAACCGCAGTTCGTAGGATACAACCTATACATCACCGCTGCCACACCCTCCATCGCAGAAACATCTACGAGCGGAGGATTGTATTTGGTGAACGGAACGCAGCCTTCCTTCCCCCAATTAGCGATTCAGGATTCCACTACAACTCCGATCATCCAAAGGGTCCAAAACTTCATCCCTCCCCCCGGAGTTACCTCTTTTCAAAAATGCGAAGTTTATACTTTTACATTGAGGGCGCTGTTGAATTCCGGGGTTTTGTCCAACCAATCGACTCCGGTATCGCGTTGTAGTTCCTTGCAACCCGCCTTAGAATGCGGAACGGATACCAGTTGCAACCCTTCTTATTGCCAGGACCCAGCATGCACCGCATCCGTACAGGCCACTTGTTCCGTAGGAACCATCTGCAATCCTTGTAATTACCCGAGCGTGGCCAAAATCGGCTGCCCTTGCCCTTCCGGCGTGCTTCCCCCCGGCTGCAATCTATGAATCTGTCCTGGGACTCCAGGTTCAAAGCCCAACCGGGTACCGCTTACGTGGTCGCTACTCCCATCGGCAATCTGGAAGACATTACTTTGCGGGCGATCGAAGTTTTGAAGCAAACGGACCAAGTTTATTGCGAAAACGCGGCGTACAGCAAACGACTCTTCTCGGCCTTCGGAATTTCCACACCTTGCCGAACCTTGTACAAAGACCAATCGGAACATCCTTTCGCGAATGTGATCTCCGACCTCCGTTCCGGACAAACCTTGGCCTTGGTTTCGGATGCCGGAACTCCCGGAGTGTCCGACCCCGGTTCCCAATTGGTCCGGGTGTTAAGAGAAAACGAAATTCCTGTGGTTCCCATCCCCGGAGCTAGCGCCCTTACCGCGCTTTTGTCCGTTTCCGGTTGGCAGGTCCAACCCACCCTTTTTCTAGGATTTCTTTCCGAAAAAAAGGGTAAAAAAAGGAACCAATTGAAGGAGTGGGAATCGTTCGAAGGGGTGCTTGCGGTCTTCGAATCCGTTCACAGAATCAAGGATACCCTACTTGCTGCTCGGGAGATTTTTCCCCAATCTCCGATTCTGGTAGGGAGGGAATTGACGAAATTGCACGAGGAAATCCTGAAAATCGACCCCGAGCAGGACCTCGAGACCCTAAAATTCGCGGAAAAAGGGGAATTTGCGATCTTAATCCTAGGAAAACCTAAAAAAATGCTTAACGGACGTGTCGGGGTTGCCGATACTTTCAAGTAAGAGGGAAAACCAATGACCATTGACAAAATAGGCGGCATCAGTGGCGGTTCCTACGAGCCTCGTAAACCGACTCCTGTAAGGAAAAACGAAGCCAAAGAATCTTTCGATAATATATCCATATCCGATACTGCGAAACAAAAGGCTTCCGAAGCCCGTTTACAAGCGGAAGTTCAGGCAATCTCCCAAAAGATCGCCTCTTCCCCTATAGACTCAGAGCGTTCCGCCAAGCTGAAGGAAGTAAAAGAAAAGCTAAAGAACGGTGATTACGATTCTCTTAGCCCCGAAATCCTGAACGCTGTCGCGGATCGGATCGCCGAGTCTTTTCTCGGACGTTGATTTCGTCTGATTACCCGGAATAAAATCCCTTGCGTTCCGGGTTCTATTTCGCCCCTTCCCAACCCTAAATAACGGGAGGACCGCAGGTGCCGATACTCCCCGATTGGATTAATTTCAGTTTTCCCACAAAAGTGCATTTTGAAGCCGATTGCGGCTTCAAAATGGGTAGCTTTATCAAGAACGTAGGAACTAGGGCAGTGATACTTTCCACTCAGACCGAGCTGGAAAACATGGACGAATTCTCCATCATCAAAACTTCCCTGGAAAAGCATATCGACGGAGTCATCCTTTACGATAATATCGAAAAAGAACCCACGTTAAAGGAACTGGACACTGCCGCCTACTTCGCGAGAATTTCCAACGCGAACTGCATCATCGGTTACGGTTCCTATGAAAGTTTGAACGCCGCCAAGCTGGTTTCTGTATTGGCCAATAGCGATTCGTTTGCGGAGGAGGTATTTATCTCCAAACGCGGACCGAAATTGAAGAAGCCCATTCCTACGGTTTTGATTCCCACCCACCCTATTATGGGTTTGGAATGTTCTCCTATCGCCACGATCTATACGGACGAAGATAGAACCGTCCGTTACTTTACCCACGAAAATTTGTTTCCCGAGTTGGTGATAGCCGACGCGAAGATCGGAGCCTTTATGACTTCTGCCGACGTGGCAAAGGTAGGCGTCGGAATTTTAGCGGCTGCAGTCGACAGCATTCTTTCGAAATACTCGAACGAGCTCACAAACTCCTCCTCCTTAAGAGCGATAGAACTCATCTATAAGAACCTTGTCCCTGCGATTCGCGACCCTAAGAATCTACAATATAGGAATTCCATCTTCGGAGCCAGTATTTTGGTGGGAATGTCCCATTCCTCAAGTTCATTAGGATTATGTTATGCACTTTCGCTCGCGGCTTCCAATTTGACGAATTTGGACATTTTCCAGGCCATGTCCATCCTTCTTCCTCACGTCATGGAATACAACCTTACGTCGTCGGCCGGTAAATACGTGCTGATCGCCAAAGCTTTGGACGAGGATATTACGAATATCTCGGTGATCGAGGCTGCCATCAAAGCAGTGGAAGGAATCCGAAAGATTTATATAGAACTTCGAATTCCGCAAAGACTTTCGGAATACGAAGTACGAAAAATAGACCTTCCCGGGATCGCGAGTTTGGCTTCTTCTTTTTCCTTTTTAGACTGCCTTCCCAGGGAATTACCCAAAAACGAAATCGAAACGATTCTAGTCGCAGCGTTCTAAGAAAGGATTTCCGACAGAGAGCATCGGGTCGTCTGTAGGTCGCGCGGGACTAGGTTTGCTAGGGGATTTTTTGGGGGTCCCACCCTATTCGGGCGGAGGAGGTGTGTTCGTGGGCAATTCCGCCCATTTCTGTATTACCAAAAGATCATACCGACAACTTTTTTTGTGATACTTTCATGTAGGAGGTCATACAAACAATTTTACTCAAAAAAGGTTTACCGAAAAAAGAATTCATGCTACGTGCGTTCGCAGCCGCTTCGGGGGTACCACCGCACCGGCCCCCGCCCAAACGAGGGCGGGGACCATCCCCCCAAAAAAACACCACTTCCCGAGAGAACCCCGGAACCGAAGAAAAAGGAACTAGGACCGGGAAAAACATTTGAAAGGGGCCCGTAAAAAATCAGAATGGAAACAATGAACGAAGAATCTATCGACACTGTGATCGGAGACGACATCCAATTCAGGGGAAAACTCCGCTTTAACAATGCTCTTAAAATCAAAGGGGCCTTTAAAGGGACGATAGAAACGACCGGAACCCTGGTCATCGGAGAAACGGGACAAGTAGAGGCGGATATCGAAACCGGCACTCTAGAGGTGGAAGGTGACCTCAAAGGAAACATCAATGCCACCCAAAGGATCTCCGTCCGAAAAACCGGCAAAATCGTCGGAGACGTCAAAACTCCCGATCTGGAAGTCGAGTCCGGGGCGAAGTTCAGCGGAAACTGCATCATGTAGCCATGCCGAAACATGGCCCTTCCCTTTCCGACCTCCCTCTTTCCAATCTTTCCGGCTTAAGCCCTCTCCAGTCCTTTCTATTGTCATCCCGTTTCCAGGATACGATCCGGATACCCGCGCGACTCAGTCCTAGATTCGAGGACCTACCTTCCCCGTTTTTGCTCCCCGATATGGAGAGTGCGCTCGAACTTTTAAAGCGATCCGTTCGGGAAAAAAAATCCATCCTGCTTTTCGGAGATCGTGACAGCGACGGAGTCAGTTCCACGAGTCTATTGGGAAATTTTCTAAAGAAAATCCATACGGGGAAATTGACGATCAAGACTTCCAGTGAAGAAGATTACGGCCTCTGTCCTCCGGCCATGAAGTTCGTTCGGGAAGTGAAACCGGATCTGCTCATCACGTTGGATTTCGGCACGAGCAATAACCTCGAAATCGAGGAACTGAATTCCGAAGGCATGCAAGTGATCGTTCTGGATCACCATGAGATTCCGGAAAAGATTCCCACTTCCTGTAAGTTGGTTTCGCCTAAAAGAATCGATTCCATTTACCCTTACGAGAAAATCTGCACGTCCGTTCTAGCTTGGAAGCTTATTACCGCGTGGCTGTACGATTCTTTGGAAAAATCCGGCGAGTATGTTTGGGTCCGAGATGGAGAAACGCTATTCGAAGGATCTTTGGTCCGAAAAGGGATTCTACTTTTCCGGGGGGAAAGGTCGGTCGCAGAAAATCTATTTCCGGTTCCCTTTCGGGAGTGGCCAAACGCGATCGACGAGGAATACCCGGAAAGATTCGTATTCTTTTCCCAAATATCGGAATCATCCGATATTTGGGAGGAAGTCAAACAAAATCTGGACCTGGCTGCGATAGGTACGATCACCGACATGATGCCTTTAACGGGCGAGAATCGGATCATCGTTCAAAAAGGTTGTCTCACCTTGCAGAAACTTCTCTCCGGAATTGATTCGCACCGTCCGGGATTGAAGCAGTTAATGAAGCGCCTGGAATTAAATCCGAAAAAAATCTCCTCGAGGGATTTAGGTTGGAGTATCGGCCCCGCCTTGAACGCAGCGGGAAGGATGGGTAAGACCGAAACCGCATTAAAGCTTCTGCTAAGCGAATCGGACCAGGAAGCGGAATCTTGGGCGGCAGACCTCTTGAAATTAAACGAAGAAAGAAAGGAAAGGACCAAACGAAATTTATTCCGGGTGGAAGGATTTCTGAAACGTAAGAAAGAAAGGACGGAACGCCCCGTACTCTTTTGCTACGAACCCGATTTCGAACCGGGAGTTTCCGGAATCGTGGCGACTCGGCTCGTGGAACAATACAGAAGGCCCGTTATCTTCATCGCCCCCGATCACGGCCATGCGAAAGGAAGCATCCGTGCGTACGGAGCGGAGAACGTTCTCAATCTGCTAAAGAAAGCGGAACCGATCTTTAAACAATTCGGCGGTCATAAGGAGGCGGGCGGATTCTCTCTTCCGATAGATAAAATTCCGCAACTTGCCGAAATTCTCTTTCAGGAAGCCGATGGGTGGCTCCAAGAGGAAAAGGAAAACAGTTCCCTTTTGGAAGAAGAAAGTATCGTCAGCATCCGACCTGCCGAATTGAGCTCCGAAATCTATGATGAATTGGGGATATTCGAACCGTTCGGTCAGGGAAACCCGGTACCGATTTTATCCGTGAGGGCGGCCAAGGTACTTTCGTATAGACCGCTTTCGGAAGGAAAGCATGCGAAATTCAAAATCCTTTCCGCACCGGATTCGGTTCATTTCATCATATGGAACAAGGCGAACGAATTTTCCGAAATTCTCAGATCCAAAGGAGTCTTGGATCTCTGGGGGTATCTTGAGGAAAACACGTTCCGCTCCAAGACCACCCTGCAATTCGTGGTCACTGCGTTCGCTTAAACGTCGTCGTTCTGAGAAGAATCCGACTGACCCTCCTCGAAGTTTCGGTCCGAATTTTCCGCCAGCTTATCTTCGGGGCCCCCTTGCGATTTCCGGTTCCGCTCCCGGCGAGGTCTCCCCTTAAAATCGATTCCGTCCCGTCTGTGGTTCCGGGGAGGCTTTCCCTCTTTTTTTCCGGAGGGAAGAACCGGTCTTTTACGCACGGATATTTCCCAAAAGAAGGCACATTGCAGAGCCTTATCGTTATTATCCGCGATCGCATTGATCTTGAACACGTAAAAGGCGTCGTAAAAGAAATCCTTCTTACGGAAAAAGTTGTTTTGGGAGGCCTTTTCGTCTTCGGTATGGTAAAACCGATCCTGAGAAGCAAAAACCTTAATCAACCTTTCCTTATCTTTCTTAGGAGTTCCTAACCTTTGAAAAATCGGTTCCATAGCGCTCTTCAAAGAAGCAACCAAATGGCCGCCCTTTTTTAAGACCGCCTCCTGTACGATATCCGAAAAAATTAATGCGTAGAAAATCTGGGGAGTGAGCTCCTCTCTTTCCGATAGCAGCTTGTCCGCGATCGCAAGACGCTTGCCCACTCCGGTCTGCAAAAACTTCTCTCCGAAGTCGGGATCCTTCTTTTTTTCTTTTTCGAAGGCTTCCTTAAACAGAACGTCCAAAAGATGGTTCTGAGCCATTCCCTGAAATATGAGGGAGGTCTTCCATGTGCGGAAGATCTTATTGTATTCCTCCAGCATTCTGGAACTGGACGCTTTTTCCAATTCGGAAACGTTCTTTTTAATCGACTTGGAAGTTCCCTTATCGATCTTCAGGCCCAAAAGAACCGCGAACTTCACGGCACGTAACATTCGAACCGGATCTTCACGGAAAGAAATTTCCGGATTTCCGATCACCCTTAGCTGGCGATTTCTTATATCGTCGTAGCCGCCAACGTAATCTACGATGGAATCGTTTCGAATATCATAATAAAGCGCATTGATCGTAAAGTCCCGACGAGCGGCATCTTCCTGCGGTGTTCCGAACTTATTGTCCCGCTTGATCAGATAATCCTGCTCCTCATCGTGCTTGCCGAAGCGGTGTTCGGGCAAAGACCGGAAGGTGCTCACTTCGATTACCTTTCCACGGAATAGGATATGAACAATTTTAAAACGACGACCGATGATTCTACAGTTATTAAAGATTTTCTTAATTTGATTCGGAGTTGCGTTAGTCACCACGTCGAAATCCTTCGGCTTACGCTCCAGAAGAAGATCCCGCACTCCACCACCGACGATATATGCTTTATATCCGAATTTGTGCAGTCGATGGATGATTTTTACTGCATCCTCATCAATCATATTCTTACGGATAGAATGGGCGTCGCGATAATATCTCTTTCCTTCCGGGTAAATTAGAATGTCGTCGACGGATCCTATTTTTTTCTTGAATAGATTGGACAGAAATTTCATATGATAGGATGTACAGTCCTATAATCCCCCTCGGATCCCTACCTGCAAGTAAAAATCTATGAACATCGAGGCAAAGTTCGAAGACCAACCGAGTTATCGCGAGAGACTGAAAATTTTCTATCTTCGCGCTCGTTCGAACTGGGCGAAATTTCGGGACAAAGGCTCGCGAAAAATTTCCGTACTCCTCGTTCCCCACGACCAGGAAGCGGTCTTAAATCTGGAAGTCAGCGTGTTCATGGCGATTTTTTTGGCCGTTCTCGCCGGAGTGCTTTTCTTACTGGCTGCCGCTTTCGTGATCTACATGAATTTCTTTTTCGAGCCCGACAAGGAATTGATTCAAAAAACGGACAACAACGTAGGACTCTTTCTATACTACGACTCCTTGCTAAAGGACGCGAAAAAAGAAATTTCCGGATTGGAGCGAAAGACGGAACAGTTGAACCTCGTGGCCTGGGATGAAGTTCCTTGGAAACGCATCCTGACTTTCGACTATGTGCCGGAGTTCAGCCTGGAAAAGCAAGTACCGGAATCATCGACTAACATGAATTTGTATCAAGATACGGTGGAAGGATTTGCGGAACGGAACATCGAACTTTTCAAAATCAAACACGCTTTCCAAAACGCCTTCGACTATCTGGAAGAGAGAGAATCCATTCTCTATGCCATGCCTCGAGGACGGCCTTTGAAACCGGGAGTGGGTTTCGTCACTTCTACGTTCGGAGGTAGGGTGGATCCTTTCGGTTTAGTCCCGCTGGGGGAATTCCATTCCGGAATCGATTTTGCCGCCGGAGAAGGAACTCCTATTTACGCCACTGCGCCCGGAGTCGTAGTAGATAACGGACAGTCCGCGGGCGGATTGGGCCGGAGCATTCGCATCAATCATTTGAACGGATTTTATACTGTCTACGGACACTGTTCCCAGATTCTGGTGTCTAAGGATCAGATCGTGAATCGCGGAGATCTGATCGGACTCGTGGGATCCACGGGAAAAGCGACGGGACCTCACGTTCATTACGAAGTGCATATCGGATACGATCCCTCTATGGATCCTGCGGAATTCGTAAATATGGAATGATCGCCATGACCTCGAAATTCCTTCCGTTTCGAGAAAGAAAAATTACAAGGAAAGAACCAAATCCAAAGTAGGTAATATGTTCGAAGTTATCCCCGTACCCAAATGGCTCATGAGCTTTGTTCAGGAGTATATCAGCAGAGACTGGCACGGATTGTCCACGTTCAGCCTTTTAGTCGTACTCGCGTTTTTAGCCGCCTCTTATCTTCTACCCAAGGAACTGGAACGTAGAGGTTTGGAACCGGAGCATTCGGACTGGCTATTGATTCTGGCAGTCATCGGGACTCTGGTAGGAGCGAAGATATTCTTTATCTTCGAGATCTGGGACCAGGTCTTCGTGGAGACTCCGGGCTTCGACGGAAAATACCTTTATCCGATGACCCACTATAACGGTTTTCCGGGAAGACCGGGTTTATGGAGCAGTCTCTTTTCCGGGAGCGGCTTGGTCTTTTACGGCGGGTTCCTATTCGGACTTGCTTTCGTTACTCTCTACGTAATGAAACACAAGTTGGACGTAAAAGCGTATTTGGATGCGGCGGTTCCCAGTATGGCGATCGGTTATGCCATCGGTCGCCTGGGTTGTTTCGTTTCCGGAGACGGATGCTACGGCTTTGCGACGGACGTGAGAATCCCGTTACTCGTATTCAATTACGACGGAGCTCATCCTTCCGGCGTCCCCGTCTGGAACACCCCGATCATGGAATCTGCGGTTTCTTTTCTCTATTTCGCATATTTCCAAGGATGGGCTAGATTTCAGAATTTCCGTAAATTCAGCTTGGGAGCTCAGTACCTGATTCTACACGGAATCGCAAGGTTGAGCGTGGAATTCCTGAGAGTCAACAAGGCGGTGATTCCTTTTACCGAGCCTCCGAAATTGGTGAACATTCCGGCGGCGGACGGAAATCCCGAATTTCTCTCCGGCTATTATTGGCACGGCTTTTCCCAGTCGCAGTATGTTTCCATCGCCCTGATCCTAGTAGGGATCTATTTTCTGGTTCGGTGGAAGCTTTGGGAAAAAGAAACTCCGTCGGTCTCCGCAACAGTCCGCGCTTAACGAAAAAAAGGACTCCGACAACGGAGTCCTTTTTTATTCTTCCATCTTTGCCTGAACGGATTCGCCTCTTAGAGTCCGGATCATATCCGGAATGTTCAAGTAGTTATTCGTCTTATACAAAACGGTTCCGGTGGAAGAAAAGATCACGAAGAAAGGCAATCCGATTTTGAGTTCCGGAAATCTAGGATCGTCCTGAAACTTCGGAAACACATGATCGTCGTCCTTGATTTTTAAGAGAACGGCTTTGTTCAGCACCTCATTCAATTCCGGATCGGAGAGAGTGAGCTCCTCGAACTCCCTGCAATTCGTGCACCAATCGGCATAAAAATCCACGAATAGAAGGCGACCCTCTGATTTCGCAAGTTCGAACGCTGCCTCGGAAGTCCGGTGCCATCCTAGATTTCCGTGGGTCTCGATCGGATCCGCATGTAAGGACGCGGGAGATTTCCCCCATCCTACAAAGTGAATTAAAATCGAAAGGGAGACGATCCCACCCGCCAATAAGAGGGCCTTCTTCATTCTTTCCGTTTTAGGAAGAACCTGACTCTGGTAAAAAAAACAGGCAGCCAAAATTCCCAGAGCGATCGCCAGCACACCGAAACTGGAAATACGATCCATCCCCCAGAGCTTCATCGCCTTATCGTAATACATCCAGGCGAAATAAAATACGACTCCTCCGAGTGCGAACTGGATCCATTTCATCCACTTACCGGATTTCGGTAAGTGGAGCCCGAACACTCCAATCAATAAAAACGGAACTCCGAGACCGAGACCGAACAAACTCATTTTCAGAGAAGCTAACACTAAGGAAGACGCGGAAACTTCCTCCACTCCCGCAGATACCTGGATCAGTATGGCCACTACGACCGGGCCCACGCAGGGAGAAGACAAAAAGCCGGCACCCATTCCTAAAAAGAACGTCCCCTTCCAGCCTGGAACCTTCTTATCTTCTTTCGAGGTAAACGTAGGAAGACGGATCAGATTTATGGAACCTATCGCTAAGAGAAAGATCAAAAGGGAAAGGATCAGGTTCGTGACTGGAAACCTGAGGATCGTATTGAAGGCTCCTCCGGTGAGTCCGGCCAAAAGACCGAAGCAAAGATACATGAAAGCGAGTCCGAAATAATACAGAAACGGATGTAGGATCTTGCTCTTTCCGCATTCTCCCCGATTCTGTATGATCCCTACCGTGATCGGATACAATGGGTAAACGCAAGGGAGAAGGCTCGCCAAAAAACCGCCGGCAAATAGGAAAAAAGCCCCGAAAACGGTAAAAGAGGAATGATCTACACCCGATTCGATCCATCGGTTCAAGGACTGTAGAGTCCCTCCGGAAGAGAAACTTTCGGCAAAGATGGGTGTGGAAAAAAGAAAGGGGAATTGTAAAAAAAAGAATCTGGAAAGTTTCACATTCTGTATCACTCGAAATCCACTCGTCCGCCGTCGGTTCCAGAATATTTATTCCGCAAAAGGCAGGTTCTTTCCATTGTTTTTCCCACCTAGATACCGACAAACGTCTCTTGGGTCAATTCGGAATCCCGACCGATTTCCCTCCGTCCTAACAGTTGGACTGGATTCGGAAAGGAATGGCAGCAAAAAGGCCTTCCGGTCTCCTTGATTTTTGTTCCCAACGGGAAAAACCGAGTCCGCTTGGTCCAGAACGTCGACTATGCCCTTCCCGCCCCTTTTTGAGGGTTTTAGACCGACACGATTTTGCCGATAGAAATGCTAATGAAGGGGAAATTTCCGACCAAGAAATCGAAGGGCGCAGCGTTGGTTTTGCTAGCTCTGGTCCTATCGGGAAATTCCGGACTTTCGCCCGTTCCGGTTTCGATCAGCACAGAACCGGACCTGGACTACAATTACGAATACGAAAAAAACGGACCGTATACGAAATTCTCGGATTGGGTCCCTTACAAGCTACACAAATGGGAACCGAAGTTTCTGGAAGATTACTACGAAATGTACGGTTTGAAGCTGCATTACAAGGAAAATGAACTCCGTAGAAACATATTCTTCCTCAAGGCTGGCTTGAACCGCAGATTCCGCCACCCTCGAAACGCGCTTTGCCAGGTAAAGAACGAGGAAGAATATCACAAGTACCGGTTGCTTCTCTTCATGCACTTGAATCTCCAGATCATGCGGTCCTACATGCGCATCGCTTCCCAGTTCGACAAAAGGCATCTCTATTTTTACAATCTGGACTTCGCGCACGAACTCAAACAATCCTTCGAAGTCGCCGACGGATTTTACCAGGAAGCCGTTCCTTATTGGGAAAAAGCGGTTCGGTATGCGGATGAGGCCTCGGAAGTGGATTCGGATCTGGATCTAGGGACGATGGAAACGGAGAGGTACGAGATCATTACCGGGAAACTGGATTTCGGAAAAATCATCTCGGATCATCGGGGCAGACTGGAGAAAAAAAGAGCCACCGTAAAGGAATACCTAGTCAAGTATCCGGAAGCAGATAAACCCAATCTGGACCAGATTCCCTAGTTTCGCGATTCCGAAATCGCGAATCGGAAGCACGGAAATTCGACGACAAAGGAAAGTGAATCGATAAAACAAAAAACCCCGGAGAACCGGGGTTTTTTGTCTCTGCTTCTTCTTTCGATCAGCAGGAGTAGGTAGTGAGAAACTCGAACGGGTGCGGACGACCTTCCCAAGGCCAAATCTCGGTTTCGAATTTGTAAGCCTTGTAAGTCTGGATGAACTCTTCGGTAAACACGTTTCCTTTTTTGAAGATCTCCTTTCCGGCCAACATGTGTTCGACCGCCTCTCTAAGAGTGTGAGGCATTTGCTGGATTCCTTTTTCACGGATTTCATCCAGAGTGAGTTCGAACAGGTCTTCCTCCCGAGGAGGTCCCGGATCGATCTTGTTCTGGATTCCGTCCAGTCCCGCCATGAGCATTGCGGAGAAAGCCAGGTAAGGATTCGCGGAAGAATCCGGAAAACGGAATTCTACGCGTTTCGCTTTCTCTCCGTTTACGAAGGGAATACGAGCGCAAGCCGAACGGTTCTGAGCGGAGTACGCCAAAATCGCAGGAGCTTCGAATCCGGGCAGCAGACGTTTGTAGGAGTTCGTGGAAGCGTTCGTCCAAGCTGCTACTGTTTTACCGTGCTTCAACACACCGCCGGTATAATGAAGAGCGGTATCGCTCAGTCCTTGGTAGCCGTTCCCTGCGAACAGGTTTTTTCCGTCTTTCCAAATGGACTGGTGGCAGTGCATTCCGTTACCGTTATCTCCGTAGAGAGGCTTGGGCATGAAGGTCGCAGTTTTTCCCCATTTGTGAGCCACGTTCTTGACTACGTATTTCAGTTTTTGAACGTTATCTGCCGCTTCGATCAAGGTGCCGAATTTTACACCGATCTCTCCCTGTCCTTGAGCCACTTCGTGGTGAACCACGAAAGTCTCCATTCCGATTTTATGAAGCGTTTTTACGATGTCCGCACGAAGATCCACTTGGGAATCCACCGGAGCAACGGGGAAATATCCGCCCTTGGTTCCGGGACGGTGTCCGGTGTTGATGCTTCCGGGCATGTCGGTGTGGGAATTCCAGATCCCTTCGCTGGAATCCAGCTCGTAATATTGGATGTTGATCGCGTCGCGAACTTTCAATCCGTCGAAAATAAAGAACTCGTTTTCCGGTCCGAAATACACCGTATCGCCGATTCCGCTGGATTGCAGGTATTGAACCGCTTTTTTCGCGATGGAGCGAGGGCATTTTTCGTACGGTTGGTTTTTATAGATATCCCAAACATCGCAGAAAACCACCAGAGTAGGATCTGCGGTAAACGGATCCAGGAAGATGGTGGTCGGATCGGGAATCAATTGCATATCCGATTTGTCGATCGGCTGCCAAGCGGGGATGGAACTTCCGTCGAAGGGAAGACCTTTCAGAGTGTCTTCGCTTACGGAATCCACATGGTAGGATACGTGGTGCCACGCGCCTTTGATGTCCGTGAACCGGAAGTCGTAAAATAGAATCTTATTCGCTTTAGCAAAAGCGATCACCTCTGCGGCATTTTTAGCCATTGATATGCGTCTCCTATGTTTTTCTACTAGGTGTCTCTAATTCACACGCCCGAAGCGTGATTCGTCAAAAGATATGCAAAAGCCGTGCCAAATAAAGCTCCGCTTTTCCTAGCCACCAGAATGCCTTTCCCGAAACCTTAACGAAAGAAAGGAAAGCTCTTCCTGCTCACGCTAAAAATCCTTGAAGTGGAGGCAATCAGGAAAAAACTCCTCACCAATGGTTTCCCTGGAATTTTCGAAAGCAAGAATCCGCTCGCCTTTCCGCCAGCACCTGTACTTTAATAGTACACTCCGCTCAAAACGTACTCATGGACTCTCTGATGAAGGTTGATTTCATTTTTCCTTCTCCCCAGGATTTGCCGGTCCGAAACAATTCGGAAGAACAGGATCCCTCTCAACCCTTACTTGCGGCGCTGGAATGGGGAAAAGAAAACGGAGCAGATTCCGTTTCTTTTCTTCCGATCGGTACGGAAGGTTGGTCGGAAATTTCCCGTTGGGAACAATTTCCCCTGCGGATGGAAATCGTCCAAAACAAGAAAGCACTTTCGGACCTGCTTCCTCCTTTGGTTTTTCAGAACCGTCTTTTACTCTGGACTCACAGCCGCGAACCAGAAATCGCGGACACCTTTTTTCTCGTCTCGGAGCGGATCAAAAAATTTCGCGAGCAAGCGTCGGAGCTTCTGGAACTTCCGATCTCTTCCTTTCCGAAAGTATCCTGGACGGAAGATTCGGAAGGCGCCTCCATCCTTTTATCCGATTTGTGGGAATCCCGCAAAGGTTCTCGGATTCGATCCAAGAATTTCATCCTTCCCGAGGCCTTTCTATTTGCAAGCTCCGCGCAAAGAGACAGGATTCCGGAACTCCGTTGGACGGAATTGGAAGACGAAACGATCACACTCGTCGGAGATTTTATTTCCAGAAGAAGTCTAGGAAAATACGGGCATGTGCTCCAGGCTCTTTCCTCCTCGGAAATCACGAAAGAAAATCCGAATACCCGAGCGCATCATCCCAGGAAGATTTTTTCCGTTCCCTTCCAGCTTCTTTTGTCCGCAGCAATTTCGGCCGAGGCTTGGGAAAGATTGGTATCCTATTGTCTAGAGGAAAGGCCTCCCAAGGCGGCCATCGCGGAAAGGTTGAAAGCTTGGACGGAAAAGCAACCGGAAACGGAATCCGATTCCGGAATTCATTCCCTCTTCGAGGAAAGAACCATTTTGCTCGTGGACAAGTTCACCGGTAGAAACGACAGAAAACTTCCGGATTTTTTGGAGAAGGAATTCCGGAAAACGGAAGAGACTCGAAAACGGAAACGGGAAACCAGGTTACGGGAAATCGAAGAGGAACTCTTGCCTAGACAATTGCTTCTTGTGGAAGCACAGTCTAAGTTCGAAGGTTCCCACAACGATCGGAAACTATGGGAAGAATTCGGAAACAAATGTAGACAAAAGCTGGAAAGCCTCTTGTCCGAGCAAAGGAATCTGTCTCAGGAAGGCAGCTCTTCCAACGGAAGAAAAGCGGAGGATTGGGATCACCTGGTTTGAACATGGATTCATGGCTTGTTTTCCCCCTGGAGAAATCTTTGACAAGAGGGAGATTCCGAAAAAAATGACGAAGAAGTCTGGAAAGGCTTCATATGAAGGAAAGACGGCGACGTAGCTCAGCCGGTTAGAGCAACGGAATCATAATCCGCAGGTCCGGGGTTCGAATCCCTGCGTCGCTACCACTTTTTAAGATAGGCCTATGAAAAAGAATCTGCTTTTCACCCTCCTTTTCTCCTTATTCGTTTTGTTTGCCGCCACGAGCGCAAGCGCGCAAAATCCGGCTTGCGGACAAATCTGCGACTTCTACACGAACTGTGTGGAATCCCAAACAAAGAAGAAACTGACTGCGGAAGAACGCCCAAAGGCGGCTGCAAGCTGTCTCGCTACTTGTCGCAAAAATTTTCCTGCAGTCACACAGTGTTATGAAAGCCACGCCAACCAATGCGTTCCTTTCAACAACTGTTTGATCAACGCATACAAAGCGAAAGAGAAGAAGTAAGGAATTCGGCGGCGCTAAGGAATCGGAACATCCGATTCCAGAGAGCGATCAACTCTCGGCGCCCACCAGAAATCCCCGATCAAAATCCTTAAAGACCGGATCCAGTCCTTTATCGCGCAGCATGGCGAAGACTTCCGGAATCGTCCGAATATCTTCGATTTCGAACTGCTTGAGTTCGGTTCCTCCGGAATACCCTCCCGGATCCGTTCTGGATTCCACCGAGAGTTGAGTGACCGCCAATCCGGCGAGATGGTCCCTCATTTTAGAGGACTCACGGGTGGATTGCACGATCCCGGAATCCGGCAAAAACAATCGTAAGGCGAATAGGAATCGGACGAATTCCCGATCCGAAACCGGAAGGGTTTGGTGAAAATCCCCTTCGGCCGGCCTCATTCTGGGGAGAGAGATTTGGACCGTGCTTCTCCAATACTTTTTGGAAATGTAGGATGCGTGCTCTCCCAGTTTGAACATTTCTCCGTAAGGATTCGCGAGTCCTAAAAGCGCTCCCAGGCCGATCCTTCGGAAACCGGCGGCACCTCCGCGGTCCGGCGCTTCCAATCTGTATCTCATATTCTTCTTCATGCCCCGGAGGTGATAGGAAGAATACGCATCCGGATCGTAGGTCTCCTGATAAACCACCAATCCTTCGACTCCCTCTGCAATCAGATCCGCGTAGCCTTGCGTGTCGAGAGGATAGATCTCCATGGACACCGAGTCGAAAAATTCCCGGAGAATGCGGACGGCATTTTTAATATATTCTAAATTCGTTTTGGAGTATTCCTCTCCCGTCAGAAAGAGAAGGTGGCGGATCCCTTTCCTTCTCAGGATGCCCGCTTCCTGACGGATCTCCGGTTCGCTTAACGTCCGCCGGGGAATCTTATTCTCGAAACTGAATCCGCAATAAACGCAGGAGGAACGGCATTCATTGGAAAGATACATCGGCATGAACAGGGAGACCGTATTTCCGAATCTCTTTCTCGTCCAGGACCTGGATAAGTTCGCCATTTCCTCCAAATACGAATCGGCCGCCGGGGAAACCAAAGCCAGATAATCCTCGAAACCGACTGCCCTACCCGATGCCGACCGATCTAGCGCGAACTCCACATCCGTTTTTGTTTTGGACAGTACCCGAGTTATGGCTTCGGAAAAAGGAATGGAATCAAAAAGTTCCGTGTACATTACGATTTTCTTCTTCTAAAAATCCGGTCAAAGGACTGGAAGCAGTTGCGGATTTTCGCACCGCCGCTCTGCCGGATCCATACAAATGGGAAATCCTTCCCGCCTCCGTGGCAAGCCGGAATGCGAGCCCGATTTTCCCCGGATCTTTTGCGATCGCGATTGCGGTATTTACCAGAACGGCGTCCGCCCCCAGTTCCATCGCCTGTGCAGCGTGGGAAGGTTCTCCCAATCCGGCGTCCACGACGACCGGAACCCTGGATTGTTCGATGATGATTTCCAGATTGGCAAGGGTCCTAATCCCTTGGTTCGTTCCGATCGGAGAACCCAGCGGCATGACGGTCGCACAACCCGCCTCCTCCAGATGTTTGCAAAGGATAGGATCCGCATTAATATAAGGCAATACGATAAAGCCGTCTTTTACGAGGATTTCCGCCGCCTTCAGGGTTTCGATCGGATCGGGTAAAAGATAAACCGGATCCGGCGTAACTTCCAACTTCACCCAATTCCCCGCCCCCAGCTCTCTCGCTAAGCGGGCCAATCGTACCGCTTCCTCTGCGTTTCTCGCTCCGCTCGTATTGGGAAGAAGTAGGATTTTCTTTCTATCGATATGGGAAAGAATATCGTCGGAATTCGATTCCAGGTCCACCCTTCTCAAAGCGACGGTTACGACTTCCGTTTCGGAGGAACGTATGGCTTCCTCCATCGCCTGTCCGGAAGAGAATTTTCCCGTTCCCAGAAAAAGCCTGGAGCGAAACGACCTCCCTGCTATGACAAGTTCGTCGGATTTCGGCTGCATCAAAAATTAGACTGCCTCGGAAACCTTTCCGGCAAAGTCCCTTGCCTGGTCCAGTCGGAGGCTGACGATCTTGGAAATTCCAGGCTCTTCGTTCGTGACCCCGAAGATGGAATTCGCACGGTGGATCGTGGATTGTGCATGGGTGATCACTACGAATTGGGACCTGTCTTTGAACTTATCCAGGATTTGGCAAAACCTTAGCTTGTTCGCTTCGTCCAGCGCCGCGTCGATCTCGTCCAAAAAGCAGAACGGAGAGGGTTTTACCATGTAAATCGCGAACAATAACGCGATCGCCGTCAGGGATTTTTCCCCTCCCGAAAGCAATCTGAGATTTTGGACGTGCTTGCCGGGAGGCTCTGCCATGATTTCGATTCCCGCGTTTAGACTATCCTCTCCTTCCACCAATTCCAGAATGGCCCTACCCCCGTTAAACAAAGTAGAGAAAGTTTCCTGGAAATTCTCCCGGATCTTTTCGAACGTTTCTCGGAAGAGTTTTTCCGATTCCTCGTTGATGTTCTTCAGGATTTCCGAGATATCGTTTTTGGATTTTTCTATGTCTTCCTTTTGGGACCGATGGTGTTCGTAGATTTCCTTGATATTCCTGTATTCGTCGATGGAAAGAGGATTGATGGAACCCAACATTTGGATTTCCGATTTCAATTTTCTTAATTTGGATTCGTTCTCCCCTCTTTCGAATTTCTTATCCTTGAATTCGTCGGAAAGTTCCTGTTCCGAAATGGAATAATCGTTGTACAATTCCTCCGAAAAGGATTCCAGTTGTACGCGAAAAACGGAAACGGCTTTTTCCTTTTCCGTCAATACGGGGAATAGGTTCTTATAATCCTCTTGGTTCTTTTGGATCTCGTTCTTTAAGCCTTGGATCTCTCGGACGATATGACGCAGGGCCTCTTTTTCTGAGTCTAGGGCCCGACTCATTTCCAGGAATTCGTTATACCTGTTTTCGATCTGCAACTCCAGGTCCGCGACTTCCTTTTCGAATTCCGTCTTTTTGACTAGGAGGGTCTTGGTGGATTCCTTGGCGGAAAGAATCCTTTTTTCGACTTCCGCGATTCTCTCGGAAATGGACTTGGAGCTTTCTATCTTTCCGTTTCTTTCGGAATTCAGTTCCAGGATCCTTTTTTCAAAGTCCACGGTTCTTTCCTTGTTCCCTTCCACATCTTCCCGCAGAAGTTCGATGGAAACTCCGGATTCCTTGATGGATCTGGTATGATTCTCGTTTTCGAGAATCAAATCCTCCAACTCCTGGTCCAAGCCTTCCTTTTGGGAAAGGAATCCGTCCCGGTCGAACAAGAGACTCCGGAGTCCGTCCTCCAAAGAAAAATACTGGGAAAGACGACTGCAAAACTCCTCGGTCTGCAATTCGGATGCGAGAGAAAGGATTCTGGCCTTGTTTTCGGGAGTGAAGGAAATCTCCAATTCGGAACGGAGATTGAAACCCACGGTATGCAGACGGTCCGCTTCCGAAAGCAGAATCTCCTTCAACTCTTTCCGCCGAGTTTCCGATTCCTGAGCCTCTTTTTTTCTGGATTCCAATTGGCTAATGAGGTCGAAGACTACCTCTTTCAGTCGATCCCGCAATTCCAGATGTCGTTTGTCATTGGAACTGATCCGACCCTCTTTTTCCTGGATGGAAGCGTTTTCGAGGTCGATCTCGGTTTCGAGATCCGTCTTTTGCAATTTGAGTTCCTCAATCGCGTCCTCTAGGTTCCGAATCTGGCCTTCCAGTTCCACCGCTTCCTTTTCCGCTCTTTCCTTATCCAAAACAAGGACGCTCAAAGAGGATTCTTCGGAAGATAAGGACTCTCGAATCTCCGAAATCCGATCCTGGTAATCCTGGATGATTCCCTTATTGCTTTCCACCTTATCCTTCTGGATCTGGGTTTGGGTCAAATGGTCCAGAAGTTTCTTATCGATCTCTGCAACCTTCTTTTCCAAATCGGATTTTTCGGAATCCAAGGATTCGATCCGTCCCGTTTCCGCCGAGATGCGTTCCAACAGAACTTGGTTCTTTTCCTTCACATCCCTCAGCTCGGTCTCGGAAGCGTTCAACTTCCTAGTAAGAGTGTCGTATTTGATGAATCGAATGATCTTGTCCGTTTCGTCCAGCTGCTGTTTGAGACGGAAATATTCCTCCGCTTTTTCCGCCTGCTTTTCCTTGACTTCCATCTCCTTTTTCATGGTGCCGATGATGTCCTGGATTCGCAGAAGGTTTTGGCTGGTATCTGCCAATTTTTTGAGCGCCTCTTGGCGTTCCATTTTGAAACGGGAAATTCCTGCGGCCTCTTCGAAGATCAGCCTTCTTTCCTCCGGCTTGGAATGGAGAATACGATCCACCTTTCCCTGCTCCATGATGGAGTAG
Organism: Leptospira fletcheri; assembly: GCF_004769195.1. Classification (NCBI taxonomy): domain Bacteria; kingdom Pseudomonadati; phylum Spirochaetota; class Leptospiria; order Leptospirales; family Leptospiraceae; genus Leptospira; species Leptospira fletcheri. The sequence goes on from NZ_RQET01000008.1 coordinate 171,169, forward strand.
CTGGATTTTCCGATTCCGGTATCCATTAGAATTTTCTCAATATCCTTGCGCTGTACTCTGGAATCGTTGATGAGATATTCGTTGGTTCCGTCCGCATAAAGCCTACGAGTCAATTTGATCGTAGGGTAATCCATCTTGATGAGCTTGGAGGAATTGTCGAAGACTACGCTGACCTCGGCGTAACCTGCGGGCTTACGAGCCTCGGACCCGTGAAAGATAACGTCGTCCATTTTTTCACCGCGCAATCCCTTGGCGGATTTTTCTCCGAAGACCCATTTTAAAGCGTCTACGATATTCGATTTACCGGAACCGTTCGGACCTACCACTGCGGTAAATCCCGGATCGAGAAGGACTTCCGTCTCGTCCGCAAATGTCTTGAATCCAACAATATTCAGGCTTTTAAGATACATGGTTTTTTTTGTTTCTTCGGGAAATTGATTGCAAGTGACCAGAATCGGGCAGACTCTGGAATGCCTAGGAGTATTATGTCCCACGATCTCCCGGAAAAAACAAGAGAAATATTCGGGAAAAAACCTTACCTAGCGCTCTATTTCCGAGAACCGGAAGGGAGCTCTTCCCCGTTTCGCCTACAAGAAGCAAAAACGAAAGGAGAAGTTTTTCTTTCCCGGAACGAAAGGGCTTTGGCCAGCGCGGTCTCTCCGCGTACCCAAGCGGTCCGGCAATTGGAGAAGGTGAAAATCGTTCCTACCGATCTCGTCGCGGTTCTAGGATTAGGAAACCCTCACCTGATTCAGGAAACCCATCTGAAAATGGAACCGGGGCAGATCCTTCTGCTAATCGACGGCGAGAAGGAACTCCTTTTTCCTCTTTGGAAGGATTGGCTGGAGCCGGTGATGGACATTCCGGGTCGTCACTTATTTTTGGGAGAAGGTTCCCTGTCCATTCTTTGGAATTATCTAGAATCCCTTCCTGTGGAAAGGGTTTCGGGAATCCGAATCGTCAGGAACGCGGCAAGCGTCTCCGGAAACGAGACGTATTATGCGGAAGTCGAAACGAGACTCCGTAAGATCCTTTCCTCCAAGATGAGCGATCTCTTAACCAAGTTCGAATTCGAACGGATCTGGGTGAAGAATTCTCTCGTAAACACCGCGAACTTTCTTTCTCCGCCCAATCCGAAGACGAGGATCGAATCCTTAAAGAACCGTTTCGAAGGAGTCCCCTCTCTTCTCGTATCCGCCGGTCCGAACCTTCGCAGACAGTGCGAATGGATCCGCTCCGTGCAAGATAAGGTTTTCATCCTTTCCTGCGACACTTCTTTGAAGGTTCTGTTAAAACATGGAATCGTACCGGACGGAGTTATGACTCTCGACGCCCAGACTCATTCCGTATTCCACTTTTTAGGGGAGGATTCGGAAGCGATTCCTCTTTTTGCCGATCTGGTCAGTTCCCCTCCTATATTAAGAAATTTGAAATTTCGTTCGGTGGTACATAGTCTCACCGCGAAATATCTCGTGGACGCCTCCGGAGAGCTCAAAAGGGAAGCTACTGCAGGAAGCAGGAGCGCGGAAGCATTGCTGGGACAGATCGGAGACGTGCAGTCGGGGGGAAGCGTGGCGACCACCGCCTTCGACCTGCTGAGAGGTCTGGGATGCAAACCCTGCTTTTTGGTCGGACAAGATCTGGCCTACTCCGGAAGGGAAATCCATTCCACTGGAACACATCACAACGAAAAATGGCTCACACTATTGAATCGTAAAACCAGCCTGGAAAAGATCAACGAGGCGGTCGTTCGCAAACGGGATACGAGATATGTTCCCTCGGTAACCGGGGGAGAGGTTCTGACCGATTATGTTCTGGATCTGTACCGCCATTGGTTCGAAGAATCCGCCAAATCCCTGGATTTTCCTGTTTACAACGTGAATACTCAGGGAGCTAAAATCGAAAACGTGAAGAATATTGGACCGGAAGAAGCGTATTCCATCCTTTCCGGATTTCCGGTGCATGGAAAATTCTGGAAGGAGTTTCCCGCCTGGAAACCGGAAACGCTGAACGAAAATCTGTTGGGTTCCCCCGGGCAGTTCCGGAAAGAATTGCTCACCACGATAGAATCGATACGATCCAAGTTTTCTTCTCCGGAGAGAAAACAGGACTCTTACGAAAATCTGACGGCTCTCTTCCGGGAAACTCTAGGAACCTGGGAAGATCTGCGATACTTGATCCGGAAAACGGAAGTCTATATCCTTAGGCACAAGGACACTCTGGAGGAATCCCGCAAATCGCAGCTTTTTCTCGGTGCGATTCTGAAGGAATTCTCCGGTCTTAAAAGAAAACTTTTGGCCGGATCGGACCAGTAAGATGGAAGCAGGAGAAACGGAATTTTACAATCGGTTAGGCATAGACTCCGTATTAAGTGCAGTGGAAGATGCCGGGTATTCCGTTTCCGGACACTGCCTAGCCTTAAACAGTTTGGAAAACCGAGTCTATGACGTGGGATTGGAGGAAGGCGGTCATTTGATCGTCAAATTCTACCGCCCCGGCCGCTGGACTATGGAGCAAATTTCGGAGGAACATTCCTTTCTGCTGGAACTCTCTCGCGCGGAAATTCCTGTGATCGCACCGATGGCCTTGGAAGGGGGCGCGACGATACGGGAAACCTTGGGAATGTACTACGCACTCTGGCCGGCGCAGAGAGGTCGTTTAGTCGAGGAATTGGACGAGACCTCCTTACCTATATTAGGAAGACTTGTAGCAAGAATCCATAATATAGGAGCCTCTGCCGGAGCGAGAAACAGACTGGAACTCACGGTCCGGAACTTCGGCGAGGATCCGCTCCGGTTCCTATTGGAAAAGGAGTTCCTCCCTAGGCCTTTGCGAAAGCGATACGAGGATGCGGCCAGGAAAGTCTTCTTATCCTTTTCAGAAAATTCCCGGGACGTTCCCTTCCATCGGATCCATGGGGATTGTCACAAGGGAAACCTGATCCGTACGGAAGAAGGCTTTTGCTTCATCGATTTCGACGATTTCGTGACCGGTCCCGCAGTACAGGATTTCTGGATGCTTTTACCTTTCGGTGATTCCCGTGCGGACTACGAACGGGAATTATTTCTGGCAGGCTATCGGGAGTTCCGCGAATTTTCCGATCGGTGGTTTTCCTTGGTGGAACCCTTGCGAGGACTCCGATTCATCCATTACTCCGCTTGGATCGCGAAACGGTGGGAAGATCCTTCCTTTCCGAACGCGTTTCCTCATTTCGGAACGGAGGAATATTGGGAACGAGAAACCACCGACTTGGAACGCCTAGCCTACGGACTGTATGTAGAGAAAACGAATCCCCGAGATCGAAATGTAGCTTCGGAGCCCGAAGAACTTACCAACAAAGACTTTTTCTGGGATTTAAACTGATGGACGGGCTATCGACACAGATTCTTCAGGATATCTTTACTTCCACCCAGTACGGGGGATTTCTCACCATGAGGGATCTAGAGCTGAAAGTTTCGGAATCGGAACGGAGACTTCGACCCATTCTGGAGGATCTTAAGGAATCCAGAATGATCGTAGAATATTCGGAAGGATTTCAGATCGCAAAAATCGGAAGCCAATATTGCCGTGCGAGATGGGGGTAAGTCATTTGCTTCGAGTAAGGTTAGTCGGTTAGGATCTTTTCCTTTTTTGTCCGATTCAAAATCAGTACCGCCAAGATGGCCAGGGTTCCGCCGGTGAGAGTGGCAAGATTCGGGATTTCGCCTAAAAATATCCAACTGCCCAAAACGGCGGTTACGGGAACCAAAAAGATGAAGGAACTCGCGATGCGGGAACCGAGTCGACTTGCCGCATAGAAATACACCGTCGTTCCGAACGTGGTGGAAACGACGGAAAGATACAGGATCTGACTCCAGAACTCCCATCCTTTCAGAAAAGCGCGTTCGATCCCGTACGGTATGGCCAAAAGAAAGTCGAAAACCGCCCCTATCGCAAAAACGTAAAAGCTGTAGACTAAAGGCGATATTTTCTGTCCGGCGCTATGACTGTTCAGGCTGAGAAAAGCCCAACTGAAAGCGCATAATAAAAAGAAAATATTCCCGGATTGTAAAATTCCCTCGGAGGATTTTTCCCATATACGCAATAGCACCAGCCCGCCGACAAGTCCCAGAGCTAGGCCGAAAAAGTCCTTTCCGTTAGGAATCTGCTTTTGCACCAAGTGGACGAGAAGATAGGTGAAAATCGGATTGATCGTGGTGACGAGCACGCCGCCCGCACCGGCAAAACCGCTACTCAATCCGAGAAGGAAAAATTGGTTGTAGATCGTATACAAGATTGCCCCTACGAATACGAGCAGGGTCGTTCTCTTGTCCGGCAAGCGTAGAGATTCCTTTTTCCAAAGAAGGACCGGAACGACGGAAAGAGCCGTCGCCAAAAAACGCCAGAAGATGATCACGTTCGGGTGCAAGGTTCCTACGATAACCTTTGCGGACGGCCAAGCGAATCCCCAGGAAACCATGGAGATCACAAGCAAAACGAAAAATCTGACGGGGGCTGTTGCGTTAGGATTCAAATCGTAAGACTCCTTACGCCAAAATGGCTAAGCGACCGGACGATTCAAATCCAATTTCGACCGAGGGGATGACGATGCCTTTCGAAGCGGAAAGCCGATCGGCGATCGGATTCAAAGATTTTTGGAAAGAATGTAATTCCGCAAGGACTCCAAATTCACTTTCTCTTTTTGGAACTGTAGGCTATTTAACGTATGGGAAAGATTGCTCTCCCTATCTTTGTAATTATTGATTTTCAATACAGGATTGATGACTGTCAGAACGGTATCTTGTTCGACCAGGGTACCCGCTAGGGAAACGTAAACGGATTTATCCCCGTTCGTCTGCAGATCCGGAGGGATTTCGAACCTATGGATTAACGAATCCTTTCCGGAAGTTTTTAAGACCACGTAAAACGGGTCGATCTGGTACAACAGACCGTTCTTCTCCTGGTACTCCTTTTCCCAAAGATAATGGAATCCTAGGACCAGCTTCGGCGAATGCTTCATCCCTTTTTCCGTCAGGAATTCGCTCTTCTTGGTAAAGACGAATTGGGTAGCCTTGTCATCCGCGCTGAACACGTATTGACCGCGAAAGTCGCGAAAATTCAGGATCTTTCCGTCCAAGACCACGATAAAATTCAGATTCTCCCGATTGATTCCGAGAACGGTAAGGTTCTCGTTGATAGCGATGAACACATCGGAATCCAAACGTCCGTATTGGAAGACTGAGTTCGGAGTCATCGGAACGGGAGAAGCCGACGGCCTCAAAGAATGACACGCGGACAAAAACGGCAAAACGAAAAAAAGGAAGAGAAGATTTTTCATGGAGACCCGAATAAGCTACCGATAGGGCTTTCAGAATTTGCGGAAAAATTTTCGATTCCCTTTTTTAAATCCGGAATCTCGACAGGTTCCGGGAGTCTTTAGAGAAAAAGCTAAGCGTTCAGATCGATCAGATAGCCTCTACGGAGAGCCTGATCGTCCGTGTTTACCCCGACCTGAGCGATACTCTTAGGACCGGTGACCACATTGTCCATATTGGTGAGAGGATGAAGACGGTCCGGCATATTTCGGATCGTGAATTCCGACTGTGAAAACTGTCTAGCGGCCCGGTTGTTGCTTCCGGATGCGTTTATTTCCTGTAACATTCTGCGAAGTTCCTTTTTTTTCGAAGTATATCGTTTTAAGAATGAATTGTAAAGCCTTAAAACCGATCCGGAGACAACTTCCGATCCACATAACCGGCGACGATATGCTGTACTAGATTATAGAAAATGATCGGGAGCATTACCGACGGATAACCGGCAAGGCTAAGAGAAGCCAAAACCAAACCGGTCCCATTATTATTCATTCCCAAACCGAAAACCAAGGACGACCGCTCCTCCCCCGAGCTTTTCAAAATCCGGGCCAGAACGAAACCGGTAAAAAAAGCGAAGGCACAAAGTCCTCCCGTGATGATCAGGATGACGACTAAAAAATCCCAGTCGGGTTCGGAAAACACTCCGGGCAGAACCACGGAAGCATTCGAATAATTTAAAACGAGAAGATTCAGTAGATTTACGTCCTTGATCGGTTTTTTGGCGCCTTCTATATATTTTCTCTTCATTAAGAAATGAAGTCCGATCCCCACCAAGGTCGGCAGCAATACCGACAAAAACAAAAACGCACCGATCCCGTTTTCGGCAATTTCATGCAAACGCTCCGAATATTCGCCGGTGGTGATAAAGCCTACGGAATGCAGGCCGATCGGAGTCGTCAACGGACTTAAGACCGTGGAAAAGACGACTAACCCTAGACTCAAGGCCAGATTGCCGTTGGATTTTTGCGCCCAAGCAGTGGAGGAGGCCGCGATAGGCATGGAGGCGATCAAAGCCAATCCTACAAGGATGTTCTGTACCTCGTCGGGATTGTGCCACAACACCATCAGGTAGGAGACCACGAACGTAAAGGCGATCGGTATGGAAAGGTTTGCCGTTAGTCCGACCAGCAAAAGCCTCGGATTTCTGAACAGATTCAAAAGTTCGGATTTCTGAATTCCCAAACCCGCGTTGAAAAGCAAGAGGGAGAGCAGGAGCAAAGATAAGGAAACTTTAATCCCTTCCCCGCCCCACAAACGGAAAGTACCGAAATCCGTATCCCGGATCGCCAATCCGAATCGCGGGAAAAAACCGCCCAAAATGTAGGAGGCGATGATGAAATAGAAAAAATGACGATGGAGAAAGTGAAAAAAACTTTCTAAGAAAGTCAGAATCCGTTGACTACCGGGTTCTCTCAAAGCGCCTCCCCTTCCCAACGAGGATAGATCATTTCCTCGTCCTCGTTTTTTACGTTATGATCCGATAAAGGAATATCGTCCATCAATCGGAATCCTTTGGGTTCCTGTGCGAATTCCGGAAAATATTCGAAAAACAGTTTGGAAGCGACGATTCTATAGGCCGCCGGATAGCGGGCCTTGAACAAATTCGTAAAATCCAATTCGGGAAGCTGGTGAAATTGGATCCTATCCTCGAAGTTGACAAATTCCTGTTTGGAAAAGGCGGTGTTCCTAGAAACGATCTCATCTTTTAACAGAATCCAATCCAACTTAAACCTCATACGATAGCCTTGGAAAGCGGAAGATCTCTGCATCAAATTGACGATCCTCATCAGAGGATATTCCAGCTTGACGTACGGAGTCAGGTAGACCATCAGATATCTCTGACTGAAACCCAGCGGTTCCCAAACCCTCTCGGGAACTTTTTCCAAGTCGGCATCGGCGTTTAGATCTTCCAGCATGGAATGAAGCGCAGGTGCGTTCTTCTTTTCCCCGAAGAACTCCTGTAATACGATCTCTCCGAATTCCCCGAAGTACAACCATTTATAAAAATCCTGGATCTCCAGTTCGGGATGTCCTTCCAAAAACTGGTTCAGGCTCAGAATTTTTTCTTCTCTGGTTCTGTTTTCGTCGATTTCCTTATGAATCATCGGTAATCCTGGCAGATTCTAACAAGGAACGTAACGATTTCAACCGTAAAACAAGCGTTCAAAATTTCAGAAAAAAGACTTGATTAATACGACCATTTGGTCATATTAATTTTACATGAGAATCAGCGCCGAATCAGCCAAGAAGAAAAGAAATACTCTCATCCTCAAGGGGATCGATCGATTTCGCAGATTCGGATATTCCGCCACAGGAATTCAGGAAATTGCGGACGAGGCCAAAATTCCTAAGGCTTCCTTTTATAATTATTTTCCGACCAAGCAGGACTTTGCTTCCGAGGCTTTGGAATATTATTCCGCAAACGCGATTTTATGGAATGAACGGATTCTCCGGAAAACCGAGGATGATCCGATCTCTTCCCTTTTGAATTTGTACAGAGAAAGAATTCGATTAGAGAAGAAATTATTGAAAGAAGGCGTATCCTGCCTCGTAAACGTGTTCGGCCAAGAATTAGGCCATTCGGAAACTTTCCTCCAAAAAACCCTAAACGACCATTTCGATTCCGCCCTGGATCAACTGACCTCGGCGATCCAAAAGGCAAGGGCATTCAAAAATCTGAATATCTCCGGCTCAAATCGGGAATTTGCCTTATTTTTAGAAACCGCTTGGAGAGGCTCCCTGCTCGTGGGAAGAGCTACCGGATCCTTGGAGCCGGTGGAGAACTTTTATAAATTTCTAATACAATTCTTGGACTACAAGGAATAAGGATATGGAAGCTGTACGGACGCAAAAGATCAGGGAAGGTCATAAATATTCCTTAAACGTACGATGGGACGAGCTGGACTCGAACCGTCATGTGAACAATAAAAACTACCAAGGCTATCTGGACGAGGCCAGGATGAGAGCAATGAGAGCCTGGGGAGCCCCCATGGAGGAATTCGCCGATAAGGGTTTCGGCCCCGTGATCCTAAATCTGAATCTGAAATTTCTAAAAGAGATATCGTATCCGGAAGAGATTACCATAGAATCGGATTTGATTCTCGCTTCCCCCACGAGAGCAGTCTTCGAACAGAAAATTCTTTTGTCGAACGGGAAACTCGCCTGTCAGGCAAGCACAGAATGGACTTTAATGGATCTGAAGAGGAAGAGGCCGGCAAAATTTTTGGAAGTTCTATCCGCGGCTTAGTTCGAATCCGGTCCGAAAATTGATTTTCGGAAATTTTAGGAAAAGTTTATTCTTGGTCCCGGTGGTATTTCTCTTTATCGGAGGTAAATTCCTTTCCTTTAACCAATCGTATCAGGTTGGTTCTGTGTAAAAAGAGGATCGTCAAACTGACGGATACGGTAGCCCAAAAAATCGGAGTATTGAAGTTTTTCCCTTCTATTAGAGAAAGCGAATAATAGGAAATCGGCAAAGCGATCGCTCCGCCGATGGAACCGAGGGAAACGAATCCGAAAATCTTTTTCAGGCTTAAGAAAACGATCAGAGTGATCATGATCGATCCCGGAGCAAGCACGGCAAAGACTCCGAAACTGGTAGCAACCCCCTTTCCCCCTTTAAACTTTAAAAAAGGGGAAAATATGTGGCCCAGAACCGCGGAGATTCCGCACAGAAGAGGGAGTATGTCGGTTCGATCCGGAAAGAGATATTTCGCGAGGAGTACCGGAAGCGCACCCTTTGCTATGTCGAGTAGAAGGACGGGGAAACCGATTTTCCAACCCAAGAGCCTTGTTACGTTCGTAGCGCCTATATTTCCGCTCCCCTCTTTTCGGATGTCGATTCCGCCCAAGAATTTAGCCATCAGAAACCCGAAAGGTATGGAACCTAAAACGAAAGAGGCAGGGATCATCGCGAGGGATTCGAAACTCATTTTCGATCGGACCTCAGTTCCAGTCGGATCGGGATCCCTTGGAGGGAGTATTTTTCCGTAAGTCTCTTTTTCAGAAAGGACAGAAGATTCTGCTTAAAGTAATCCACATGGTTCACGAAAAGTACGAGGTGAAAGGGCGAAACCGAAACTTGGGTGGAATAAAGCATTTTAGGCGGACGATCCGCGGAAAAAGACCTTCCCGCCTCGGTCATCCAAGCGCGAAGAGACTGATTCAACTCCGAAGTGGAAATCTTACGATTCGCTCTCTCGGCGAGGTCCACGGTTAATTCCATCAGTTTATGAATTCTCTGTTTTTCCTTTGCGCTCAAGGTAATGATCTGCACTTCTTTTAACAAAGGCAGCCTCGAATACAATCTTTCCTTGTATGCGTCGAAGGACTTCGCGTCCTTTTCCTGGATCGTATCCCATTTATTCACCGCCAGCAAAAAGGGTTTTCCGGCCTCTTGCAATAATGAGACGATCTTTTTGTCGAATTCCCCGAATCCTTTCAGTGCATCCAAAAGATGGATTACCACGTCCGAATTCTCTAACGCACGTTTTGTCCTCTGGTAGGAATAGAATTCGAGGGCTTCTCCCTTGTCGGATTTTTTGCGAATCCCTGCGGTATCGGTGACGAGTATTTGCTTCCCGCCGAAAGCCAAGGTAGTGTCCACGGAATCCCGGGTCGTTCCCGCCACGTCGCTCACCACTGCCCTCTCGGTTCCGCACAAAGCGTTCAGAAGACTGGATTTTCCCGAGTTTGGTTTTCCGACGATGGCCAATCGAAAATCGTAGGAAACGTCCTTGGCTCCCTCGTTCTCCTCGGTCTTCGTCACGTGACGCTTCGCGTTCGGTAGCAAGAAGGCGATCTTTTCCAGTAACAAAGAAAGGTTTCTTCTTCCCATGGCCGAGATGGGCAGAAGCTCCGACAAACCCAACCGATAAAACTGGTCCAGGTCCTCCTCGTCTTCCGGGTTGTCGACTTTGTTCACGCAATATAAAATCGGTATCTCGGTCAACTCCGGATCTTTCCGGAACTTGTCGATCAACTTGGAATCGTAGGCGGTCACCTCGTGCAGATCCAAGAGAAAGACCACCAAGTCCGAACGGGAAAGCTGGCGGAACGCGTTGGTTAGGATCGCCTCGTCTAGACCGTCCGGTTTTTCTATGTCCAGTCCGGGAGTATCGCAGAGATGAAAGTCCATTCCTTTTTCCCGGTTCAGCACTCTGGCTTGGAGTACGTCTCTCGTGACTCCGGGATAATCCTCTGTGATGGCCAGTTTCTTTTTCACAAGGGCGTTGAACAAAGTCGACTTTCCGACATTTTGCCTTCCGACTATACTTACGACCGGTACGGTATTTCTCTTAGCGGCCATGTTTATGAGTAATTCTTAGCCTTGATCGCTCTTGCGATCTCCATCTTCGCGTCGCTTTTTTTCAGGTCTTCCCGCTTATCGTAGAGCTTTTTCGGTTTTGCCAAAGCCAATTCGACTTTCGCCCAGCGGTTGTCCTTGAAATAAACTTTGGTCGCGATCAGCACCAGGCCCTTTTCCTTGATCTGTCTGTCCAATTTATCGATCTCTTTCTTTTTGAGCAGAAGTTTTCTTGGACGAATCTCCGGGTGATTCGCATAACCCCCGTTCTTATACGGAGTGATGGAAAAACTGTCCAGAAACACCTCTCCGCCTTTGATCTTAGCGAAAGCGTCCGTCAAATTCGCCTTCTTTTCTCGAAGACTTTTTACCTCGGATCCGGACAAAACGATGCCCGCTTCGATGAAGGAGATCAGCTCGAAGTTGAATCTGGCCTTTTTGTTTACCAGAGGTTGGGGTCCGGTTTCTTCCTTTTTCTTTCCCATTTCCGATCGTGAAGCGACCTAAAAGGCCGCCTTCGGTTAGTTCCGGGACGAATGGTGAGTAAGAATCAGTCTTCCCAGTTCCGCCCCTATCAAATTAGGCATATTGTAAAAATTTTCCGAAGTGATCTGTATGGAATCCGGAAAAATATGCTCCGCTATGTAACGTCTTCCGAGACCTACCCCGAGAAAGACGTAATTCTTATTCGAATGTTTCAAGATCTCGGCTTTCAATCTCCGGTTATCCCGGGATTGGATCTCGTGCTCGATCTCCGCCTTTCCTCTTTGTCCTCGAAAATCGGAGATCATGACCAGGATCCTAGTCTGGGCCTCCGGGGAAAAGTAGGATTCGATTTTCTCCAGCAATTGGTATTCTTCGATAGAATCCCCTTGCCAGTCGCTTCGAAGAGAATCGAACATTTCCTCCTCTTTTTTCGCGTCGTACGGCTCGTCTATCCTCTTGATTTCCACCAGGTCGATCCTGTCCTTTCGATTCAAACGGTCGGAATAAGCAGTCACCGAAAAATTCACATCATGCTCGTCCAAGATATGGGCCGAAGAAAGCATAGCGGACAAGGTGGCCACCGCGTACTCGAAATTGAAGATCCTCCTCGCTTTCGACACCAAAAAGGCCACTTCCACCCCTTTTAATTTCTCCTCGTCCTTGTCGATCGTGGTTTTATCGAATACCTTGGAGTCCCCCTTGCCGGAAAGGAAGGAGATGTATTTGCGGGTGTCGATCCGATTGCCTTCGCTTCGGTACATCCGATTGATATCGATTTCCGGGTCGAAGAGTCTTTCCAGATTCAGCTCGACCTCCTCCAGGTTTCGGCCGAACACTTCCTTGAATTCCTTTAGGGAAGCCTGGACGGTATATTCCCAAAGAATCCTGCGTTTTGCGAGAAATGCTTTGTACAATTCTTCGGTCCGGAATCCCCAGGCACCCCCTCCTCCCGCAGGTTCTCCTTGGCCCATGTTTCCGCGGGTCTCCTGTCCGTACCACGCATCGGCTCCTTCCTTGACAGAACCTCCGGTCGGGGGGGTATTGATCTCCAATCCCTTCCGCAATTCTCCGCCGGAATTTTTCAATTTGGCTTTTCCGGTAAGGGGTTCCCTTTTATGGAGTTCCGGATCCCACCAGCGGCTCTTTTCGATCGCCGAAGAAGGAGTTAGAGTTTTTTTTTTCTTCTCTTCCAACTCTTGGAAGAACTCGGAGACGATTTCGATTCCGGAAAGTTGGAATTCCAGGATTCTTTCCAACTCCTTACGTTCCGCAGGATCGGAGATCTGATTGGAGTAGGCGATCTTCCCGCCTCGGAACGCGACTTCTTTTAAGCCTTCCGTTCCGGCCTTAGGATCCGCATAGCGATGGATATGATCCTTCCAATGCAGAAGATTCGACAGCCCGAACGTATAAGGCATGAGATTCGCGGAACCGATGGTTCTCTTCCTGGATAAATCCTTGATCTTCGCGTGAAAATCGGACATTTTCTCGACCAGGTCGCCTTCGGGGAGATAGAAGTTTAGAATTTCCTGAAGCGTTTCCGGATCCTCCAGATCGGGAAACAACACGGAAGTAAATCGGTTCCGGAACGCGCGGGAAATCGTGGGAGTGGATTTCGTTTTTCGGAAGAGTTTCATGGCGAAGACTCTGGAATTTTCCTTTAGAGCTATCGGAGCAGTTTCGCCGCTTTCCGGGGGCAATACTAGGGAACGCGCGTCGTCCGTCAGCATGTTCAATTTCTCGACCAACTCCGCACCTGCCGCTTCGAGGTTCGTGATGAGTATGTTCCCTCCTTCGCGAATTCCTTTCGTGAGGGGACCGTCCACCCAACCCACTTCCGATCCGGTCGTAGGTTTTAACGCTCCGATGATATCCGAAGTGTGGATCCCTTTACAAAGATGGACCGTCTCCAACGGAAGCCCGTTCGCTTCAGTAAACATCGGCAGGATCAGTTGAGGATCCTGTTCCTCGGAATATTCGATAAGGACGTTTTCCTGAAAAGCGACGGCAGTATAGACTTTCTCGGCGAACTCCCTTAGTTTCAGAGGCATAGGAATCTGAGCCAGGATCTCCTTCGCCTTCGTTTCGTCCGAAACAGGAATTTGCTTATCGTTGCAGTATAAAAAACCTTTATGAATCTCGAATTTCGGCTCCGGAAGAGACGGAACGGAACCCAAGCCCATCTCCTTCAGAATCAATTCCTTCTGGGAAATTCGATCCTCAGTCTTCCGGAAAGGTTCTATATAAAAATTCCATAATTCTCTAAAGAGTAACTCCGGTTCTTTCGCTTTCAGGCCGATGATACGGGCGCAGAGCCGTTTTAGATTCCGGATATTGAAATGGTATTTTTCCAGGTCCCCTTTTCCGATCGTTCCGGAGACCACCCTGGTTTCGGTTTCCAGAGAGATGCGAATGCAGGATTTGAGAAGTTCGGTTCCCATCTCCGGATAGAGTTTGTTTAAGATGAAGAGGATTTCGTCGGGACTATGAGGATCCACGTACACCACGGAGTAGTAACGAGTGATATCGAAGGGCAAGGGTTTTCGTCCTTCGAAACCTTCGGACGGATTCTGGGTTCCGATGAAATTGAAACCGTTTGCGGCCCCGATTCTAACCCCGTTCCCTTCTATCAACTCCAGATAATTCGATTCGTAAACGGTAGAAAATCTTTTGATCACATGAGGAGGACATAGGTTCATCTCGTCCGCCACGAAAGTCGCACCGGAACGAACTGCGGAAGTCAACGGGCCGTCCGCCCAAGCGAATCCTTTGCCATCCAGCAGGAGACGGTAAGATCCGATCAGATCTTCGGGAAGGGTGTCTTCGTTAAAACTGAAACGGGAAGTAGGATGATTCCGTCTATGGTTGATATAATAGATCAGGGCGTTTTTCCCAACGCCGGCGTCTCCGATGAGAAGCACGGGTCTTCCTTCCAACATAGGATACAGGATGTTCTGAAGATTGCGGACCGTGGAATCCGTTTCAACGAGATCGGAACCTAGGCTTCCGGAGTTGTTTCCACTTTTCGATACTGGGACTTTCAATCCTGCGATTTCTACGGTTTGCATGTCTCCAAAATGAAAGACTAGGACTCGGAGGCAATCCGAATTCCCGGAAGAAGACCCTGTTGTTGGTTGGGATTCCCAACCGTTTCTCCCAAAAAAAATTCGGATCACCGAACGAATTTCCGTTTGTTACCCGAACCGGTTGCCCGGTACCCTTCCCTTATGAGCCAGTCAACACTCGAATACGCCCTTGCAAACAGGATTCGCGGCCTGAATTCTTCCGCCATTCGGAAAGCCTTCGAATTGGCGGGGACTCTGAAGAACCCGATCAATCTGTCCATCGGACAACCTCATTTTCCTTGTCCGGAAAACATAGTGGAGGCCGGAGTCAAGGCGCTGAGAGACGGTAAGACCGCATATACCCTAACGGCGGGAATTCCGGAATTACGGGAGGCGCTGGCATTAAAATACAAGCGCGAAAATTCCATTCCCTACGCGACTCCCGAACGGGTGTTGGTTACTTCCGGAATCAGTTCCGCTTTTTTGTTACTTTTCAATGCGTTGTTAAACGAAGGGGATGAATGCCTGGTCGTCTCTCCTTACTTTCTGATGTATCCGGAATACATCAAGATTTACGGCGGCAAAATGCATACGATCTCGGAGAATTTCGAGCCGCCCGATCTGGCGCAATTCAAGGACAAAAAACTGAAGATCATCATCTTCTCTTCTCCCTCCAATCCGACCGGAACCGTATTGAGCAAAGACCAGTTGACCGGATTGGCCGACCTGGCGGAAAAAACGGGAGCCTATCTGATTTCGGACGAAATCTACGAAAAATTCGATTACGACAAACAGTTCCGTTCCGTAGGTTCCTTTTACGAAAAAGCGATCACCTTATCCGGATTTTCCAAAACATACAGCATGACCGGACTGAGATTGGCCTCGATCCTGGCTCCGGAGCCGATCATACGCGCGCTCACGACCCTCCAACAATATACGATCGTTTGTGCCCCTTCGGTAACGCAGTGGATGGGAATCGAAGCGCTCAAAACGGATATGAGTTCGTACATAGACGATTATAGGGAAAAGCGCGACTTTGTTTATGAAAACCTAAAGGACCACTACGAGGTCAAAAAAAGCCAAGGCGCCTTCTATTTCTTTTTAAAGATCAAGGAAAAAGACGAGGATTTCATCGTTCGTGCGGTCAAGGAAAAAGGTTTGATACTCGTTCCGGGATACATTTTCACCGATTCCTCGAATCATATCAGAATCAGTTTCGCTTCGGAATGGGAAAATTTGAAAAGAGGAATCGCCGCGTTGAAGGATCTGTCCGGAGCCTGAACGGAGTTTGGATCCTAGTTTGGAATTCATCCCGCAATCCGCCGTGTCGGTCCTTCTCCAATGGGCGGGAGGGTTCCTGATTTCCGTTTCCTTGGGAAGTTTTTACTCTACTCTCGCGTTTCGTATTCTTCGCTTCTTTTACGGCCCGGAGAGAAAAACAGGATCCTTTTCGGCACGACTGCTTCGTCTATTGACCGAGCCGTCGGCCTGCGAATCCTGCGGTACCAGGATCGCCGGACTCGCACTTTTACCCGTCTTAGGGTATTGGTTTTCGAAAAAAAAATGCGCGAATTGCGGAGCGGAGGTCAACCCTCTCTATTCCCTCTGCGAAGCGTCTTTCGGTTTTCTTTTTGCGATCTTCTTTTTCTTTTCGGGGAAGTTCCTAGCTTCCTTGGTATTCGTTGCGCTTTGCGGCCACCTCCTAGTATCCTCCGTTACGGATTGGAAAAAATTTTCCTTGGATTATGAAAATCTTCCCTTCGTTCTCGCCCTCGGAATACTCTTAAATTTTTTGATGGATTCGAGTATTCCGGGAAAATCAGATTGGATCGTTTTCGGGTGTTTCTTATGCACTTTCTTCGCGATTCATTTTCTATTCCCGCACGGAATGGGATTTGCGGACGCGGTCTTTGCCCCTTGCTTCGCGTTCTTAGCGGGACACCCCTGGTGGATTTTCTTTCTGAATGCATCCTACGCGATCGCTCTTGCGATCACCCTGGGAACCCGCAAAAAAGGAGAAAGCATAAGAGGGATCCCCATTCCGATGGGAGTGTATTTTTCCGTCGGTCTTGGATTGACATTTTTGGCCAAAGCGGCCTGGAACTCCGGGTTGCTTTACTAAGAGGATTCTAAACCCTTTTCCCGGAGGAGAAAACAAATGCCCCAGAATATCGCCGATCTTCGGAATGAATATCTAAAAGCCTCGCTGGACGAATCCCAAGTAGGAGACGATCCCCTTTCCTTCTTTTCCCGTTGGTTCGAGGAGGCATTGCATTCCGAAATCAAGGAGCCGAACGCGATGACCCTAGCGACGATCGGCGAGTCTGGAATGCCGAACGCACGAATCGTGTTACTCAAATCGATTTCGGAAGGGAAGCTGCGGTTCTTTACAAGCTACGCCAGTACCAAAGGACAGGAATTGGAAAAACACCCGAGCGCCTGCCTTCTGTTCTTTTGGGCGGAACTGGAAAGACAGGTCCGTATACGAGGGAGCATTGCAAAAGTGCAACGGGAAGTTTCCGAAGAATATTTTCATTCCCGTCCCGTTTCCAGCCAGATCGGAGCCCTTGCTTCCGACCAAAGCAAAACGGTGGCGAACAGAAAGGAATTGGAAATCAGATTCGAGGAACTCGCGAAGAAATATGAAAATAGTACTGTCCCGCTACCTCCAACTTGGGGGGGATACGAACTTACCCCGTACGAATTCGAGTTTTGGCAGGGAAGAAGAAGTAGACTCCACGACAGAATCCAATTCCTGAAATACGGATCCTCTTGGGAGAAAAAACGTCTCCAACCCTAAGTGAGTCAGTTCAGGCCGAGGAGGTGACCCATCTTCATCTTTTTGGTAAAGAGATAATGGTGGTTGTTTCCGGTAGGTTTGATTTCTATCGGGATCCGATCCACTACTTCCAGGCCGTAGCCTTCCAAACCGACGATCTTCCGCGGGTTGTTGGTCAGTAATTTCATCTTCCCGATCCCGATATCTTTCAGGATCTGCGCTCCCACTCCGTATTCTCTCAAGTCGGGAGCAAAACCCAATTTTTCGTTGGCTTCCACGGTATCCAGGCCTTCGTCCTGCATATTATAGGCCTTCAGTTTGTTGATGAGCCCGATCCCTCTCCCCTCTTGGCGCATGTACAGGAGCACACCTTTCCCTTCCTGTGCGATCATGGAAAGCGCGGAATGAAGTTGGGGACCGCAGTCGCATCGTCCGCTTCCGAAGATATCTCCGGTTAGACATTCGGAATGGACCCTGACCATGATCGGATCGTTTTTGTCGACCTCTCCCTTGATCAAAGCAATGTGAACCTTGTCGTCTATCAAAGTGGAATAAGCGCGGATTTGGAAATCGCCATACTCGGTGGGAAGTTTCGTCTCGACTTCCAGGCGGATCAAGTTCTCTTTTTTTCTTCTGTAACGGATCAGATCTTCTATCGTATAGATATTCAATCCGTGTTTTGTTGCGAACTTTTCCAGATCGGGCAGTCTCGCCATCGTTCCGTCGTCGTTCATGATCTCGCAAATGACTCCCGCCGGATATAGGTCCGCCAGCTTGCAAAGATCGACAGAAGCCTCCGTATGACCCGCTCTTCTCAAAACTCCTCCAGACACAGCCTGCAACGGAAAGAGATGTCCCGGTTTCATGAGATCGTTCGGAGTCGTTTTCGGATCGATCAACACTTGGATGGTGGTCGCTCGATCTTGGGCCGAAATCCCCGTGGTGGTTCCTTCCCGTGCGTCAACGGAAACCGTAAATGCGGTCCCGTGTTTGTCTCCTAAAGTATGGTCGTCGACCATTCGGTTCAAGCCGAGTTGTCTCAGTCTTTCCCCTTCCATAGGAAAGCAAATTAAGCCTCTTCCGTAAGTGGCCATAAAGTTGACCTTTTCTTTGTCGGTAAATTGGGCGGCGCAGACGAGATCCCCTTCGTTTTCACGATCTTCGGAATCCACTAGAATGATCATTTTTCCGGCTTTTATGTCTTCGATGGCTTGTTCGATGGGTCCGATCATAATTCTATTTCCACCTCATTTATTGGACTTGATTTTTACCAATCATAATCGAGGAAACAAGCCGAAAAACGCTTTCGGCCGTTTGGAATCCCAACGAACTTAGGAGGCGGAAACGGAGAGAAATGCGGGAATTTCCCGGGACTCCTTCCGGAATCCTAGTTTTCTCCCTTGCCGGATTTCAATAGATGCTCCAGGTATCTCGCCACAAGGTCGATTTCCAGATTGACCTTGGCTCCCGGTTTCCAAGAGACACCTGCGTTCGTTTTTTCCAGAGTTTCCGGAATCAATACGAGTTCGAATTCTCCAGGATGGGAATCCACGATCGTCAACGAGATTCCGTCCACGGTGACACTACCGCGCACCGCAAAATACTTGGAAAATTCCGGATCGTGGCGGACGAGAATCCGGAGCACCTTTCCGTCATCCTTCTCTTCTACGGAACCTATCGTTCCCGTAGCGTCCACATGACCGGTGACGAAATGACCACCCATTCTAGTATGAGGCTGGACCGAGCGCTCCAGATTCACCGTGGTTCCAACGCGAAAGGTTCCGAAATTCGTGAGTTCCAGAGTCCTGTAGGAAGAATAAAACTCGAATACATTACCACTTCCTTGAAACGACATCACCGTATGACAGGCTCCGTTCACGGAAATAGAATCCCCGTTTTTTAGGTCCGGATCCTTCCATTTTGTGCGTACGGAAAATACTTTGCCTTCTCCCGTATCCGAAACGCTTTCGATCTTTCCGATAGCTTCTATCAATCCGGTGAACATATTTTCAAAATCTCCCACTCGTCGGAATCGACTCGGAATTTCTCATCAGGACACAATTCCGTTTTCCAGTCCGGACGTCTCCCTTGTTCCAGGTGGATCGCGCCGGATCGGACCTGCAAACACGCGTCGCCAATTTGCATCTCTCGGGAAAATTCGGAATACAAAAAATTTCCGCCTTCTACCAAGGCAATGTTTACTCCCCAGCCTGCCAATCTCTCCAGAACCAAATCCTTGAAGGAATGTTTCGGATAAGAAATCACCCTTCCTTCGGACAAATCCTCCAACCGTTTCCTAGATGCAGTATCGTATTTTATGTCGTCGGAAAGAAAAAAGGCGATCTTTTTCGAATCGTATTTCGAGTTTAATTCTTCCTGGGTTTTCCAGAAATCTTCCGGAACTTCCGATTCTTCGGGCAGAAAAAAAACCCGAAGAGGTTGGTAATCCCTCTCGTAAGTCGCATGCTCCGAAATCACTTCCTCCTTTCCAGCGAATCGGAACAATTCGGAAATCAAACCGGAAAACCCGCCAGGCAAAGGGGCAGTATCCGATTTTAGAATATCTATTTTTTTGAATACGGGAATCTGCTTTTTGGGGGCTCTGAAGTTCAACTTAGGCAGATCGATCCGAACGGTCTTCGGACCTACCAAAATCGCGTCCATTTTTGCCCGCAAAACGGAGAGAAAAAAATCCGAAACCGTACTGGAGATCTTTTCTTTGAGTCCGCGATCGCTCGAATAGAATCCGTCTGCGCTTAAAGAAGATTTCAACAGGATGGAAGGCTTGGATCTCAGAACCGCACTCGAAAATCCGAACAGAAAAACGGAGGCGATTTCCGAGAGTTCCGGATGGGGCACCACGTTCACCCCTGCATCCTTCAGTTCCGCGAGTCCGTCTTTTTTTTTGACGAGAGGATTCGGATCCCGCCAACCGTAATATAGAGTTTTCGGTTTTGCCTCTAAAAACAAATCCAGACAGGGCGGAGTTCTACCGAAATGGGAGCAAGGTTCCAACGTCACGTACGTATCGTGAGGAGGCAAACCTTCCGGAAACTTTTCTCGGAATCGGCGGTAGGCCTCCCGTTCCGCATGGTTTCCTCCGACTACCTGGGTCCTTCCGGAAGCCAGGATTCTTCCGGAGGAAGGATCGGCCAACACGCAAGCGACCGGAGGATTCGGCGAGGAGAATCCTAAGGACAAAAAGGAGGATCGAAGGAGTTCCTCCCGAATTTCTTTCGGGAGGGTGTGTTTCAAGATTTTCTAAACCGATTCGCTAAGTCGTCGAAGATATCCACCAAAGGAGCGGCGATGAATATGGAGGAAAACGTTCCTAAGACGATTCCAAACGTGAGCACATACGCAAA
The DNA here is from genome assembly GCF_004769195.1 of Leptospira fletcheri. Classification (NCBI taxonomy): domain Bacteria; kingdom Pseudomonadati; phylum Spirochaetota; class Leptospiria; order Leptospirales; family Leptospiraceae; genus Leptospira; species Leptospira fletcheri. The sequence goes on from NZ_RQET01000008.1 coordinate 191,520, forward strand.
GTCATACAATTCCACCGCTCCTCCTATGATGATCGCTACGACGGAGATCAAGGTGGCAAAAGAGGTATTGATGGTTCTACTTAATGTTTGGTTGATGGAGATGTTGATCACGTTGGAAAACACGTCCTTCATGTTTCCGGAATTTTCCCGGATCCTGTCGAACACTACGATCGTATCGTTGATGGAGTATCCTAACAGGGTCAAAAGGGCGGCAATAATAGGAACGCTGGGTTTGATCTGGAAGAATCCGATAAACGCCAAGGTGATGACCAAATCGTGAACAAGAGCGAGAATAGCGCCTAACGCGAATTTGAATTGGAAACGAAAACTTAAATATCCCAGAATGATTAAAAGAGTCATCCCGAGAAGAGTGACTCCTGTAGAGGTCAATTCCGCTCCCACCACGGACCCGACTTGGTTGGCGGAAAGAATCGCCTTTTTGTCGAGTTTAAAATCGTCGGTCAGCAATCCGATCAGCGCGTCGATCGCCGAAATCTGTTTGGCTTCCGGAGTGGGATTTCCCTTTTTTTGGAAATACAATTCCTTGATCCGATCCGCAGAACCCAATCCGATATCGATCTGGAAATGATTCTTCTCCTTGTCCATTTGGACAAGGACGGCTTCGATCCCTTTGGAGGAAAAATAATCCTCCAAACTTTTCCGATCGACGGAATGGTCGAATTCCACGACCGTTCTGAGTCCGCCGTCAAAGTCCAAAGAGGTGGCAAAGCCCTTGTATTTCCCGAAAGTCACTCCGAAACCCACGACGATCAGGAGCGTGGAAAGAGTGATGGAAAGGTATTTGTATTTTATAAAATCAAACATTTTTGGGCACCAGCCTCTTGAATCCGATTTGGAGTCTCGTGACCCCGAGTTTATTTACGAGCAGATCCATAATCATTCTGCTTAGGAAAAGAGAAGTGAATAGGGACGTGACGATCCCCCAGCAGAGAGTGATCGCAAATCCTTTGATCGGTCCGTTTCCTAATTTGATCATCAGAATACCGGAAATAAGAGTCGTAATGTTACTATCTACGATGGTCCAAAATGCGTTATCGAAACCTTGGGCAACCGCCGCGGTGACATGCTTGCCGGCTCGAAGTTCCTCTTTGATACGTTCGTAAATGATCACGTTCGCATCCACGGCCATACCGACCGTAAGGATAATCCCCGCAAAACCGGGCAGCGTCAGAGTGAATCCCATCAAAGAAAGCAAGGCCATGAGAACGATCACGTTTACGAGCAGGGCGATATCCGCCACCAAACCGGAAAGACGATAGATCGCGACCATAAACAAGATTACCAGTACGAATCCCAAAAGCACGGCCTTCAAACCGACCTCAATCGATTCGATTCCGAGAGTGGGACCGATGAACCTCATTTCAAGAACACTGAGCGGAATCGGTAGAGCTCCTTCGCTGATCACGTTCGAAAGATCGACCGCTTCCTCGCGGCTGAAGTCTCCGTCGATTTGCGCATTCCCCCCGGCGATCGGTCCCTTGATCACCGGAGCGGAAATCACCTTATCTCCCCAGACGATGGCCAATTGACGACCTACGTTTTTGGACGTGATTTCGAAGAATTTCTCCGCACCCGCGGAGGTCAGGGTAAAGGAAACGAAATATCCCAGACGGTTATTGTCGTAGGAAGGTCTGGCGTCCCTCATGTCCTTTCCGTCGAGCGCGATGGCTCTTTCCAAAACGATGAATTCCCGGGGAAGGAGTGGAGCTTTCGGGTTGGCGCCCCTCGCCCATAGTGCGTATAACTTGTATTTTTCCGGAATATTGTATTTCTTTTCCAGGGTTACGAGGAATTTATCCTGTTCATCCTTTCCGATTTTTTGTTTTATAATATTCTGAAATTTTACTATATCGGTCTGTTCCCGTTTGTCCTCGGCGACCAGGCGATTTTCTTCCGTGTCTATCAGGGTTTGGTACGTTCCACGGCTGTCGTTTTGGCTTTTGGGATCCCTGGCGGGTTCCTTCAACCTATATTCGACCGTCTCGGTGTTCCGGATGATATCCAATATCTGGGAGGAATTGCTGACCCCGGGAAGGGATACTTCGATGGAATCCTGGTCCTTCTGGATACGAACCTGGGGTTCCGTCAAATTCTGGTTCGTGAGACGATTGTCGATGATGAGTTTCGCTTTTTCCAACTCGATCAGTTTTCTGGAGGGATTGAGAGTGAAGTAGCTTTCGATCTCCGCGAGACGATCCTTTGCTTCTTGTCTTTCCTTTTCGGCCAGACTCTTATCCTCGGATTTCTTGTTCAGGCTTTCGATTTCCTTCGCATAACTGTCCCTGAGTTTGGAGGCGTAATCTTCGAAGTCCCCTTTCAGAACGACGCGCATTCCCCCTTGCAAGTCCAATCCCAGCTTGATCGTAAGAGGTCTCTCCCCGAAGAAATATTTCTCCACCCAAGTAGGCCGCAGCTTATTCTTGGGTTCCAGAATGAGTTCCTGGTTTTCCTGGGAAAGCTGATTGATTTTTGCGGAAGTGATGAATCTTCCCGTAACCAAATAATAATCCGCGTCGGGAAGGATTCCAGGATCAGGCTCGATCTTCCAGGCGCCCTTAGGATCGTATTCCTTTTTCCAACGTTCAGAAAAACTTTCCAGAGCGGCCTTTTTCTTTTCTTCCGGAAGATCCCGGAATTCCTTTCGAATCGCAAGCTCCAGCTCTCTGGTTGCGAAGTTAGGATACAGTAGCGTTAAGGAAGCTGCTACAACGAGTATGGGTACAAGGATCCATTGGGCGGATTTCAATTTCGACTCCTAGTCTCTTCTCACTTTATTTATTGTCACCGGAGAGCGCCGGCTGATACTACGCGGCCCGCCCGCCCGAAGGCGGTATAAGGCAAATAGGATGATCAGTCCGAGAATGATGATGGGTTTTTTATATTCCGAAAAGAAGGAGACGATCGCGTTTTGGTCCTTATGCTCGGCGGCCTTACGTTTTTCTTCTTCCTTCTTTTTATCCTGACCCATCTGCAGGATATTTCCTAGTTTTTCCTGAAAGGAATTCTCCGATTTGGAAGCGTTCGAGGAAGGGTCCGAATATCCGGGAAGATTCTTCGGATTCAACGCGGTCTCTTCGTTTACCCAATACGGCTTCTGAGGACGCCCGAACTCTTCCTTTTTGACCGGCTTGTCTACGGACTCTTCCGTATTCTTGGATTGTCCGTCGGGACCGGTTCCGGATTCGTTCTTGGGATCGACTGCCGATTCCGGCTCCACCTTTTTCTTGGTTTCGTTTTCCTTTGCCTCGGTCGCAGATTTCTTTTTCTTGGAACCTTTCCTAGATTTCTTCTTTTTGACGGCCTTCGCGCTCTGGGCCTTTTTATCGGCCGGAGCGGTCGCTTTTTTAGGCTCGGAAACCTTGTCCAAAAAATCGATTTCTTCCCCATCCTGGCCGAAGGCAGGAAGGGTCAGAGTTATGGAAAGAAAGAGGCATAGGATTTTTTTCATCATCTCACCCGGTCACTACTATACCTATCGGAAGGTTGCGGTTTTTACCCTTCCTTCTTCTTTACGATCGTGCTCGTATTGAACGTCACATTCGTATCCTTAGCGATAGCCAAAACAACGACATCGTTGTTTTCCTTGAACTCCACCACTTTTCCATGAATTCCGGAGGAAGTGACGACAGTATCCCCTTTTTGGAGGCTTTCTATCATGGATTTGCGTTTCTTTTCCTCGTTTCTCTGGGGACGGATCACCAGGAAATACATGATCACGAACATAACCGCGATCATTCCGTAGGGAGAAGTCAATAGAGAGAGAGGATTTCCCGCAGACGGAGCCGCAGCACCCGCATCCGAGGCTTGCGCGAGTAAAAGAAATGAATTTAAATCGAATTGCATCTTATTTGTCCTAAATGGGTTCCGGTGTGGTTCGGTTTGGAGCCAGTATTTTCCCAACCTACCGTTTGGTAATTAAATTTTGAAAGAACTGCTTCGTTTTTCCGCTGCTCAATTGTTCTAGCGCGATCCGGTAACCTTCCTCGATCGAGCGAACCTTTCCCATGACGAATAACCCTGCCCCGGCATTCAATGCGACCGCATGTGCTCCGGCAATTTTTTCCCCTTCTAGAATTCGACGAGCGAGTTCTTCCGCCTGGTCGGGTCCGGAAGTGAATACTTCCTGGGGAGGTTGTGTTCCGAGCCCGAGAGTCTTGGGATCGAAGTCCTTCCTAGAAATCACGCCGTCCTCCAATAGAGTGTAATCCGTGGTTTCAAAGATGGAGAATTCGTCCAAACCGTCCCGGGAATGGCAAACCAAGGCCTTTTTCAAACCCAATCCCTGAAGAACCCGGATCAACGTTTCCATCAGTTCCGGTTCGTACACTCCGATGATCTGGTACTGAGGAGAAAAGGGATTGCTCAACGGTCCTATCATATTAAATGCCGTGCGAAAACCCAACTCTTTCCTGACCGGACCCGCAAATTTCATGGAAGGATGCCACATAGGCGCGAAAAGAAAGGTGAAGCCGCTTTCGATCAAATGGGATTCCACTTCTTCCTGAGTCTTTTCGGTATTATAGCCCAATCGGGTTAAGATATCGCTGGAACCCGTGTGAGAAGAGACGGAACGATTTCCGTGCTTGGCTACCTTCAACCCTAAGGATGCCAGAGTGATGGCGGAAAGAGTGGATATATTCACCGTTCCTTTTCCGTCTCCTCCCGTGCCGCAGGTATCCAGCATGTCGAAGGGAAAAACCGTCTTAGGTTTTAAAGCGTTCCTACGGAGCGCCAGGGAAAATCCCAAAAGTTCGTCCACCGTCTCTCCCTTGGATCGCAATGCGGTGAGAAAGGAGGCGAGAAGGATCTCGGATACGGAACCTTTCATGATATCGTTCATAACGGCTTCCGCTTCCGCGACCGTCAAAGGCTTACGGTCCAAGACTTTCAATATCGCTTTTCTAATTTCCATTTTTACGAAAGACCCTCCTGATCGCGCTCGGCTGCAGAACTTCCCGGTTCGAAACTAGATAACGGATGCCGGATAAGACCGTAATGAAAGTCGTAAGCAACATTCCGAAATACGGAACAAAACCTCCCAGTTCGAAAACCAAATCCCCCCAACTCGGAATTCCTTCCTCTTTCCAGGAACGGAAAAAAGCCTCCGCGTTCCCGGAAGCGATGGTAAAAACGGGAAATCCCGCTTCCTTTCCGCTGTGATATACGTCGTTGATCAGGGTCCGTTTTTTGGAAGAGACCAGAATGAAGAAGATCAATATGAGAATGATCGCACCCATTTGAAATGCGGTTTTGACCTTTCCCAACATGGTGGTCCGTATGGAATTCCCTTGCCGAATCGCCAAAAAACGCAGAGTCGTGATCATCATGTCTCTGCCTACGATCAAGAGTACCATCCAGAGTTCTATCTGTTCGTGCAGAAAGATAAAGGTCGTGAAGCAACCCACCACGATGATCTTGTCCGCAAGAGGATCCAGAAACTTTCCGAATTCGGTCTCCTGCTTCCATTTTCTCGCCAAGTATCCGTCGATAAAATCGGTGACGGACGCCGCCGCGAACAGAACCAGAGCAGCGATATGATACGCCTGCTCTTTTTGATACAAAAACCAGATGAAGAATGGCAAGGAGGCCACACGGAGGACCGTAAGCGTATTCGGTATATTAATATTGGAGTTCAAGCGTTCGACCAGGTTCCCATCATATCGTACTCGTAAAAAGATTCCACTTTCACTTTTCCGATCATTCCGGGCTTGAGACCTGGATCTTCCACATATACGATCTCATCTATTTCCGGAGCATCTTGGAAGCGTCTCACGATCGCGGAACCTTCCTCTATTCCGTCTACGATCGCCGGATATTCCTTCCCGATCCGAGACTCGTGGATTTCCTGCAGAATCTTCAAATGAGTTTCTCGAATTACATTAATTCGCTTAGCCTTTTCCTTTTCGGAAACGGTTTGTTCCAGGTTCGCTCCGGTCGTACCGTCCTGGGGAGAATACGAAAACAGATTCACCTTTTCGGGCCTCGTCTCCTCTAGGAATCGAAGGATCTCGTCCACGTCCTTTCCCGTTTCTCCGGGAAATCCCAAGATAAAAGAGGTCCGGATCTCAAGCCCCGGGCGGGTTTCCCTCGCTAGGGAATACAAATCCCGGAAAGCGGAATAACTCCCGCTACGATTCATCGATTTTAGCACTCTCTCGGAAACGTGCTGGAGAGGAGATTCCAGATAAGGAGCGATTTTAGGGATCTCACGGAAGAGTCCGAGGATTTTCTCCGTTTTTTTATCCGGATATAGATAGAGAAGACGCAGAATTTCCAGACTCGGGACCTCAGAGACTCGTCGGATCATGTCCAAGAGAAGATCGCTGTTCTTCCCGTAGTACACAGTGTCCTGAGAGACGAGACAAATTTCCTTGGCGCCGGCAGAGATCGCTCTTGCGGTATCCTGAAGTATGTTTTCCAGAGGAGAATCCTGGAACTTGCCTCGGAGAGAAGGTATGATACAGAACGCACAGCCGCGGTTGCAACCGTCGGAAACTTTCACATAGGCATAGGGTTTGGAATAATTTTCGATCCCGGGAGAAAGCTTCATCCTTTCTATCAGTTCCGCGTTGAATTCCGGTTTGGGATTTCCTTCCAGATCGCGTCGGAAAGCTTCCCGCAGAATTTTTCCTGCTTGGGAATATCTCCCTGTTCCGAATACCAGGTCCACTTCGGGTATTTCCGAGGAAATATCTTTGGGATAGCGTTCCGCAAAACAGCCGACCACCACCACCTTCTGCCCTTCGCGTTTTTTAGCTTGGGTCGCTCCCAAAATGGTTTGGATCGTCTCTTCCGTTGCGGAACGGATAAACGTACAGGTATTGATCAGATGGAAGTCGGAATCCTCGGGCGTCGACGCGGGAGAAAATCCTTCCTCCAAAAGGGAATGGTGCATACTCATGGAGTCCACTGTATTCTTGGGACATCCTAGGGTGGTGATATAAAACTTCTTCTCCAAAAGACCTTCTACTCGCCCAGCTCCTTGATGATAAACTGGGTGCTATCGTAAGGGTTGGGCGTTTTAATAAAGACTTTCTTAACTAATTTTCCGGGGCGGCCTAGGACTACCTTGGTCTTTCCGTTCTGGATCATTTCTACGGCGGAACCGTCCCCTACCTTCAACTCCAGTCGATCCTTGGCTTCCAAGGATCTGGTTTCTCCGCTCTGCACCAATCCCCTGAATCCCATCTGTCCATCCATGATGAATTCGGCATAGCTGGGTTTGGAAAAGAAAAGTGTGACTTGGATGGGAACATCTCCTAAGGTCTTGGTCGAATTCGAATCTTCGGTTCCCTGTTTGGTCGCATTGGAATTTCCCGGGCGCTCTTCCTCGTTCAGAGAAACAAGGACCTTCGCGGAACTGGCGGTAACACTCTGAGCGGTGATCCGGATACTTCTTCTCAAAGAGGAAATTTCTGGAACGGTATAACTGAGAACCTTTTCCTCCCCTTCCGAAAGTTTGAATTTATAGACGTTCAACTCAGGATAGACGTTAAAAGCCAGAAGGGCCTTGTTGGTCTCGGAACCCTGCTCCACTCCAGTGATGAACAATTTGCACTGCTGGTTGGAAACGCTGAAACTTACCCCTTGGTTCGTAGTCAGGATGAAACTTTCCGGTCTGGTTTCAGGAACGGACCTGTTTACGAAATCGATATTTTCAGGGATCTCCAGTTTCCGACGCCCGTCTTCGGAGACTTCGTCACCGCTTCCGGATCCGTCAAATACATAAGGAAAAGCGAATATTCCAAGAATTACGATCAATAAAGCTCCGACGGCCGTGATGAGTTTGTTTTTGTCTATATTCAGGTCGTAATAAAAGGAGGAAGTCGGACGAGTCAACTCCTCGAGAGGCGCTTGGGATTCCTCTATCTTTTCTCCGCGGTAGAGATTCACCAACATGCCCGTATCCAGCTTGAGATAACTTCCGTAGTTCTTTAAGAAACCGATCGTAAACGTTTCACCGGGAAATTGCGCGTAATCCTCCGTTTCCAACGCAAGGATATATTTCACTGAAATATTGGTGTCCTTGGACACGTCTTTTACAGTGAGTTTTTTTTCTTCCCTAGCCTCCCTAAGGATCTGCCCTACACGCTTCTGATTCAATTCCGCTCTCCTTTTCAGGGGAAGATTATTCTTCCGATACCAAGGGGTTATTTACGATTTTTGCATTTCCATCAGGGCGGAAATTAAAAAGCCCATCTTCAACATCCGCGTTTCGATCCCAGCCGGAAAACTCCACAGTGGTGGTTTTGCCTCGACCGTCGCTTGCAACCGCTCTTTTGATCAAAAAGTTCTGTTCGTCCACATAGAGAGTCATGGTTTCGTACCCTCCGATCTTTTCCCTTTGCTCCAAGGCCAGTACGAAATACTTACGGTTATCCTTGGGGGAAATCTGAGGTTGTTCTATCGAATCGAACTTGTAATGATATTTCCGGAAAATGCGGGAAAGTCCTTCCTCGGTAGCTGCGGCAAAAATCGGCCCGGACTTATTGGATTTATTTAAAGTTAAATCCTGTTTTCCCACCGCGTTCAGGCGCTTGATGAAAATCCAAAGAGTCTTTCCGTCGGATACGATCTCGTCTCCGGCGGGATCCGAAAATTCGTACCGAATCTTTCCGCCTTTTTTATAATAGCAGATCCCTTTCATGGATCTTGTCTTTTTATTGGACTCCGTTTGGATGACGAAATCCGCCTTATAGGATTTGATCTCCGAAAAGGTCTTACGCACTTTCTTTACCACTTCGGACGGAGAGTTCCAACCATGCTTTGTGGAAGATTGTGCTCCCAGGCCCAAGGCCGCACACAGGGCAAAAAGCCCGAAAACTAAAACCTTGGAGACTCGGAAATTCTTACGATCTTTCATTTTGAGAAAAAGCCGGGATTTTTTTTCCAGGATGGAGAGTATCGGCCCGCCTGTCACTTGGTTTCTTTTTTCCGGGCGAAAAATCCCCGGACAGCGACAACGCCGATTTATCTTAGGATCTCCCGTCCTTTCGAACCTAGAATCGGAGTCACGTACCCCCGTTCCTCCATCAGCTCCATAATCCGAGCGGCTCGGTTATAACCGATCTTCAATTTCCTCTGGAGATAGCTAGCGCTCGCCTTTCTTTCCGTTCGAACGATATCCCATGCTTTATCGAATAATTCCTCGTCCATTTCCTCCGCGGAATCCGTTTCCGATTCCTCCTCGAAATCGAGTTCCACGTACGACGGAGAACCGTATCGCTTCGCTTCCTCCACGATCTTTTCGATTTCCTCCTCGGAAATATAGGGAGCCTGGATCCGAGCCAAGTCGGCCGATGTGGGCGATTTGTAGAGCATATCCCCTTTACCCAAAAGGGACTCGGCTCCGTTCATATCCAGAATGATTTTCGAATCCGTTTTCTGAGCCACATGAAACGCGATTCTAGCCGGACAGTTCGCTTTAATCAAACCGGTAATAACGTCTACGGACGGCCTTTGCGTCGCCATCACTAGATGGATTCCGACCGCGCGGGATTTTTGGCTGATTCGAGTGATCGCATCTTCCAGATCCTTTCCGGACACCATCATTAGGTCGGCCAACTCGTCGATGAATACGACGATATAAGGCATCTTGGAATATCCTTCCTGGTGATAGTGCTCCTCTACTTTCTCGTTGTAGGAACGGAAATCTCGGCATTTCAGTTGGGAGACCGCATCGTAACGGGCTTCCATTTCCTGGATCACCCATGCTAAAGCCTTGGTCGCCTTTCTAGCGTCCTTGATCACAGGCATAAGTAGATGAGGTATATCCTCGAAGAGAGTGAGTTCCACCATCTTGGGGTCGACCATGATAAAGCGGACTTCCTCGGGAGAAAGGTTTAGTACGAGAGAAGCGATCATGGAGTTCAAACAGACGGACTTACCGGATCCGGTCGTGCCCGCGACAAGCAAGTGGGGAAGCTTGTTCAGATCTATCGAAATCAACTTACCGGATATATCCTTTCCGATGACTATATTCAGATCCTTCTTCTTCCCTTTCGGAGCTAAAGAAGAACGAAGAATATCTCCGAGAAGCACATCCTCTCTGTGCTTGTTCGGGACTTCTATACCGATCGTGGATTTTCCGGGAATCGGCGCCACGATACGTACGTTTTTGACCGCCAGATACATTCTTAATTCGTCGGTCAAAGAAGTGATCCGCCCCAGTTTGATTCCGGGAGGGGGTGTCAACTCGTAACGGGTGATGATCGGTCCGCGCTCCCATGCCACTACTTTGGTTTCATAACCGTACACTTTCAGGGCATTCTGGATTTCAAAGGCCACCTTTTCCGATTCGACTCGGAAGAGAGCGTCCTGTATTTTCGTAGGATTCGTATGAAGGCGATTTAACGGTATATGATAAACGGATCGCTTGGAACGAAAGATCGGAACCATCGAAACGGGGGTAAACGGGAGTTCCGCCTGTTTCGGTTTGTCCTCGACCGGAACCGCCCGTTTGTGAGTTTCCGTTCTTTCCGGTATCCTTTCTTCGATCGGCGCAGAAATCTCAGAAATCGGAGATTCCATCACGGAGAGAACATTCTCCTGGGCGGTTTCCTCTTCCGACTCCTCCGCTTCTTCGAACCTAGCCTCGGAAGAAATGTCCTCCTGCTCGGGAGCTTCTTCTTTTTCCTCTTCTGGGAAAGAATCCGCGAGATCCGATCCCGGAGGTGAAAAATTCTCCTCGTTCTCTTCGACGACTTTATCGTTCTCTATCTCTTTCGGATCGAGAAATTCGGTCACTGGAGAGGCGACTTTTCCGCCGCTGCGAAAATCCAGTATCTCCCAATTTCCGGGATCTTTTGCAAACGTCCTCTCTTCGGAAGTCGGAACTCCGTAGACTTTTTCCAAAAGATCCGAAGAGGCGCTTTTGAATTGGAAAATTTTTCGGTCCTCTTCGAAAAAGCCCTCTAACATTCCCGAATTCTTATATTGAATCCGAGTCTGAAGATTCTTCGTTTCGGAGTTCCTTCTTTCATTACGGATAAAGGATTCCAGATCCCTTTTTTCATAGGGACTTTGGCGAGGAGGGACGATTTCCTGCGAGGTCCGAGTCGAAACTTCCGATGCGGCTTCTCTTCGAAACCAAGGAGGAGATTCCTGGGTCATCGAATCCGGATCCTCCTTCCGAGTACTTAAAAATTTCGTAATATTATCCCCCAATGAGAAGCTTCTGGTACGTTCAGGAAAGAGCCTGGCATACGTTTGTGCTTCGGAAGGACGAGGGTTTTGATTGTAACCCGCCAGCCATTGGTTCTTCCAATCCGAAAGGGAGAAGCCGCCTTGCGCCATGATTCTTCCTAAAAAATGTACGGGAGATTCGTTCAAATAAACCAGGATCCCGTAGAAATAGATGACGAAGTGGATGAGAAGTCTGCCGGTCGTTCCGAGTACGTATTCGAGAGCCACAGCCAAAGCCTGGCCCAGCACTCCTCCGTTCGAAGCGAAAGAAATACCGGAAGGATTTCCGAACACGTTAAGGCTTACGGAGACCGCGAGCAAAAAGAGAGGAATCGTAAGCAATTTGCTCGTGGCATCCTGGTTCGGTTTGACCAATAAGGTTCCGCCCGTCAAAATCAACATGATTCCGGGGACATAGGCGGCGTTTCCGAATAAATACAGGATTCCCCAGGATAGATAATGTCCTGTCCGACCGAAGAGATTCGTCTGCACGCCGTTTTCGGCAATGGAGAAGGACCCTAGGGAAAGGGTCAGAAAAATTCCGATAAAAAGCAGCAGATAAGGAAGGGCAGCCTTCCCCCTTTCCCAAATCAAAGCGTTCTGGTCGAATCCTGACTTTACTTCCATACCTACTAAAAATCGGCAGTTTTTCGAGAAAGGAAAAGAGAATTCGAACCCAAAGTGCGGGGAATAGGATTGCAGTACTCAGGGATTTACAGGAGGCCCCCCAGGTTCGAGCGAAGGGGCCGGGCTCTTGGACAACTTTCCGCCAAACCCCGACCCTAAAGCATCCCTGGAGCAAGATTTTTTGGAATCTTTCTTGTTGGAGCTCCAACAAGAAAGGGAAAGAAAAATCCCTTTCCAAAAGCCCGAAATTCTGCTATGTGGTCAAAGCCGGCGGGTCGCGGGTACCACCGCACCGGCCCCCGCCCAGAGTAGGGTGGGGCCTATCGCCCCGTACTCCCGAATCCTCCGGCTCCCCTTTCGGTCTCCGGTAATTCTTCAACGGTCTCCCAATCCATGAGCCAAGTCTTCCTGAGAAGAAGTTGAGCGATCCGAACTCCGTTTTCCAAATGGTAGGCAGACTTTCCTAAATTCAATATCGGAACGAGGAGCTCCCCACGATAATCCGAGTCGATTGTTCCCGGCGAATTCGGAAGCAACAGATTGTGCTTCGTGGAAAATCCGGATCTCGGCCTGATTTCAAAATGATATCCTTCCGGAATGGCAAAAGAGAGGCCGGTCGGTACCAACCTGACTTCACCGACGGGAAGCTCCCAGACGGAATCCAGACAAGAATACAGATCGTATCCGGCGGAACCGCTCGTTTTGATTTCCGGTAGTTTTGCGCTCGGATGAAGTTTTTTAACTGGAATTTTCATGAAAAGTTCTATTAAGGATAGGAAAAAGATTCGAAAACCTTCCGGACCTTTTCCTCCTCTTTGGAATTCATTTTTGCAAAAACGGACAAATGGAGTTTAGGAAGAGCAAGGATCTTTCTGGAAAGTGAATTCAATTCTTCTAAAGTAACGGATCGAATCTCGCGCATTCTTTCCTCGAGAGTATAATATTTTCCGTAATAGATTTCCTGAAAGGCGACATTGTTCATTCGACTTTCCGTATGTTCGTATCCTATGGAAAGACTGCCTTCATGGTTCGTCTTTGCATCCTGGAGCTCCTTTGCGGTGATGCCGTTGTCCAGAAATATCCGAAGTTCCTCTAGGATCAGGGAAATGGATTCTAAAAATCTGTCTTTGGAAGAGGAGCATACGATGGAAGTGACCCCGATATCGCGATACGAAGAAGGGTAACTCGTAATATTATAGCATAGTCCCTTCTCTTCCCGGATTTTCTGAAAGAGGCGGGAAGACATTCCTCCCCCTAAGATATGGGTGAGAAGGGAAAGACGGGTTGCATCGTGAAATCCTCTGGGACAACCCTCCCCGCCCAGAATAAAATAGGTTTGTTCCGTTTCCTTATTTCCTTTTCTAAAAAAGCCGAACTCTTTCCTCGGAGTCTCGAACGAAGCGGAAGCTCCCGCTTTCGTTTTTCGGGAAAAGTATTTTTCCACCTCTCGCAAAACTACCTCCGGCTCGTAATCCCCGGAAAGGGAGATGATCATATTTTCCGAATGGTAGTATTTTTCGTAGAAGTCCCGCAAGGAAGAGGGAGTCACAGCCTTAATGCTCGCTTCGGTGCCGATGATATCTCGTCCAAGCGCATTGTCGGGAAAGAAATTATTATAATAAAAATCGTGAACTGCGTCCTCGGGAGAATCTTCGTAACCCTTCATTTCTTCCAGAACGACTTCGGCTTCCGTTCGGATATCCCGCTCCCGGAACAACGGAAGAAACATCATTTCGGATAATAACTCCAGCCCGAGTCCTAGGTCGGAAGCTGCTAAAGTCGCGTGAAAATATGTGTATTCTCTGGAAGTAGCCGCGTTGGAATAGGCCCCGACCCGTTCCCAGTCCTCAGCCTGCTGTTTCGCGGATCTTTTTTCCGTGTCTTTGAACAGCATATGTTCTAGGAAATGGCAGTATCCCGCCTCCGTTCCGGTTTCCGACCGGGACCCGACGCGAACATAAACGCCTACGGAAACGCTGGCAGAATAGGGGGCGCGTTGAAACAGAACGGTGATACCGTTTGATAATCGAATTTTATGAGTTTGTTCTTCTTTTAACGCCAATGTTAGAAAGAAGGTGTCGACCGGAGCCGACACCTAACATCCATGAATTAAACTTCGAGAGCGTCTCTACGGGAAAGATCTATTTTTCCGGTTTTGTCCACATTCAAAACCCGAACCCGAATCATTTCCCCTTCGCGAACCACGTCTTTTACGGAATTTACCCGTTTCGAATCCAACTTGGAGATATGGCAAAGACCTTCTTTGCCGGGAAGAATCTCCACAAAGGCCCCGAAATCGGTAATCCTCTTCACTTTGCCTTCGTAAATCTTACCGACCTCTACTTCCGCAAAGAAACCTTCGACCATTCCCGCCGCTTTTTCCGCGGATTCCATGCTGGATCCGGCAATGGTCACTCTTCCGTCGTCGTCTATATTGATGTCCGCACCGGAAGCCTCGATGATCGCGCGGATATTCTTACCGCCCGGACCGATCAATTCTCCGATCCTATCTTTCGGAATATGTTTGATGATGATTCTAGGCGCCTTTCTCGAAACGGATTCTGCTGCCTTGGAGATATGTTTTTCCATCACGTCCAAGATATGGAATCTGGCTTTTTGAGCCTGGGCAAAGACCGATTCCAAAACTTCGAAGGCAACTCCGGTAACCTTCAAATCCATTTGGAACGCGGTGATCCCTTTGCGGGTTCCCGCGATCTTGCAATCCATATCCCCGAAGTGGTCTTCCAACCCTGCAATGTCGGACAGAACGGCGAATCTACCCTTATCATCGGAGAATAATCCCATCGCGATTCCGGAAACGGAAGAACGGATCGGAACCCCTGCCGCCATCAGAGCCAAGGATCCGGAACAAACGGAAGCCATGGAAGAAGAACCGTTGGATTCTAATATTTCCGAAACGACCCGGATCACGTAGGGAAAATCATCCATCTTAGGAAGAACCAATTTCAAAGCTCTTTCCGCCAAATTTCCGTGACCGATCTCTCTCCTTCCCGGTCCGGAGGAACGTCTCACCTCTCCTACGGAAAACGCCGGGAAATTATAATGGAGCATGAAGTTCTTTTCCTTCTGCCCTTCTAAAGTTTCATATCTTTGGTTATCGGAAGCCGTACCGAGGGTAACCGTTCCCAAGGATTGGGTTTGTCCCCTGGTAAAGACCGCGGACCCGTGCGCTCCGGGAAGAGGACTCATCTCTACGGAAATATTCCTGATCTCGTCCAATTTGCGACCGTCAAAACGGACTCCTTCGTGCAACACCTGCTCACGAACGATCTCGTATTCCAATTCGTGAAGGAAATTCTTGATGTCCTTGATCTTTTCCGGATCGGTCACGGTGGTCTTAAAGTATTCCACAACTTCTTTGTTGACGTTCGCAACTTCCTTGGAACGGGATTGTTTGTCCGAAGTCCGATTCGCTGCGGAAAGCTTATCGAAAGAATATTCTCGGACCGTGGTCAGGAGCGCCTCGTCTTTTTGTTTGAGCTTGACTTCCTTTTTGACTACGGCAAGTTCCTTGACCCAAGCTTCCTGCAATTCCACGAATTTAGAAATGTGGGATTGCGCGAATCTTAGCGCAGAGATCATCTCTTCGTTGGACAATTCCTTCGCTTCGCCTTCGATCATTACGATATGGGTTTTCGTTCCCGCTACGATCAGGTCCAAATCGGAATTCGGGATTTCCTTGTTCGTAGGGTTGATGACCAATTCCCCGTTGATTCTACCGATCCGCGCTCCCGCGATCGGTCCGTTAAAAGGAATATTAGAAATAGATAACGCTGCAGACGCGGCGTTCAAGGCATGACCTGCTGTGGAAACTTCGTTGTCTGCAGACAGAACCTGAACTAACAGTTGCACTTCGCAAAAATATCCTTCCGGAAATAACGGACGGATCGGGCGATCGATGATGCGGGAATTCAAAACCTCGTGCTCGTACGGTTTGGACTCCCTCTTGAAATACCCCCCCGGAAAGCGGCCCACGGAATAGATTTTTTCGGAGTATTCGCAGGTAAGCGGAAAGAAATCCTGCCCTTCTTTCGGTTCGTCGGCGGCGCAAACGGTGGCGAGTAGAACAAGATTTCCGGTTTTATAAACTACGGACCCGTGAGCCTGCTTGGCCCAGTCTCCCGTTTCGAGAGTGATTGTGTCCCGGCCAAACGGGCCGGAAATTGATTTTGCCATAATGAACTCCTTTACTTGCGGAGTCCGAGAGTTTCGATCAGTTTTTTATAACGCTCTAAGTCGTTTCTTTTCAGGTATTCGAGTAGTTTTTTGCGCTTACTCACCAGCTTTAACAGCCCGGTTTTGGAATGAAAATCTTTCTTATGGCCTTTAAAATGCTCGTTTAGTCCTTTGATGCGTGCGTCTAGGAGAGCGACCTGCACTTCGGTGGATCCGGTATCGTTCTTATCTTTCGCAAATGCGGAGATAATTTGCTTCTTGGCTTCCGTAGTTATCATAGCTTGATTGTACCTTTGCCAATTTTTAGATGCCAGGGCTGGGCGTCCAAGCTAATTTTTAGGAAAGACTTTTAAATATTTATAGGATAAACTGCCAGGAAGGCCGTCCCGTTTGCACCAGGCCAAGATCTCGCCTTCGGGAGAAGTTAACAGGAATTCTTGGGCAGGAATCCATTCCAGTTTGATCTTTTTCCCATGAAATACGTCTCGAATCTCCGTTCCGGGAATTTCCAAAGTAGGAATGTCCAAAATTTCCTCCGGCGGATGAATTTTGACGGTCTTTTCTTCCAGACGGGGAAAATGGTCCGCCTGTTCCAAAGTCAATTTTCCCACTTTGGTTCGGACCAAAGATCTTAGGCTCATGGGTAAACCGCAGGCATTTCCGATGTCCATCACGAGTTTTCGGATATAGGTCCCGCCCGAAACTTTCGTCCGAAAGGACATGCCTGTCGCTCCCAATTCCTTGGTCTCAAACTCGTAAATTTTGATTTTTCGAATGCTAGGAGGTACGTCCACGCCTTCCCGGAACAATTGAGCCCTTCTCTTGCCTTGCACTTTTAAAGCGGAGATCTCCGGAGCAATTTGCTCCTCCCAATTTGAGACACTGGACAGGATTCCTTCCAGTTTCGAGCGATTCTCCGAATACCATTCCTTTACTTTCGACTCCTCCCAATCCTCTAAGACAAGACCTTCCCTATCCCCGGAATCTGTGGAAAAGCCGAATTGGACTTCGGCGAGATATTCCTTGTCCTTGTTCAGAAAGAGAGAGGAAAAGCTGGTTGAGGAGCCGATGGGAAGAACCATCAAACCCGAGGCGGCCTTGTCTAGGGTACCAGTGTGACCGACTTTTTTCAGTCCCAAGGATTTTTTGGCTTTTATGACCAAATCGGAGGAAGTCATTCCTACCGGCTTGTCCAACAGCAAAAAACCGATTTCAGTCCGGATTTGTGGGTTTTCTCGTAAGTCGAAGGGATTCATCTAAACCCTGGATATATTCTTCATCCCAAACGAAGTGAATCTTAGGCGTTACCCTCAGATTCAACTTCGTAGAAAGAGTGGCGGCAAATTTACCCGCAGCGCTATTCAAGCCTGCGAGTAATTTTTCCTTCTTCTTGTCGGTAACGATAGAAGTAACGTATACGTTCAGAAACCTAGCGTCTTCGGAAAGTTCCGAACGATGGACGGAAACCATATGAACCCGAGGATCCTTTACCTTACCCGTCAAAATCATCATGGCGACGGTCCGAACCGTCTCCGCTTCGATTTTTCTTTTACGGATCGGACTCAAAGGTACCGCCTCTTAGTCTAGCTTCCGCTTGATCACCGTTACCGTGTATGCTTCGATCGTATCCCCGACTTTAAAATCATTAAAGCCGTCCACTTGGATACCGCATTCGAAATTGTTCACGACTTCGTTTACCTCGTCCTTGAATCGTCTTAAGGATTTGAGCTTTCCGTCGAACACGATGACTCCGTCGCTGATCACGCGGATTCCCGAAGCTTTCGTAATCTTTCCCGTCGTGACCATACAACCGGCGATATTTCCGATTTTGGAAACCTTGAAGATCTCCCGGATTTCGGCGGTCCCGATGACTTCCTCGATCTTTTCGGGTTCGAGAAGCCCTTCCATGGCCATTTTGATCTCGTCTACAACCTGATAAATGATGCTGTAGTATTTGATCTGCACTCCTTCTTTTTCCGCCAAGGCGATGGTCTTCGGATTCGCTCTGACATGGAAACCTACGATGATCGCATTCGAAGCGGAAGCGAGCATTACGTCCATATCCACGATCGCGCCGGCACCGGATTGGATGACGTTCAGTTTTACGTCCGGAGTGGAGAGTTTTTCCAAAGCTTCCTTGATCGCTTCCGCAGATCCTCGAACGTCGGCCTTGATGATCACCTTGAGTTCCTTCAAAGCGCCTTGCTTGATGAACTCGTTCATATTTTCCAAAGTTACTTTCGATCCGGCGGCACCGGCGTTTCCGATCCGTTCGAACTCGATTCTGTGTTGGGAAATATTTCTGGCTTCTTTTTCGTCCTCCATCGCATCGAAGGGCGCTCCCGCATCCGGAACTCCGTCCAAGCCGGTCACCTGCACCGGAAAAGCCGGTCCGGCTTCCTTGATCAGATGGCCATAATCGTCGTACATCGCACGGACGCGACCGGAGAAGACTCCCGCTACGAAAGGATCTCCGATATGCAAGGTTCCGTTTTGGATCAAAACCGTGGCGACGGCTCCCCTACCCGGATCCAATTTCGCTTCCACGATGGTTCCCTTTGCTCTGCGTTTCGGGTTGGCCTTCAGATCCAATACTTCCGCCTGTAAAAGCACCGCTTCCAGGAGTTTGTCGATCCCGATGTTTTCCTTTGCGGAAATCTTGCAATACATCGTATCTCCGCCCCAATCTTCCGCTTGGAGACCGTGATTGGCCAATTCCTGCATGATTTTATCCGGATTGGCCGCCGGAAGATCCACTTTGTTGATGGCAACGATGATCGGAACCTTAGCGTCCTTCGCATGGGAAACAGCTTCCAAGGTTTGGGGCATGACTCCGTCATCCGCAGCGACGACCAGGATTACGATATCCGTTACTTTGGCGCCTCGGGCACGCATTGAAGTAAAGGCTTCGTGACCCGGAGTATCCAAGAAAGTGACCTCGCCTCTCGCGGTTTTCACCTGATACGCGCCGATATGCTGTGTGATTCCACCCGATTCCGTATCGATTACGGAAGACTTACGTATGGTATCCAACAGTTTCGTCTTACCATGGTCTACGTGCCCCATGATCGTAACGACTGGAGGTCTGTGGATATAATCTTCCGGATTGTCTTTTTCCTCTCCGATCAAAGTTTCTTCGTAGAGGGAAACGACTTTGACTTTGCATCCGTATTCGTCCGCAAGAATAGAAGCCGTCTCTGCATCGATGATATTATTGATCGTGACCATCATACCCATTTTCATGAGTTTTCCGATGACGTCTCCGGGCTTCAGGTTCATTTTCTTGGCGAGTTCGCCAACTTGAACATTTTCTAATATAGTAATTTCCTTAGGAACGGAAACACCGGTCGGACCTCCACCCTTCTGCTTGCGAAAGGCTTGCTTGAAGAATTTGGAATTTTCCGTGCCGAAAGACGATTCCGCTCTTCCCGACTTTTCCTTATCTCCACCGCCGCGTTTTTTATTGGAAGGGCCGAGGACTCCTCTGCCTTCTCCTCCGGGAGGACCGGCTGCACCTGGTCCGCCTCCGGGACCACCTTGACCGCCACCGGGACCGCGATAGCCGCCGCCTTGGCCTCCACCTCCGGGACCTCCACGATAACCACCACCTTGTCCGCCGCCGGGACCACGATAGCCGCCGCCTTGGCCTCCACCTCCGGGACCTCCACGATAACCACCACCTTGTCCGCCTCCGGGACCACGATAGCCGCCACCTTGGCCTCCGCCTCCGGGACCGCCACGATAACCGCCACCTTGTCCGCCTTGGCCTCCGGGACCGCGATAACCACCACCCTGTCCGCCTTGGCCGCCACCGCCACCTTGGTATCCTCCACGGTAGCCACCGCCTTGACCACCTTGGCCTCCAGGACCGCGATAGCCGCCACCCTGTCCGCCTTGGCCACCACCGCCACCTTGGTATCCTCCACGGTAGCCACCGCCAGAATGATCGGAGGAAGAATCCCGATTATTCGGGCCGGTATAGGTCTGTCTTTGGTTCGGACGGGAAACAATGATATTATTGTCTTCTTTTTGGAAAGGAGATCTACCGCCAGAGTGATCTCCTCCTGGGGAAGAAGAAGTTTTAGACGAAGGATAATCCTGTCGTTCCTGCCTCGGTTCCGAATGTTGCGGCTCTTTCGGAGAGGATGCCTGTACGTGCTGCTGGCGAGGATTCGAGGTCGCACCCGAGTTCGGATTCGAGGATTGTCTCTGGTTCACAGGAGATTCACTCGCCGTCTCCTTTCTGGTCGGAGAGGGAGAAGAGGTCTTTTCTTCTGGCTTCTTCTTGATCACCAGTTTCTTCTTCTTACCGGCGTCACCAGAACCCTGGAGCTTTTCCTTGATTGTCTTATTCTTATCTTCCATATAATTTCCTGGCCTTCTACAGGTGCCCTACGGTTCCTTACAGACTTATGGCAATCGGAGAGAGATCAGCTCTCTTCCACCCACTCCACTGATTCGGCCAAAATCTTGAGAATTTGAGTCGCCGTCGTCGGACCGATCCCAGGAAGTTTTGCCAAATCATCCTGGCTGATCTCGATTAATGCCTCTACGTCCTTGATTCCTGCGCTCCGCAAGAGCTCGATCAAGCGGGCAGACAGCCCCGGCAAATCCTCCAACGGAGTAGCGCCATCGTCTTCTTCCTCTTCCACAGGAGGACTGAACAATTTTTCCAGTCGTTCGCGGGCTTCGGGAGACGAGAACTCCTCGTTGTATTGCGCTATGGTTTTGATGTCGATCCTATATCCGGTCAGTTGCGAAGCCAACTTTACGTTTGATCCGTTGATTCCTATCGCCAAGGAAAGCTGTTCCTCCGGAACGATCACCATGGCTTCTCTACCTTGAGTATCCACTTTCACATCGAAAGGCTTAGCAGGAGAAATCGCGTTCGCGATGAATTCCGCAGGATCGTTGGAATATTGGACGATATCGATTCTTTCGTTCCCTAGTTCGCGTACTATGGACTGGATCCGGACCCCTTTCATCCCTACGCATGCGCCGACAGGATCGATGTCCCCCCGAGTCGCATGAACCACTACCTTGGTACGGATGGAAGGCTGCCTGGCCACATTCACGATCTCGACGAGCCCGTCGTAGATCTCAGGAATTTCCATTTCAAATAATTTCTTAACAAAATCAGCCGAGGCTCTGGAAAGGGTAATCACGGGAATCGGTTCCCGAGGTCTCAGTTCTACCCTTTGGATGATCGCTTTCAGCCTATCCCCGCTATGATATTTTTCTCCCGGATTCTGCTCCCTTTTGGGCATAATCCCTTCGACTTTCCCCAAGTCTACGGACATAGCGTCCTTTTTCCAGCGCTGGAAGTAACCGTGGGTCAGCTCCCCTTCCTTTGCTTTGTATTCCTCGTAAAGCAGTTCCTTTTCCATGTCCCTAAGGCGCTGGAAAACCATCTGCTTGGCTTGGCTGGAAATGATCCTGGAAAGCTCCATCGGCTTTTCTTTAAATTCTAATACTTGACCGATTTCCGCATCCGGATGAGCGGATTTGGCGTCGTCGACGGAAATTTCTAAACCGTCTTTCGGAAGAGTATCGACCACTTTGCGGGGAACCACGATGACTACGTTATCCCCGTCGTTATTGGAAGCAAATTCCACCTTGATCGGGTTTTCACTATCATCCAAACCATCCAGTCCGGACTTCTTTTTGTAGGCCGTAATCAAAGAGTCCCGTATGACTCCCATAACCGCTTCCCGGTCCAGGGACTTATCGGCGCAAAATTGTTGGATCGCCTCCAACAGGTTGCCTTCGGATTCTTTCTTCTTTACTGCCATAATCAAATACTTACGTACAAATTTCCTTTCAGTATATCCTTCAATTCCAGGAAGGCTTCCCTTTTTTTCCCGCTTCCTTTTTTACGTTTGGAAAACGGTTCCAAAATCAATCGGTCCCCTTGCCTATCCAGGATTTTAAAGATCCCCTCTTTCTCGCCCCGTTCCCCTTCGGCCCGATATACCAGTCGAACAGGAATTCCGCGAAACCGGTCCAAGTCCCCGGGCAATTCCAGCATTCTTTCCGCACCAGCGGAAGAAACTTTCAAAGTATAGTTCAGATCCGGGGAGATCCGTTCCAACTCTTCATTCAGTTTTCTGGAAACTTGCTCACATTCCAGAAGGCTGACAGAACCGTACGGGTGTTCGAGGTGATCCAACTCTACCTCGATCAGCGTATGGTTGGGCCTTTGGCTAACCATGAGTGCGTACAACTTAACTGGTGCATGCAGGATACTTTCTAGGATCGAACCGATCGTTTCCTTACTGACTGTCAAGTGCCGGCCTTACAGAGAGTCTCTGAACCGCCTCTCCCGCCCTAAGCGGAATGTCTACCACCGAAGCCCGGTTTTCTGAAGCCGAATTTCGATCTGTATAACCCAAACTTTGGGTTGGTTCCCGATATCCTTTCAAATTATTTGGGCCAAGCCCTAGTGTAAAGTAAATTTTAGGGGGTACACCGCCGGAAGCGGAGCGGTTTTTCTCGAAACGAAAAAGGTCGTGATTTTGAGAGAAATCCGGCTTTCCGGAATTGAAGTTCGGTTTTTGAATTTGGTTTCGAAAGGATCGTAAAAAAAATCGAAAAAGACAGAATTTCCTTTTTTAATTGGAATCTAGAATAACCTATGCTCCGACCATCGATATTGCACCGCCAACCTCAAATTATGCTCCAATTTCCCAAAAACAAAAATCAGAACCGATATTTTCTTTCCTTCCTTTCGATTTCCGTCCTTTTTTGCGCATTCGCCTGCTCTAAGTTCCGGGTGGACGATTACAATCCTTATCTTTACGGAAGGATCAAGCTCGGAAAGGATTTAAAGGAATTGCAAGTGAATATAGTCAATCGGGTTCCGACCAATATTCCGAATCAGATTGCGATCTCCTCCGGCTTGATGTACGTCCCCGACTTCGAACAATCCTTGGTGAAAGTATTTAATACGGAGGGGGAACTCAAGTTCCTGATCGGTAACCCCAAAGAGAAGGGCATCGAAAAGCTGAAAATTCACAACGTGAAATTAGGAAGGATCGGTCTGGTCGCAGTCTCTTCTAGCGAAGACGTTTTTATTCAATCCAGAATTTCCAAAGAAGACGTAAAGCAAGACAAAGCGCCCGAGAATATATTCACGAAGAAGTCCGGAGAATTCCGGACGGACGCGGAAGAAGTTCTCCCTTCCGTCATATTAAAAATCAACGATTCCGGAAAACTCGTACAGACGATTTATTCGGACGGAGTCGGAGGTTCCGTTCCTTTCGGATATGTGGAGCGAATGGAAACCGGAAAGAACGATCTTCTCTTCGTTTTTCACCGTTCGAACGGAGAAATGAGACTTTCCGTCTTTGACGAGAACGGAAAGGTGAAACGAAGACTGGATTCGAGCGATTTTAAAGACATGGTCCATTCCGCTTCGGACGGAAGCACCTGGTACATAGACACGATCCTGTCTCATTCCGAAGGGGATTATGCGCTCGCTTCCTTCAGCTTTTACGAAGCGAAATCCGGTCGATTTAAGGGAAGAAAGATTTATCGTTACGACTGGGAAACGAAGAGAATCCTCCCGATCAAGGACATCCAAGATCCGTCGGAAACCCTTTATTGGGTTCTGAACGACGATAACTTTTTCGTTTGGGAAACCGAAGCGGAGGAAGGAAATTCCGTGAGGCTCCAGGTTCACGACGACGACGGAAATCATGTCAACAATATACGTTTGAATTACCCGCCTCCGAGAGGACTCTGGAGAGAGACTTGGATGGACGCGAACGACGAGATCTATTCCGTCAGAATCCGATCCGGCTTTTTAGAAATCCATAAATGGAAGTAAGAACGGATGAAATTCGAATCCCTATTTACGGAAGAGGAAAGTCAGGAATTGGACAGGCTTTCCGTTTCGGAAAGAGGGACCGCTTCCCGACTCCTGATGGGTCTTGCGGCAATTTCGATCTTTCAAACCTGGAAAAATAAATTCGAAAAAGCCGGCGGAGCCCTTCTACTCTGCGGCTCCGGCAACAACGGCGGAGACGGCTTCGCCCTTGCTCACTTCTTATCCGCGGAAGGAATCCCTTGTAGAGTATATTATAAAAACGGCAACCTTTCCGAGGAGACCGCTTTTTATAAGGAACTCTGTTCCGGCTCCGGAGCGAAATTATTTCCCTTAGAGGAATTTCGGGCCGAAGTTTGGAATCGGAACGAAGTGGTGGTGGACGCTCTTTTAGGCACTGGTTTTCACCCTCCTCTTTCCGAAGAAATCGCGGGAGTCGTCGAAGAACTCCGAAAGTTGAAAGCGGACGCCTCCTCGGAATGTTTCATCCTCAGCATGGATACGGTCTCCGGCTTTTACCCGGGAAGTCCCGAACCTTTTCCTTCCGACGCAATCGCGGAGATAGGAGTGCCGAAATTAACCAATCTGTTCCTGAACGATCCGGGGAGAGAAAGAACCTTTCATCCGATCGGCTTTCTCCGAAAGGAATTTTCGACGAAGCAGAAAGTATTGGTCCGAGCGAGCAAGAAGGAGCTCAGAAAACGAACCGAACGAAAAAAGGATTCCCACAAATATTCCAACGGTTCGGCGGTTTTTTTGGGAGGCTCGGAAGGGATGGCGGGAGCGATCCTCTCCTCCGTCTTAACGTTTCATGAAGCGGGAGGGGGAATTTCCCTGATCCGAACTCCTTCCCCAGTCACTCTTCAAAAAGTTTTAAAAAAGGATTCTTCCCTGATGGTAAAATCCTTTTCCGCAGAAGAGAATCCGTTTCTCGGAAGCTTTGCCGGAAAAGCGAAAGTGTTCGCTCTGGGTCCGGGACTTTCTCTAGAAGATTGTCCGACCCATCCGCTTCCGGAAAAAACCCCCGTAATTTTGGATGCAGGAGCGATCCTATCCTATTCCGGCGCTAAATTGGGCCCGAACGTATTATTCACTCCTCACTTGGGCGAATGGTCTAAAGTTATCGGAAGAGCCTGTTCTCACGTTCTGGAGGGATGGAAGGAAGCGACGCAATGGACGAGAGAAAGAAATTGCTATGTACTTTTAAAAAGCGACGTTTCCGTACTCTGCACTCCGGAAGGGGATTCGTATTTTTGGCCGCACCGAGACGGAAGATTGGCGGTGATGGGAACCGGGGATTTGCTTGTTGGAATGCTTGCATTCTTCCTGTCTAGAGGACATGATATACCGGAAGCGGTCAGACTTTCCTTAAGCCTATTCGCTTCCGCCGCGGAATTCTCGGAAGGGCATCCGACTGCCGGCAGAATTCGTAAAAACATCCGTAAGGTACTTTTCCATGGCTAAAGGCTATCATTCCCGTTCTCCGGAAGAATTCCGGGAATTTTTGAAGCAGGTCCAAAAAAAAGGAAAAGATAAATCCAGAACGAAATTCATTTTATTCCTGGATTTGATCCTGCTTTTATTCATTTTTGCGGTAGTCGCCAGAGTTATCAACCCTCTCGCTTTTACGGGAAGGAAGGAATCCAAATCGATACAGGATTCGGAGATTCGCATTCTCGTCTCCGCGGACCGAGACAGCAGAAAGGAAGTCCCCGTTTTTTTTCTCTTTATGACCAATTCCTCCGGAAAAGAAATCAGATATCCGGATCCGCAAACCGCATTCATCGGTAAAATTTCTACGAATTCGGGACTTTCCTGCCTGGAAGAGGAATGGAAAATTCCAGAGAAAACGATCCTGCCGGGAAAGACGGAATTCTTTCGATACGAGATAGACGAAACATTCGTTCGGAATCTCCCGCCGGATTGCAAAATCCCCCAATCGAACTTTTGGACAAATATTACGAAAAACTTCTTAAAGGCGAAGGAGCGGGACTTTGAACTCCTGATCCGAAAGAAAGAAGGGACTCTGCGTCTGAGGATTGAGAAGGTTTAAGGCCCCACCCTGCTCTGGGTGGGGGCCGGTGCGGTGGTACCCGCCCCTGCTCGCCACGCCCAATGCCTATCACTGATTTTCCATTTAGGAAAGCGATTTTCGGAGTTCTTTCTTGTTGGAGCTCCTGCAGATAGGAGCTCCATTCCGATCGATTCCCCTTTCTTTTTTTTCCAAAAAATTTCTTCTGTATGTCCAGTTTCTCCAGTTTCGGTGGATATACGGGAAAACCCTCAAAGAAGGATCCCGGGCACGAGCGGCCCTCTTTGAAACAGGAGTAACAATATGAAAGTTTTACGGTTCTCTTCCCAGGACAGACCATCATGAAACTTCGTTTATTTTGGATCTCGGCCCTCGTTCTATCCCTTATCTGCCTAGGCATGCTCGCCTCGGTATGGTCGGCCAGTAGCGAATTGCTTTTTCCGGCTTGGAGGAACGCTTCTAAAAATTGGTCCGTCTGTGATCCGGAAACGGAAATCCATTGGGGAAAAAGGTGCGGGAATCTTCTTCAGACTCGGGAGTTCCGATTCGAGGAAGTAACTGTTCCTTCCTTAAACGGAATCGAACTCCCCGGATGGTTGGTTCGAACCGAGGAAAACGGAGGCGGAAAATCGCAAGGAGCCATCCTATTCGTTCACGGAGGCGGTTCGGATCGGAGGGAAATGACTCGATACATTCGCTTTTTCCTCGACATCCACCTAGATGTTCTATCGGTAGATCTAGGTTGTCACGGACAAGCCCCTTGCGTGATCCCCGGATTGACTTATGGTGAAAGGGAATCGAGGGACGTGGTTTCGATCTATCTCTATCTTTCCCGCAAATACTCCAAAGTATATGCACTCGGTTCGTCCGTGGGAGCCTCCTCCATACTAATCGCATTACCGGAGATGCCCGAACTCTCGGGAGTGATCGCGGAAAATCCGATGTTCGATTTTAGACGTCTGATCTTGGAAACTTCCTCCGCTCCCAAATTCATTCCGGAATGGTTTAAAAAATTTCTGTTGGAAGTCTCTATGGTTCGAGGCAAATTCGACGGAATCTCCAGCCCCGCGAATTCCTTACGCATGCCGGGAAAAATTCCCGTTTTCTTTATTCACAGCAAGGAGGATAAAATAGTGCCTTACCGTCACACGGAAGAATTGGCGACCCTATACAAAGGGCCGAAGACGGTTTGGCTCTTGGAAAAGGGAGAACATGGATCCGTCTGGGAAAAGAATCCTAACGAGTACCGAAACCGAGTCCGCAATTTTCTGCAAAGAAAAAGTCCGTCCGGAAATTGATCGAGGAGAACGAAAATGGAAGAATATTTGATATTGATGCGATTGGATTTACTCACCAAGGAAGCTCAGCCTTCCCCGGAACAGATGCAGGTTTATATGAAGCAATACCAAGATTGGGTCGGAGGCATCGCGGTTCAGAACAAATTCAGAGGCGGGACCGGTCTTTCCAAAGAAGGAAAGGTGGTAAAGTCGGGAGGGATCGTAATCGACGGCCCGTTCGTGGAAATCAAGGAATCTTTGGCCGGCTTTATCGTAATTTCCGCGGAAAATCTGGAAACCGCATTAGAAATCGCTAAAAAATGCCCCATTTTAAAAGGGGAAGGGAATAGCGTGGAGGTCAGAGAGATTTCGGCGGTGCACGACCGAAATTGAATCGTTTCTCCAAATCTTCTTTGCGAATGAGATGAACGAATACGAGCTCATACCTCATCTATTCAGGACGGAATATCGTAAGATCATCTCCGTCCTGTGCAAACGCTTCGGTTTCAACGAAATCGAAATTGCGGAGGACATAGCCGGCGATACGTTTGCGGCGGCCTCGGAGATTTGGAAGATCAGAGGAATTCCACCGAACCCCGTAGCCTGGCTCTATTCGGTAGCAAAAAACAAAGCGAGAAACCACCTTCGCAGGAACTCCATCTACGGAAAGAAAGTCCTTCCGAATATGGTAGATCGGACTCCGGATTCGGAAGAAGAAATCGACTTATCCCCTCAGAACATCAACGATAGCCAACTTCAGATGATGTTCGCGATCTGCCATCCGACCATCCCTCCGGCAGCGCAGGTGGGACTTTCCCTTCGAATCCTCTGCGGATTCGGAATCGAAGAGATCGCGAACGCATTTTTAACGAACAAAGAAACGATACAAAAAAGATTATTTCGGGCCAAGGAAAAGCTTAGAGCGGAAAAAGTCCGGATAGAACTTCCGACGGAATCCGAAATCGAGGAAAGATTGGACTTTGTCCTCGCGACGATCTACCTCCTGTTCAACGAGGGCTACTATTCCTCGAGTGCGGAAAGAACCGTACAAAAGGAACTTTGCTTCGAAGCGCTTCGCCTCTGCAGCATTCTGGCGGAGAACGAAATCACGGACAAACCGAAAGTATACGCGCTGCTTTCCCTCATGTGCTTTCATTCCTCGAGACTCGAAGCCAGAACGAACCGGAACGGAGAAATAGTCCTGTACGAGGACCAGGATCCTTCTCTTTGGAACTCGGATTGGATTCGAAAAGGAAGTCATTTTCTGCATCGCGCTTCGTCCGGCACCCGGATTTCGAAATATCATCTCGAAGCGGGAATCGCGTACTGGCACACTCAGAAATCGGATATTCCCGAAAAATGGGAAAATATATTGCAGCTGTACAACCAACTTCTCCAGATCGAGTATTCTCCCGCAGCGGCCCTAAATCGCACATACGCACTTTCTAAAGCGAGAGGAAAAAGGGAAGCACTCGAAGAAGCCGAAAAATTGGACTTAAAAGAGAATCGCTATTATCATATTCTGTTAGGCGAACTTTATTCAGGTATAGATTCGGAAAAAGCCAAACTGAATCTTCGAAAAGCGATTTCGCTCGGGGGAACGGAAATCGAAAAATCGAATCTGTTAAAAAAATTGGAACGCCTTTAGTTCCTTATTTACGATACGCTTTGGTTTCCTTTCTCCAAAGTCTTTCCTTTTCGGAAAGATATTCTTCCACTTCCAAATAGGAGGATTTCCCGTCCAGATAACCGAGCAAAAAGTCGTCCCCGACCAGAAGTTCTATCGCGGAAAGATCGGAACGGTACTCGTAAGGACCTTTCAAATACGAAAAATCGACGGGATAAAATTCTTTTAGAGTGCGTAGCAAATGTAGTCCGAACAAGAGACTGTGAAATTCGGAAGGCTTCTCCAGCAATATCTGAAATCCTCCGCATACTTTTCCGGCGTGTTTGTGGAAGGTAGGAATCAACCGGAGCGGCCTTAAATGAAAGACGCCTTTTTGGGGTTCTTCCAAAGTTTTGCGCAGTCTTTCGTCCGAATCGTTCAGGTACGGAGCTCCGAAAGTTTCGAAAGGACGAGTCGTTCCTCTCCCTTCCGAAAGATTCGTTCCTTCCAATAGGCACAACCCCGCGTATACGAAGCAGGTCGTAAACGAAGGAATATTCGGAGAGGGCGGAACCCAAAGAAATGGATCGGTATTTTTGGAGTACATCTTTCCGAAAGAATAAAACTCGAAGTCCAGCCCGAACTTGTCCTTATAAAATTCCAAAAGCCCGGCGGCGGTCAACCCGTGTCTGTGGAGCACACCTGGAATCCCCACGAAGGAGGAGTATTTTTCCTCCAGCGGGCTCCCTTCCACCTTGTTCCCTGCAGGATTGGGCGAGTCGAATACCACGACCTTGATTCGATGCACCCCTTCCCGATTTTTTCGGTCCACGGTTTGCAGTAAATAGAGTGCAGAGGTTAAAAAGGTATAATATCTTGCGCCTACGTCCCGGATATCGATCAGGATCGTATCCAATCCGTCCAAAGATTCCGGAGAAGGGACCAGACTTTCTTCCGCGTCGCCGTACAGGTTCAAGATCCGAGTGTCCCCTAAATTATAGGAAAGAGAAGACCCCGAGACTTGGTCTTGCAATTCCGCAAACAGTCCGTGCTCGGGTAAAAATAATTTTTTTAGTCCGTATTTGGCCTTGATCGTTCGGAAATGATAGTCGTGTTCCCATCCGTATGCGCTTTGATTCGTCAGCATTCCGATCTTAGATCCGGATAAGAGTGCGTCCAATTTCTTCATGTCGCTAAGGAGCATTCGAGGAGGTACAAAATCAGTCAAGCAGTAGAGGGTGTTCCCCTAGGAACCCGAAGAATCCGTTTTGGAGGAGACAAAATTCAGGATCCGGAAGGATCAGGGGATTTTAGATCCGATCCTAGAAAAAGAGTTTCCCGTATCGACGAAGGATTGTTTTCTTCTTAATTTGCTCTCTTTTACGAAGTTATGGCCATAGATACAAGTGTTCCGAATCAAAAAGTAACCGTCCCCGCTGGCAGCATCCTTTTTCCGGAGGGCAGTCCGGTAAACTCTCTGAACGTTCTGCATAGCGGAGGATTGAGGTACGTCGCCGAGGGTCCGAAAGGGAGAAAATTGGAGCTCTTTAAACTCGCCGGCGCGAATTTGACTCCCGGGGCCTCGGCCCTATTTTCCGGAGGAAGATATCCTTACTCCATCTTCGCGGAACAGGAATGCGTCTTGTCCACGTATGTTATGTCACCGTCGACGGTGTCCAAATCTCTGGCCGCACGTCCTTCCCTAGGAATCATGGTCGGTCGTTCTCTGCTGCGCGAAATCACCGAGCTTTTCAAGAGAACGAACCAACTCCGCAAGATCACTTCCGATCTGGCAAAAACGAACGATAACCTTTCCTTACTTTACTACCAATTCAATCCTGCGGTTTTTCCGGATATCAAACCGGGGCAGCCGATCGCCGAGCCGGGCTCGGATATCGTGGATCCCATCCTGCGATTGTCCCGGGAGAATCTGAAGAATTATTTCGAAAACGGAGGAATCCTACCGGAAAGGCCGACCCCGACCTATTTGGACGAGGAGCACTCCCAACAACTGTTGAAATATTATCCGGAAGAGTTGGAGTTCCAGGACCAGGAATTCAATTTTCTACGGAAACTGATCCTGGCGGATCCGAACCTCTTGGCCCAATTATTTTCTCCCGATCCGAGCATGGTTTCCTATGTCTGCGAAAAGTTAGGCAAAGTACAAAGCGAACTCACGGAAAACGGAAAGGGAATCCTGGAAGAATTGGAGGAAGCGCTCCGATTTTTGATCGGGGGAGAAGAAAGCCTCACCGAAAAATTCTATCTCATTCTGGACATGACCGCAAACGGATACGCGTCATCTTCTCCCGAATTCATCGTGCCTGTGCTACAGGCGATCTCTCAAAAAATAGAGAAGGCATTAGCGGGACACCAGGCCTTGTTCGGATCGCCCATGCCGGCGCCCTCTCCGAATATCAAATCCTTCCTGGAAAAAACGGCGGGTCTAGCGAAGAAGTACGAAGGGAGTTCCCCCGCCGCTTCCTCCAACGGTTCCATCGGAGTCGATAGCTCCGCCGATGCAGCCGCGATCCGGAAGGAACTTCAGAATTCCGCCTCCATGATCATCCAATATTCCGGCTTAGGCGGAGAGGCGGTGAAGGAATTCTCCGCTTTAATGGTGAAGTTGAAATCCTTAAAGAATCCTTTGGAATCCGACAACGATACTAGAAAGCTTCGTAGATTGATTACCAAGATCTATTTCGACATTTACGCCGGATGTTTTCAAAAATACCTCAACTCCAACAAGAACGTTCCTAAGCCTGTGGATCTTATGTTGAAGTACGGCTTCTTTGACGAGACCTTGTTGGACGATTCCCAGTTGGTTTTCATGTCCACCTTCAAGGATGCGATCTCCCCTCCTTCGGATATTCCTATCCATTATGGGCAGGAATGGCTGGAAAGAATCTACAGGCGCGAGGCCCCCACTTCGTTGGACGAATTAGGTCAGAACTTTTTTGATAAAGTGAAAATGGACAACAGGAATGCGAGTTTCAAAAAGGAATCCGATCTTCCTCCGGACATAGACAATCCCGAAGCGCGTTTAAAATTCGAATTCGCTGCGATGTACGAATCCAACGTACGACTCACAACCGGATCTCTTGCGACTTACCTCCCCATTCTGACCAAATACCACTCTCAAATCCCCCTGGGGAAAGCCTACGTCTCCAAAAAGATGCTTACGGATGCGATCAACGAGATCGTAGGAGTGGATTTTTCCGTCTTCAGCAGAGAAGTGATCTACAATAACCCGGAACTCGGAATCAATAAGGAATTCGTACAAAGATCCATCGTTCCGGATTTCATCATCGTTCCATCCATCGGAAGCAAGGTCATGATGTGGCAGGAATTATCGGTGCATCGGGGTTCCGGGTCCAAGGAGAGTCGCGGACGGATCGTTCTCCCGATCTTCGTTCAAGGGGATTTAAAATCTCTTCTCATCGACGCTTTTGCCGCCTTCCGCTGGGAACTATGCAAAACGATCTTAGGTCCGGAGTGGAATAACGTCGGGAATCCGTCCATTACCGCCGATTATATGGACTACGTTCAATTCTATAAGAAGAACAAAGACCTTTCCATCGAAGTAAAAGAAAAACTGGCAGCGGAATTCAAACGATTCCGGAACGAAAGGGATATTTTCGCGAACGATTACCAGCTTTGGATCAAGTACGAATCGGAAAGCGTGCAACGTTTAAATCGTGTCGTCAGAGGAATCTTTTATCGACATATCCCGTTTGCCAGACCGATCCGGGAAAAGGTCGCCAAGATGCCCGCATTCAGCGAGATCAACAACCGGTTCATCAATATACGGACCAGAAAGTTCACGGAATTGGAAAACAGGTACAAGAAGTACATCAACGCGATCGGTTCTTTGCCCGATCCCCTACGCGAAAATCTGGAATTCTACCGGGTATAAATAAATCGGGAAAGGACGTTTTACACGTCCTCCAATAGATAAGGGCGAGTGTACTCCCTCACGATCTCCACCACGAATCTCCCCCAGGATTTCGGATCCTCCGGGGAGATTTCGATTTGTCTTATTTTGGAAAAGTAAGGAGTGGGTTTAAAAGCGGTATGGGTAAGCTCCATCGCTCGCAAATAATTATCCACCCTTTTCACCCTGACAAAATTCAGGAGTTCCGTCTGTACCTTGTCCGCCGGAATGTATCCGATGATGATCAATCTTGGAAAGAGGGATTTTTTCAAAAGATTGATAAAGTCGCCGAAACTGTCCACGCGATCAATAAATCCTTCGTAAGCTCCTCCACCTAGGTTCATAATCTGGGTCACTATGTCCATGGTAAAGGAGACCCCCTCCGCGGAAGTCATATCCGAGATGATGACGATCCCTTCGTCAGGCTGGAAGGTTTTGAATTCTACCGAACCCTTAAAATGGCGACGCAGTAACTTTGCCGTTGAGATGTCTATCTCTGCGGCCTTAGGTACCAGGATCTTTCCCGTGGAGTCCGCAATCGGCTCTCGGGTAATAAGGTATCTTTTTTTGGCGGCGTTTTGGTTCATCACGCGAAACGCCTTCACTTTCTCCTCAAGTTCATCTAGGTTGCAATACCCGATTTTGAGGACGTTTTCTCTAGCACGCTTTTTTAATTCAATATCTTCCATACGAATTGTCTGGCAAGACCGGCCGTGAGGAACCAGAATACGGATGCTTCCGAATTCTGCGATAATTTACCGGCCGCTCATGGACAGTATACTAAAAAAAACGATCCTGAAAAGCCTAGTTTTTGGTCTCTCCAAAAAGGCTTGTCCTCCACGGGGCACTTTTCTGAATGGAAACAAGAATGAAACCGTCGGAAAAATGGAAAAGGGAATATTCCGGAACACCGACGTTAGTTCGGTTCGCACGATTCCTACTCTTATTCTGCGTCCTTTCCTCCTGCCAATCCGTCGAATTCGTCCCGGATGTCGCGTATCGCGAAGATTTGATTCGGACCCACAAACAGTCCTGGCAAGAGATCGAAATATTAAAGCAAGCTCCCCGCAATAAAAGTTACGAGGTGTTCGGTCGTATCCTGCTTCGGAATTTCGGAGACGGAAAAGTGGAAAAATACTATTTCGACAAGATCAAAAAGGAGCTTTTCGACAGGGGAATGGATGGGATGTTTTATTCCGGAAAGGGATTGGTTCCGGTTCCTGCCACGGTTTTCATGAGCGGGACCTCCGCAGGCTATTCCACAAACGTAGTGGAACTTCCGCAATCCGCAAAAGTATTGGAAGGTATCGCGTTTCGGTACAAGGAATCCGACGGGGATGGCAAAACGTCTAGATAGCGAAATCAAAGTAGTTTCCAACGGAGATTGGATTTTTCGAGGAATGAAAATAGAACACCGGGAAGTTCTAGCGTACTTCCGAAAAAATCTAAAGGAAGGGCCCGACGGAGTGTATATCGACAACCGTTACGGGGATTTATCCGAAAACGGTTATCTACTTTTGGAAGGCTACCCTCTGAATCTGATCCGAGTGGGAGAAGAGAACGGCGAACTCCTTTTTTTCAGCGACGCGGGAGAAGAATGGAAACTCTCCGAATTGGATCTGATAGCGGATCGGGAAGGAACGCTCATCGCGAAAAGAAAGGGAAACAGACTCTTAAAATACAGGATCGCCAGAAACGTGGCCGCCGATTTGTCCCGTTTTTTGGAAGAGACCGATCAGGGTCTCGTATTGCGTACGAAAACCGCCACCATCCAATTGCCCGAGACGGAAGAAGGTCCGGAAGTTCCCCTTCCGCCCGAGTTTAGGAGTTAGGAGTCGACGAGTCTTAAATTCCGGTATTCAATTCTTCGCGAAGACGTTTCGCTTCCTCGAAATCCGGTTTTATTACGATAGCCTTATGGAGATACTGGAGAGATCTCTCCGGTCGATTCCAAATCTTGTATAGAGTCGCCAGGTTAAAGAGAGAGATATGCGGAGCGTCGTTTAAAATACAACGCAACGATTTCTTTAGCCAATAAACCGATTCCCGTTCCCTGCCCATTCTGAGTAGAAGGATACCGATCTCGTTGCAAGGATTTCCGTATTCCGAATTGATCTCCACCGATCGGTAAAAATAATACAAACCTCTCTGCCAGTTAGCCCTTTGATTTTCGATCAAACCTAAAAAGAAATAGGCCTCGTGATCTTCCTTATGTTCTAAAAACGATTTTAACAGGAATTCGGACCGATCAATGTCTCCGGCTTTGTAAAAGAATTTTGCGGCTTCAAGCGCATCATTAGGCGTCAGGTTTTCCAAATATCTACCCGTTTTTCTTTTATTTTCGGACGCCTGACTCGGGAGCTTAATTGCGTTTTCCGTGGACGGCCTCTTTCCCGACGATCTGAAGCAGACTGCGGGCAATTCCGTTTCCGTCCAATCCGTATTGCAATAGGATCTCTTTTCTTTCTCCATGATGGATGGGCTCGGAGGGAAAGCCGAAGGTTTTTAAGAATCGTCCTAGACATTCCGGAGAAATCCGATTCAACAAGTATCCCGACGCCCCTCCGTCGATATAACTTTCGTCCAAGATCGCAAAATGACCTACTTTAGATAGTTCTTCGTCCAGCGCTTCTTTGCCCAAAGGTCTCAGCCAAACCAAGTCGATGAGAGTAACGGATAGCCCTTCTCCCTCCAAAATCGCCGCAGCTTTTTTGGCCTCCTCCAATAGGGAGCCTACGGACAATAGGGCGATATCCGTTCCGCGCTGCAATACCCGAAAGGTTCCAGGCTTCAAATCCGCAGAAGAGGAAAAATTCAAATCTGAGGTATCTACGCTCGCTTTCGGAAACCGGATCGCGATCGGCGACTTGTCGTAGGTTTCCATAAACCTTAATGAATCCACGAGATCCTGGCCGGAAGAAGGAACGAATACGTCCATATTCGGTAAGGAAAGCAGATAAGAAAGATCGAAAAGACCTTGGTGAGTCTCTCCGTCGGGTCCCACACAACCGGCGCGGTCAATTACAAACCTCACAGGAAGGTTCATCAGGGAAACGTCCTCGACGAGTTGGTCCATGGCCCTGGTTAAAAACGTGGAATAAATGCACATGTACGGAACGATATCCCCGTTCGTCATCGCTCCGGCAAAAGCGACGGAGTGTTGCTCCGCGATCCCTACGTCGAATACATGGTCCGGAAATCGATTCACATATTCCCCTAGACCGGATCCCTCGATCATGGCCGGAGTGATCGCGGCGATTTTCGGATTCTTTTCGGTAAGTTGCGTGAGAACTTTTCCGACGATCTTCGAGTAGGAAATCTTGGAATCGTCCCCCGATTCCATCGCGCCGTCCTCCTTGCGGAAAGGGGTGACGCCGTGGTATTTGATCGGATCCTTTTCCGCAGGGACGTAGCCTTTTCCTTTTTGGGTGATCACGTGAAATAGGATGGGGCCCTTCATGCTTTTGATCTTTTTAAGCATGGTCACAAGACGGATCACATCGTGGCCGTCTTCCGGGCCGATATAGACGAATCCTAAATCCTCGAATAATCCTCCGGGTGTGAATACGTCCTTGAAACCTTTTTCTACGCGCCTAAAGAAACTTTCCATTGCAGGCCCCACGATGGGGAGCCATTTTAGAAAAGTATAAAATATCCTTTTCCAATTCAGATAAAAATGCGAACTGATGATATTGTTCAGATAATTCGAAATGGATCCTACGTTCTTGGAGATGGACATATAATTGTCGTTCAAAACGACGATCAGGTCCTTTTTCAAATGTCCCGCGTGGTTCATGGCTTCCAGCGCCATCCCGGTCGCAATGGAAGCGTCCCCGATAATCCCGACCACGTTGTAGGATTTTCCGGTAAGGTCCCGTGCTACGGCCTCCCCTAACGCCTGGGAGATGGACGTTCCCGCGTGCCCAGTATTATAGAGATCGTAAATCGATTCCTCTCTTTTCGGGAACCCGGAAAGTCCTTTGAACTTACGGACCGTGGAAAGTTTCTCTTTTCTTCCGGTAAGGATTTTATGAGGATAAGTCTGGTGACCCACGTCCCAGATCAACCGGTCGGTGGGGGTATCGAACACGTAATGCAATGCGACGGTCAGCTCCACGACGCCTAGATTGCTCGCAAAGTGACCGCCTACTCCGGACAAAGTGTCTATGATGTAATTTCTAACCTCGGCACAAAGTCGAGGCAACTCCTCCGGAGGCAATTTTCTAAGGTCCGCGGGAATACGGATACCTTCGAGATTGGATTGTTCTTGTTGCATGAATTCCGTCGTTTAACGGTCATCAGGACTGCTCCGCTCCGGAAAGGGGTCTGCGTAACAATTTGAGATCCTCTTCGTTCACCAGATCGATCAGTTCGTAGATCCGTACAGGTTTCGTTTTTCCCTTAACCTTTACCAAATCCAACTCCCTGGCGATTACACGGTCCTTGACCTTTTCATATGTATATTCTGAGATGATGATATTGGTCGCGTATTCCTTGTTGGACCCTTCCAGGCGTGAACCTAGATTGATCGTATCCCCCATGCAGGTATAGTCCATACGGTGGGAACTCCCCATATTTCCTACGACCGCCGGCCCGGAATTCAATCCGATCCCTATATCCATCACGGGAAGATCCCGGCTTTTCCACTCTTCCTTCAAGACCGCCAACCTACGCATCTGAGCGATGGAAGCGGCACAAGCGTAGTACGCGTGGTCCTCTAAAGGAACCGGAGCCCCCCAGAATGCCATAATCGCATCACCCATGTATTTATCAATCGTTCCCTTGAATTCGATAATGATCTCCGTCATTTCGGACAAATACTGGTTCAAGAATTGAACAAGTTCTTCCGGACCCATCTTTTCCGACATAGTGGTGAATCCGCGAATATCGGAAAAGAAGATGGTAATGTCCCGTTTCGAACCGCCTAGATTCAGATTATCCGGATTTTTCAGGAGTTCGTCCACCACATCTTTGGAAACGAATTTCGAGAAGGTGCTCCGGATGTATTTTACGTTCTCTTCCTCCGTTAGGATCTTATAACCTATAATCCCCACGAAAATGAACAACTGCTCCAATATCACCGAAGGAAAAATATGAACGATATTGAATTCGGTAAAATTCACCAGAGCGATGACGCTATAAACCAACGCCAAGGCGATGATGAACAAAAATCCCCACGAGGTCCTGAGTCTCGGAAGCACCAGCCCGACCAGCAATGCCATCCCGAAATAGATCAGGAAACTTCCCCATTCGGGGATCTCCAGTAGGAAATCCTGATTCAGGATCGTATTGATCGCGTGTGCGTGGTGTTCGATCCCCGACATGTCTCCGAACGGAGACAAGTGGGTATCTTTAGCGGCTCCCCTTCCGGTCGCATAATACATTGCGACCAGGAATATATTGTTCTCCACCTGTGCCGCGGCCTCTTCGTCCCACATCTGCACCACTTCGAAAAGCTCCGTGTTCCGGAAAGAGAACAAGCCCCCCGCAAAGTTGATTTCCATCTGACCGTATGCGTCGATCGGAATCGTCACTTCCCGCGTGGAATTCGGTTTTGCCATGATGTCATTCGTTTCCCGCTTCATCGTCTTAAAGTCGAAGTTCGTGATGGTCTTTTGCGGGATGTTCTTAATCTTAATGTATTTTCCCATCACGACTTCCGTATCTTTCTGAACGTCGACCCCATAGTATTTACAGGCGATGATCAGGTCTATGGAAGGGTAATACTCCGTTTCCTTAAACGGACCCGAGTTGACCAATTTGGCGACCAGAGGCATGCGCCTGTTCAACCCGCTTTCATCTTTCTTAATATTCGCAAATCCTAAACCGGCAGATCTGGATCCGACCGGTTCGATGGGAGGCTGGGGAAATTTCAGCCAGGGTTGCCCGACATCGTCCGGATCGGTTACGTTTTGTAACTTGAATTTGCTTAAAACCTCGATCCTCTTTTCCAGATTGATGATCGCTTCTTTGGACTCGAGGCTGGTCTCCATAGGATAGTCGAACATCACCCTAGGATTTCCGTCTAAAGCCTTGGCCATCTCCTCCGTCTGTCCCGGCTTGTAGTCGACGAAGAAAATATCGAACATCAGCAAGTTGGAGGTTTTCTTGAATTTATCTATGATATTTGCGTAATTCTTCCAAGGGAGAGGCCAAACCCCTTCCAATTTCTCCAAAGTATTGGTCGTGATTCCGATGATCTGGATGTCGCGACGAGCTCCGGGAGGGGGTTGGTATTTTATGTATTCGATCGTACCCGCATCGGATTCCTTCTCGCTTTTCGTAATTCCGCCTCTTGCCAGGTTGAATCTCCACGAAACGGAGGATTCCTCCAAGTCTGCAAACGGAGTAAACACCACATATAGATCGAATACCAAAAACGAAACGATAAGAGCTAGCCAGAGACTCCCGATGGCTTGCTTATCTTTAACGATTTTTTCCAGAAACTTATAAAAGAAATAAGCGGAGGAAAACAGAAGGGCCGCTCCCCCGAGAAGCACATTGAGGGCAAAAGGGGAATTCGATAGGAAGGCGTAATATAGATGGGCCAGAATCCCGATCGCCGTCAAGGATCCGAATACCAGATCCAAAATCGACGGTTTAAAGGGGGACTTAGATTCGCTCATTCTTTCCTCCGAGTGGAAACTGGAAGGATTTTGACCTCGGATCCTGATTCGTCAATTTTCTTCCAGTTCTTTGGAAAGAAAATATCGACGAAGTCCCGTTCGGATCGAAAGAAAACGGGGAAAAAATAACTCCTCGATTTTAGGAAACCGCTTCTCGCCCTCTCAAAGAGGAGGATACGGACGCGGAAAATTCGCGTAATTTTTCCACGCAGGTTTCCCGATTTCTTCCGTTTTCCTCGATGATCCTCTGGACCGCGGAACCGATGATGATTCCGTCCGCATATTCCGAAATCCGGGCGGCCTGCTCGGAGGTGGAGATTCCGAATCCCGCGCAGACAGGAAGAGAGAAGGTTTTTTTGGTAAGACGAATCCGTTCTTCCAACCCCTCGGAAACCGATTTTCTTTCCCCCGTTACCCCGTAAGAGGTTACGTAATAAACGAAGCCGGAAGCGAAATGCCGGATTCCTTTCATCCTCTCCGGTTTCGTTGCAGGAGTCACTAAATGGATCAGGTCGATTCCCCTTTTTTTGAGGGATTGAAACAATTCTTCGGATTCGATGGCGTCGTACGGAAGATCCGGAATGATCAGGCCTTGGATTCCGGAGGTTTTGGCTTTTTCGGCAAAGGTTTCGAAGCCGTAACGATAAATCGGATTGAAGTACGTTAAATACACGAGGGGCACGTGAGGGTGCTTGGAATAGATTTTTGCGGTCGTATCCAGAATTTGGTCCATCGAAAACGGATGGGCCAATGCTCTCTGAAACGCTTTTTGGATCACGGGACCATCCGCTACAGGGTCGGAAAACGGAATGCCGAGTTCCAAAATCCCTGCTCCGCCCCGGATCAAGGCATCCGCCCAATCCACACAAGATTCGTAATCCGGATCTCCCAAAGAAATGTAAGGGATGAATACGCTGGCTTTTTCGGAAAATACACTTTGGATCGCGCTCAAAGGATCTCTCCTTTTAGGATTCCGGTCAGGCGGGCGACTTCCGCTACGTCTTTATCGCCTCTTCCGGACAGACAGATCAAAATGTCCTTTTTCTTACCGAGGTCTTTTGCCAGATCTCTAGCGAAGCGGAAGGCGTGGGCCGTTTCCAGAGCGGGAATGATGCCCTCCACTCTGCAGACTTCCAGAAAGGCGTCTAACGCGTTTTCGTCGGAAACGCTTTCATAGGATACTCTGCCGGTTTCGTGAAGATACGCGTGCTCCGGCCCTACTCCGGGATAATCCAATCCCGCGGAAACGGAATGGGCGGGAAGAACTTGTCCGTTCTCGTCCTGTATCACGAGAGTCTTGGTTCCGTGCAAGAATCCGGTTTTACCGAAAAGCATGGTTGCGGAATGCTCTCCGGGAGAAGTTCCCCTCCCCCCCGCTTCCACGCCGTACAACTTCACTTTTTTGTCCTTTAAGAATTCGTAAAATATTCCGATCGCGTTCGATCCGCCTCCGACACAGGCTACGACCGCATCCGGCAATTTGTCTTCGGCCTTACGGAATTGTTTTTTGGATTCCACTCCGATAATCGCCTGGAAATCGCGGACGATCATCGGAAACGGATGCGGGCCGATCGCGGAGCCCACGATATAATGAGTGTGATCCACATTTAAGGCCCAGTCGCGCATGGCTTCGGAAGTAGCATCCTTTAACGTCGCGGTTCCTGCGGAGACCCCGACCACTTTCGCGCCCAGCATCTGCATCCGGATTTCGTTCAGTTTTTGACGCCTGAGATCCTCTTCCCCCATATACACCACGGTATCGAAGCCGAACAAAGCTCCTACCGTGGCGGTCGCTACTCCGTGTTGTCCGGCTCCCGTTTCCGCAATCACGCGTCTTTTTCCCATGGACTTCGCGATCAGTCCCTGGCCGATCGCGTTATTGATCTTGTGAGCTCCCGTATGATTCAGGTCTTCCCGCTTGAGCCAGATCCTGGCTCCGCCCCAAGCCTTGGTTAGATTTTCCGCATAGGTAAGAGGAGAAGGTCTTCCTATGTAATTTCTACGGTAATACTCCAATTCCTTTTCGAATTTTTTGCTCTTCTTAAGACGTCGGTATGCGGTTTCCAATTCGTCCAAGGCACGGGTCAGAATCTCCGGAGCATATCTTCCCCCGAATTCTCCGTAGTACCCTTCTTTTCCGGTAAAGCCTCGATCTTTTGCCATCTTTCTTTCCTGGGAAGAGATCACTCTCCCGACAAATCCTGAACCAATTCCTGGCGCAAACGTTCCACTCGGGAAATCAAATCGTCAAAACCGCTAAAAGGGAAAATCTCCTCTCGGTCCCTTTTTCGATCATAAAGGGAAATCTCTCCCGTTTCGAAGAATTTTTTGCCTACGGTGACCCGGATCGGAAAGCCGATCAATTCGGAATCCTTGAACTTAAATCCCGGCCCTAGATCTCGATCGTCCCAAAACACTTCGAAACCTTCGTCGCATAACGCGTCGTAAAATTCCTTGGACTTTGCTTCCTGCTCGGGACCCTTTCCTAAGGTCACGAGCGCCACTTCGTACGGGGCTATGCTGATCGGCCAATGGATCCCCTTTTCGTCGTTGCATTGCTCGATCACCGTCGCCATGGTTCTGTTCACTCCGATCCCATAACAACCCATGGTAAGCGTCCGAGCTTTTCCTTGTTGGTCGAGAACCTGGATTTGAAAGGCTTTGGCGTATTTGTCTCCGAGTTTGAAGATATGTCCGACTTCGATTCCTTTTTCCGCCTTCAGAGGAGTTCCGCAATCCGGGCAAGGATCTCCCTCTCGAGTCAAGGCCACGTCCAGGACTTCGGCACCGGAAGCCATTTCCTTTTCCGGAACGTAACCTACGATATGTGCATCCTCTTTTCCCGCGCCCACTACATAGGCTTCGTCCTTCCGGATCGAAGCGTCTAAAATCGTGCGAAACGGAGCCTTGGCATCGGAAGGCCCGATGTACCCGGGCACCAATCCGGCTCCGCGAAGCTCGGTTTCCGGTACCATTTCCAGGTCCGCCCATTTCAAGGCTGTCTTCAATTTGTTTTCGTTCAGCTCCAAATCTCCGCGTAGAAAAACCAGTACGGATTCCTTTCCGTTCTTGAGTGCCACCGTTTTGATCGTATCCTCCGGGCTGACTGATAGGAGTTCCGCCACTTCCTGGATGCTTTTCTTTCCCGGAGTGGGGACTTCCTTTTTCTCCTTGGGTCCTTTGGTATGGAAATCTTTGGGGAGAACGAATGGAGTTTTTTCGCTATTCGAATTATAACCGCAGTTTCCGCAGAGTAGGAGAGTTTCCTCTCCGATGGGAGAAACCACCATGAATTCCTCGGAAGCGGAGCCTCCCATAGAACCGGAATCGGCTTGGACGGGAATCGTTTTCAACCCGCAACGTTGGAAGATCTTCCGATATGCCGTCCTCATATCCTGGTAGGTCGAATCCAAGGATGCGTCGTCCAAATGAAAAGAATATGCATCTTTCATAATAAACTCTCGGGAACGTATCACGCCGAACCTAGGCCGGATCTCGTCCCGGAATTTCGTATGGATCTGGTAGACGTTGACAGGCAGATCCTTATAGGATTTTAATAAA
The DNA here is from genome assembly GCF_004769195.1 of Leptospira fletcheri. Lineage (NCBI taxonomy): Bacteria > Pseudomonadati > Spirochaetota > Leptospiria > Leptospirales > Leptospiraceae > Leptospira > Leptospira fletcheri. Next base: position 234,410 of record NZ_RQET01000008.1, read on the forward strand.
GGTTTGAGTAGATAGGAAAAGGATTCCTCGTGCGTCGGCCCTAAGGCGTACCATTGGTCGTGCCTGTCCTTGACCCGGAACATCTCGGGTCCCATGGCGGACCAACGCCCCGATTGTTCCCAGAACTCGGAGGGAGTCAGAATCGGAAGTTCGAATTCCAGCGCACCCGTGGCGTCCATTTCTTGGCGCACGATATTCTCTATCTTCTTTAACACCCTAAGCCCCATAGGGAGGAAGAAGTAGAAACCCGAACCGGATTTGCGGACCAATCCCGCGCGAATCATCAGTCGGTGGGAAGCGACGACCGCGTCCGATGGATTTTCTTTTTCTGTAGGTAAAATATATTTTGATGCTCTCATGCCGGCCTAACGGAAGAAATCGTAGTAGCTGACATAGAACCCGAGACCTAGGAGAAAGAAGAATCCGATCCTTAGAATCCCTTCCATCACTCGTTGGGGCAAGGGTCTACCGGCCACCGCTTCGTATGCGAAGAAAACGATATGTCCACCGTCGGCTACGGGAATCGGAAGTAAATTCATAATCATCAAAGCGATCGAAATCTTAGCTACGAATTCCCAATAATCCAAGAGACCATTGCCCATAAAATACTGCGATGCCTTAAAGAGACCCACCGGACCGGAGAGGCTGTCCTTCACCTTGATCAGGCCGGAGAAAAGCATCCCCAAACCTCTCAGATTGTCGGAGATCATTTTGACGGTGTCCTTTCCGGATTGAACGAAGGCTTCCGTAAAGGAAAGCTTTCGGTCCATTCGCTCTTCGCTGACGTACATGGTCGCACGGAAACCGAGTAGGCCGATATTCCTTAAATTCAAAGTAGCGTCCCAGGCTTCTCCTTTGATCTGCAACCGAACTCTTTCTCCGGATCGTGTCCGAACCTCATCCAGAAAATCCTCGAAATTCTCGAAGGTTTTTCCGTCCAATTTCAGGTTCCGCAGTTTCAACTTCACTTCCGGATCGTAGCTCAATAGATTCCGAGAAGAGGGAGAGAGTTCCGGATACTTCGCATCCTTCAAATTCTTGAACTCTACCACGAATGCGGGAAGGACAGGCATTTCCACTTGGACTTTTTCCCGGGACCAGGGATTGAGCAGAGGGTATTTCTTGCGGTCGATTTCCAAGCGGACCTTTTCTTTCTGGAATTTGCCGAGGGTCTCCTGCAATTGAGGAACGGTATGCACTTCTATACCGTTCACGGAAAGAATCCTGTCCCCATCGTTCAGATAGTCCAGGGCTCTTGCCTGAAGGATTTTCTGGCGTTCCTTTGCCTCCATCAGAGCGGTTTGTTCCGCGGGGAGTTCGTTCCCTACGGCGATGCGTTCCATCCTTTCCCTTTGGTATCGTTCCGCTTCCTTGTTCTTATCCAATTTGGAGGAAAGCCAATGAACCATACGGTCGCTTACGTCGAATTCCGCCTCGACCCAGCGTTCCCCTGCGAATTCGATTCCTAAATAGGAATCCGGAACCGTAACTTCGAATTTCTTTCCTTCCCTTTCTACGGAGAGAGATACCTGCTTTCCTTTGGAGAGCCCGAGTTCCGAAACCAATTCGTATTTCGTTTCCGTAGGGATTCCGTTCACGGCCAAAATCCGGTCTCCCGATCTCAATCCTGCCTGGTACCCTGGGGAAAATTCGTTATAAGCGGGTTCGAGATAAATCCGATTTCCGGAAGGATTGTGACCGTAGAGATATAGGCCGAACACGATCAGGAATCCCAGGATCAGATTGAAGAGCGGCCCCCCGATCACCGGAATCATTCTCTTGAGCGGAGGAGTGGAAAGGAACTCCCCTTTTTCTCCCTTTACGTTGCTTCCGTATTCGTCCCCTTTGAAAAGTACGTATCCTCCGATCGGAATCCCTGTGATTTGGAAAGTGGTTTCTCCGATTTGCTTCTTCCAAATTCCTCTTCCGTAGCCGATGGAAAATACCCTTGCTTTCACTCCCACGAGCCATCCCATCACTAAGTGCCCGAGTTCATGGATAAAGATGCAAAGCGCCAGCATAAACACTGCGCCAAAAATGAGAGTCAGCACGATTGCGATACCTTTCCTTTTCGCGAATTCAAAACAAAATTTCGGGTCCTCGAATCCGCTTCCTGAAAGCCCTCCAAATCCGTCGGATGGGAAATCGGAATGCTCTCCAGCGCTTCACGGATCCTTTCGGGGATCTGAGTGAATCGGATTTCACCTTTTAAAAACAATTCCACCGAGACCTCGTTTGCCGCGTTGAAAATCGACGGAGCCGTTCCGCCCGCGATTCCAGCTTCGTACGCGAGCGCAAGTCCCGGATAGCGTTCCGGATCCACTTCCAAGAATTCCAAGTTTCCCCAGGAAGTACTGGGATGAGGGCGAAGCGTTTTAGGAACGATTTCCGGAAAGAAGAGGGAATGCGCTACCGGAAAAACCATATCAGGATAGGAAGAATAGACCAAACTGGCCCCGTCTTTGGTTTCCACGATTCCGTGCGCGACGCTTTGAGGGTGGATCACGACTCCGATTTTTTCATAAGAAAAACCGAATAGATAATGCGCCTCTATGACTTCCAAGCCCTTGTTGATCATTCCCGCAGAATCGATCGTAATCTTCGGCCCCATGTTCCAGGTAGGATGTCGGAGCGCCTGCTCTACGGTCACGTTCGGAAGTTCCGAAATCGGGAGTTTCCGGAACGGTCCGCCGGAAGCGGTCAAGACGATCCGTTCCACGGAGTCCCGATTCGTATTTCGAAGAAGCTGGAACAACGCGTTGTGTTCGGAATCCACGGGAACGAGATACGCTTCGGAAGTTTTTAATAATTCGTTAATATACGGGCCGCAGGTTACGAGAGTTTCCTTGTTTGCGATTCCTATTTTTTTTCCGGCTCGGATCGCCTCTACGGTAGGAGCGACACCGCTCGCCCCTACGACGGCGGTCACCACCGTTTCCACTTCAGGATCTCTGACGAGCTGGCAAAGAGAATCCGAACCGTATAGAATTTCCGTCCTATCCTGCCTGTTCCCTAAAATCTTGCGATCGACCGAATCCGAGGAAATGCATAGGAATTCAGGTTGGAACTCCTTCAAAATCGCTTCCGCTTTTCCCAGATTGGAATGTACGCTGCAGGACCTAAGTTGGAATTCTTCCGGAAAGGTCCGGATCACCTTAAGCGTGGATTCTCCCACGGAACCGGAAGCCCCGAGGATACAGACGTTCCTGGCCATATAGGAATTAGACTGGGAAGCCTAATGCTCCTTTGATCTGAAGATAAAAATAGAGCATAGGAACCGTAAGAAGTAACGCGTCCGCCCTGTCCAGAACGCCTCCGTGTCCCGGAATCAGATTGCCCGAATCCTTGACTTTCGCGTCCCGCTTCATCGCGGATTCCAAAAGATCTCCGACGACTCCGACCACGGAAAGGATGAGGGAAACCAAAAGAACCTCGGCACCGCCGATCGGGGGAGAATTCCCGGTATTCTTTTCCCAGAGGAAGTTCAATAAGAATACGGAGCCGGCGGCGACTACGATCCCGGAAGCGTATCCTTCCCAGGTTTTCTTAGGAGAAATCGCCAATCCTGCGGGATTCCGACCGAACCAGCGTCCGCCGAAGTAGCCTCCCACGTCCGTCAAAAACGTCGCGACGGAAACCAGGAAAATATAATAAATTCCCTCGTTCATCCCGAGCAAAAGAAGCAGGTGTCCCAGAGGAATCGAAGCGTAAAAGACTCCCAACACGGTGGAACTGACCGAGAAAATGGCGCCGTCCAAAGGTCTGCGAAGGATCTGCAAGGTAAAACTACATAAGAAAAGTAGAATAAAGGAGAAAGTGACCGCGTCGAAAGGCGGTACGAAGAATTTGAAATTCCTTTGGAAGAAGGAAGGAACTTCGAATTTATTCTGAGCCGCCATAAATCTGAAATAGAACAAAAGCAGGATGAGTAAAAAGAAAAAGATCCCCGTTCCCTTAAAAGGCCTTCCGTCCTGCCCTCTATCGGACAATCTGTAAAATTCGGTAAGACCGATCACGCCCGCGATCGCTAGAATGAACAGGGTTTGAAGATAGTAAAAATCCCTGTAGAAAATCATGAAAAGATAAACAACAACCAGTACGGCGGCGGAAAGGATCCGTTTCGGCGTTTCACTCATTTTCTAAACCCCCAAATTTCCGAGTTCTTCCCGCAAACCAATCCAAAGCGGATTCCAAACTTTTACGATCGAACTCCGGCCAAAGAGTATCGCAAAAAAAGAGTTCAGCATACGCGGATTGCCATAGGAGAAAGTTCGATAATCGCTGCTCTCCCGCGGTTCTGATCAGTAAATCTACGGGGGGAAGGGAGTACGTATACAAATATTTTTCGAGTTCCTTTGCGGAGACCGGCTTCCCCCTGCCGATTCTTTTTTTCTGGCGGTCCTCCAAGAGCTTTCCGAACGCGGAAAGTAATTCCTCCTGAGAGCCGTAATTCAGGCAGAAGTTTACGGTGAGGTTACGATTTTTCCGGGTGACTTCTATGGCCTTGTCTATCTTGGACAACACTTTTGCGGAAAGTCTCTTTCTGGAACCGGAATGCAGGATTCGGATTCCTTTTTCCGCGATCGGTTCTAAGCGGGATTCGATGTATTCCACCAGAAGATCGAAGATGGATCGGATCTCAGTGATCGGACGCCTCCAGTTTTCCGTAGAAAACGCGTATAAGGAAACGTTTTCCAATCCGATGGAAAGGCTCGCGTCCATGAGACGGTCGATCGCATCGGCGCCCGCCCTATGTCCTTGGGAGCGGGGAAGTCCCTTTGCGGTCGCCCACCTGCCGTTTCCGTCCATGATAACCGCTACGTGGCGGGGAAGTTTTGGCCGTACAGGAACCACTTTAAATCGTAGTGATTTCCTTCTCCTTATCTGCAGTGACAGCGGAGATCTTATCTATATAAGAATCGGTGACTTTCTGGACTTGGTCCTGGAAGGACTTGAGCTCATCCTGGGAAATTCCTTCAGAATGACGCTTTAGATCCTCAAGGGCATCCCGGCGGATGTTCCGGACGGCAACCTTCTTTTCCTCGGACTTGGATTTCACCACTTTCGCGAGTTCCTTCCGTCTTTCTCCCGTCAACTCAGGGATGACGATCCGGATCACCATTCCGTCATTGGTCGGCTGGAGTCCCAAACCGGAGGCTTGGATCCCTTTTTCTATATCCTTGATGATTCCCTTATCGTAGGGGGAAACCACGAGAAGCCTGGGTTCCGGAACGGAGATGTTTCCCAACTGATTGATCGGCGTAGGAGTTCCGTAGTACTCCACTTTCAGGTCCTCGATCAACGCGGGATTTGCACGTCCCGTGCGGATTCCGGCAAAATCCTTTCGGAGGAGTTCCACCGTTTTGTCCATTTTGGACTTCATTGAGTTTAAGATTTCGTCATTCGCCATCGATCCGTATATCCTCCGAGTTGGAAATCAGGGTACCGATTTCCTTTCCGACGACCAGATCTTTTAAATTGCCCCGCTTGAAAATGTCAAATACGATAATGGGCATATTGTTTTCCATACACAAACTTAACGCAGTGGAATCCATCACCTGTAGGCGCCGTTTGATCGACTCCATAAAAGAAACCCGACTGTAGCGTTTTGCAGTCGGGTCTTTTTTCGGGTCCGCCTCGTATACCCCATCCACCTTTGTGGCCTTTAGGATCAGTTCGCATCCCACTTCCACCGCACGAAGGCTAGCTGCGGTATCCGTAGTGAAATACGGATTTCCGATCCCCCCGGCAAAAATGACGATCCGTTTCTTTTCCAGGTGACGGACCGCTCTCCTGCGAATATAACTTTCGGCTACGGAATGGATATCTATCGCGGATTGTACTCTCGTGTAGAGTCCCTTTTTTTCACAGGCATCTTGGAGAGCCAACGCGTTTTGGATGGTAGCTAACATTCCCATATAGTCGGCGGTGGCTCGGTCGATTCCTCCGACCTTTACCAGATTCGCGCCCCGAATCAGGTTGCCTCCCCCTACAACGATGGCGATTTCCACGCCCAGGGATTGGATTTCCTTGACTTCCTCGGCTAAAGAATGCGTTTTTTTACTGTCGATTCCGAATTCACCCTCTCCGGCAAGCGCCTCGCCGGAGAGTTTGATCAGGACACGTTTGTACTTTGCCGTTTCCTGAGCCAAAATTTACAGGCCGCCTACCTGGTAACGGGTAAAGCGGGCTACGGTGATGTTTTCGCCGAACTTCGCGATGGACTCCTTCACCAGGTCGTCGACCGTCTTGGAATTGTCCTTGATAAAGGCTTGGTTCAAAAGACAGATTTCGGAAAAATATTTCTTAATCTTACCCGGAACGATTTTATCAATCTGCTCGGACTTTTTCCCCTCTTCCTTGAGTTGGGCTTCGATCATTTTCTTTTCACGATCGATTTCCTCTGCAGGCACCTGGTCTTCGCTTACATATAAGGGAGACATGGCCGCAATCTGAAGGCAGAGCTCTTTGCCCAAAGCCTCGAAGGATTCGTTTCTCGCGACGAAGTCCGTTTCCGAGTTGAGCTCGAGCAAAACTCCGATCTTGCCATCTCCGTGGATATAGGAAACGGTGCGGCCTTCCTTAGTTACGCGACCGGCCTTTTTAGCGGCCTTCGCGATTCCTTTTTCCCGGAGCCAATCGGCGGACTTATCCAAGTCGTTATTATTTTCTACAAGGGCCTTCTTGCAGTCCATGAGCCCCGCTCCGGTGCGGTCGCGGAGTTCCTTGATCAGGTCTGTGGTAGATGCTGACAATTTCTACTCCTCCTTATTCGTTCTTGTCGATTTCGATCGTAGCAGCTGCCGCTGCGGAAGAAGATTCGGGAGCCGGCGCAGGCGCAGCAGCAGGAGAAGATTCCTCGGATTTTTTACCTTTTTCGGGATCTTCGTCCATGATGAACTTACCGCTCTCGTCGTATTCCCCCTGGTATTCCAGAGCCAAAGCTTCGGAATCCAAGTCTTCGCTGAATCTAGGTTGTTCAACGACTCCACCGGTCCCTTCGATCACCGCGTTGGACATCGTCTCCAGGAAGAGAGAAATGGCGCGAATCGCGTCGTCGTTACCGGGAATCGGATAATCGATCAGTTCCGGATCACAGTTGGTATCCACAACGGCGAATATTTTCAAACCGAGTTTGCGAGCTTCTTTGACCGCGATTTCCTCTTTTTTAGGATCGATCACGAATAGAATGTCCGGAATGGAAACCATGTCCTTGATTCCGCCCAAGGTTTTGCGTAATTTTTCGGATTCCCGACGGAGAGAAAGGATCTCTTTCTTGGTTTTCACTTCCTTTTCGAAAGTGTTTTCGGATTCCATCGCTTCCAATTTTTTCAATCTCGCAATGGATTTCTTAACCGTATTCCAGTTCGTCAACAGACCACCCGGCCAACGGTTATTAATGTAATACATATTGGAGCGGATCGCTTCTCTTTCGATGGCACCGCGCGCTTGCTTCTTGGTTCCGACAAATAGGACTTTTTTCCCGTCGCTGGTCAGACGCTTTAACGCGTCGTATGCTTCCTTCGCTTTTTGTACGGTCTTTTGAAGATCGATGATATGAATCCCGTTCCTCGCAGTGAAGACGTAGGGAGCCATTTTCGGATTCCATTTCCGGGTCTGGTGCCCGAAGTGAACTCCGGTTTCCAGAAGGTTTTTCATGGAAATTACTGACATGAGTTGTTTACCCCTTTTTTAGTACGAAGAACAATGTCGCCACAAGTCCCAAGAGACTCGCAGGGGTAACTTGAACTTCGACTTTGATTACGTAAAGTTCCAGCCGAACGGCTTCCTGGAGCAGGTAGACGGAAAGGAAATGAATCCCTAACAAGCGATCGATTAGAACGCCTAGTACGGCTCCCACCAAGGAACCTAGGACAATGGCAAGGGCGATTTTTCCCGCTTTTGCGCCGTCCATGGGTCGTTTCGGGCTGGTAGATACCAATTTTGCAGAATTGGCCTAGAGGTCAATCCTTATTGGGAAGGATCATTTCGCAGTTACCGTCGAATACCACTCCATCGGCGATCTGCAGTTTGGCCGTTTTGATATTTCCGTTCACTTTTCCGGTAGGAAGCATTTCCAATCTCTGGGTGGCGATCACGTTGCCGGTGATTTCCCCACCCACAACCACGGTGCCTGCCTTGATATTTGCCCGGACTTTGGCCCCTTCGCTTACCAAAAGGAAACCTTCCGATTCGATTTCCCCATGGAATTCGCCTAGGATCTCCAATGGTCTACGGAAATTCAGAATCCCGGAAAATGCAGTTTCCCTTCCCAAAACGGTAGATATGGCTCCGTGTTCGGTGACTGTACGAATGGGTTTTGTTGCGGTTGCTATTTTTTTGGTCATGATACCGAGGTTATTTCGTTTTCATTTCGAAGACTCCGTCCCAATCCTCGGGAGGAGGTTGCGCGATGAACGCTTCGCAGCGTCCTATGTATTTTTTGGACGGTCCGTCTCCAGGAGTGATTTCCAGAGCTTTTTTGAACAGCCCGAGGGCGTCCGTGAACTTTCTGGTCTTGTATAGCTGTAGACCCTCGTTATAGAGGCGAAGAGTTTCCTTGAAAGACTCGGAGACCATACGTTCACTCCTTATATAGGATTACCACGGCAGTGGAATAGTTCTCCGCATGGCTAATGGAAACGGAGACGCCGCTATAACCTTTCTCGAGGAACAATTCTTTCGATTTTCCGTGAAGTACCAATTCTTTTTTTCCGAATTCCTTTCCGAAAAGCTCGATTTCACGCATGTCCAATGCGACCTTATCCCCCGCTTCTATGGCCTTGATAAAGGCTTCCTTAACGCAAAAGCGGCCGCTCAAATGAGGCACCGGATCCTTTCGGCCGTTGCAATACTGGATCTCCGTCTCCGAAAAAACTCTTTTTAAAAAACGCTCTCCGTGCTTGTCCAAAAGATCCCGGATGCGGTCGTTTTCCACGATATCGTTTCCGATCGATATTTTCATTCTTCCTCGGGCTCCGGCAGAGGTTCTTCCGAATTCTGTTCCGTCTCGCCTTCCGTCGGCTCCTCTCCGGTCTCTCCGTCCAGGTCCGGTCGGATCCGGTACAAAATGGAGATCCTGTCCGGAAAGAAACTTTGTATGTCCACGGATTTCAGAGAAGGCGCTTTTGTTAAACGAACTTTAGCCATTACCGGCTTGCTATCGGGCAAAAGTTTTTTCGCCTTCGGGTCGTATTTGTGGGTACAGGCGACCGTAGCCGATAAGCCCTTGATGATCTGGATACTCCTCAGCGGAGTTTTTGACTGTAATTTTACGGAAATTTCCTGCTCGGAAAATTCCGCCTCCAGACTTTTATCCAAGGTCTGGCATTTTATCGGAACTCCGAGTACGATGCTTTCTCCCGGCGTGGAGGAAATCGCGATGATGTTTACCCGGACCGAGACTTCCTTTACGTTATCCCGATAGCGGACTCCGGAAGGAAGTTCGGGAAGTTTTTGTTTTATCGTAAAAGATTCGGTTTTGTCCTTCAGGGAAATGGACGGGATGGAAATTCTCCCGATTTTTTCCAAATGGGCGTGACTTCCCACCACGGCGAGATTGGTCGGAGAGATAAAATGCGAGGATTTAACGTAATCCTTGGGAGGATCACCGGAGAATTTCACTTCTAAAGGAAGGTTTCTGGTAATGCTGGAATCCACTAGGATTTTGACCTTGTCCTTTAAGCGAGTCACTCGGAGTCCGGCAGGAACTCCTCCGATGCGGACAACATTCACAAAGTTCTCCCCCGGATGCAGATCCGTGGCGGAAATATAAGCCTTTAGTGATGGAGAATAGAAATTTACGTAGTCTCGAACCCCCTCCACCTTGACCGGAAACGTAGTATCGGATCCCTTTGCGATCGCCATTCCTCCGGAGAGTTTCGGATAATCGATCTTAATATTCACTTCCCGCACTAGGATCTTGGAATTCTGAAGATTGATATAAAATACGATCGCGAGGACCAGGGAGCCTAACTTGGCTTGCCAGTTATTCAGGAGGGCCTTAATCACTTTGTTCCTCCTTTTCGTCCCCTTCCCCTTTTTTCTCCGGACCGGATTTCTTTTCGTGAAGAATCGTATTCAATAGATTCTTCAATTCTATGGGTTTGACCGGATGGATCATTTCTCCGTCGTGACAGACGGAAATCTCTCCCGTTTCCTCGGAAGTCACCACGACCACTGCGTCGGATTCCTCCGCGATTCCGAGCGCCGCCCTATGCCTTGCCCCCATTCTGGCATCGTCCATATTCTGGGCCATGGGCAAAAACGCTCCGGCGCAGGCGATCCTGTTCTGCTCTATGATCACCGCGCCGTCGTGAAGGGCAGTATTCTTTTTAAAGATCGTAAGTAGTAAACTCGTCGAAAGGACCGCATCTAACTGGACAGACTGTTCCGTGATTTCCTTAAGGCTGTGTTCACGGACGATCGCGATGATGGACCCGGTCTTGTTCTTGGCCATGATTTTGGCCGCTTCTACGATTTCGTCCAGATCCGTAACCGTTTTTAAAAGGAAGGGGCGGAAGAACTTCAACCGGGCCATATCTCCCGTGATCTTACGAAGTTCCGGTTGCAATAAAACAATGATGGCGAATACGAGCGCGGGACGTATATTATCGATGATCCAGTCCAAAAGTTCGAACTCGGCGTATTGGGCGAAGATTCCAAGGAGCCAGATGAGCCCGATTCCCAACAATAACTGGACGCCTCTGGTCCGGCGAATGGTCGCATAAAATTGGTAGATCAGGAAACTTACGATCAGTATGTCCAGGATGACGTTGATCCCGAACCGATCGTTTTGAAAAAGGGTAATATTCTTAAAGAACCCCATCGTCCTCTTTTCCTTTAGAGCCCCAACACGGAGAACATATCATATAGACCGTTTTTTCTTCCTACTAGGAACTCCGCCGCCCTTACGGAACCTACCGCAAAAGTCTTTCTGTCCTGAGCCTTATGGGAAATCTCTATCCTTTCCTCCGGCGTAAAGAAAAAGACGGTATGATCTCCGATCACTTCCCCGGCCCGGAAAGAATGGATCGCGATCTCTTTCGGATCCCTTTCCGGTAAAATTCCGTGTCTGCCGTGGATCACGTCCGATTCGGATCTTCCCAAGGTTTCCAATAGAATCGCCTTCAACTTTTCGGCGGTTCCCGACGGAGAGTCCTTCTTGTGACGGTGGTGTATGTCCTGGATTTCGATATCCGCCAAATCTCCCATGACCCTGGCCGCGATTTCCGTCAGTTTAAAAAGAAGGTTCACTCCCACGGACATGTTGGGGGAATAGACGATCGGAATTTTCGACGAGGCATCCATCAGTAATTTCTTATGTTCTGCGGTGATTCCGGTCGTCCCGACGACCACCGGCTTTCCCGCCGCAACACAGGTGCGGAGGACTTCCTGTAAAACTTCACGAAGAGAAAAATCGATGACCGTATCCGCCTCCGACACTGCCCTTTCCAAATCGCTGGTGAATAGGATCCCGTTCGGCTTCAGTCCGGAATTTAAACCGGCATCCAACCCGAGACATACCGACTCTTTTCCGACCACTGCGGCCGAAAGTTCGGATTCTTTCGACTGGGAGAGCACCTGAATGATGGCCTTCCCCATCCGGCCCGAGGCCCCGATTACCGCGATTCGATTTTTTCCCGCCAAGAATTTCCCCTTAATTATAACCTTTCTCGATCAGGGAGACGACGGTCTTTTTCAATTTTTCCGCCGCAGCATTTTGGGTCAACGAAGTCAGGGGAAGACGAATCTCCGGGCTACAATGACCTTGCCAACTCATGGCAGCTTTGATCGGAATCGGATTCGTTTCCGTAAATGCAAGCGCGAACAAATCCAAAAAATCGTAATGAATCCGTCTAGCGGTCGTTAGGTCTCCTTTGCGAAAGGAATCCACCAACTGAACCAGACTAGAGGGAAATAAGTTCGAAATCACGGAAACCACCCCCACTCCGCCGACCGCCAAAAGCGGAAGAGTCAGGTTATCGTCTCCGGAAAGCACGGTCATTTTTTCCCCCACAAGGGAGATCAACTTGGACATCTGTCCCAAATCTCCCGTTGCCTCTTTCATGGACCGGATCCTCGGGTGCTCCGAAAGCCTAAGAACGGTCTCGGGCAAAAGATTCACACCGGTTCGTCCCGGAATATTGTACAACATGATCGGTACGGAAGAATGATCGGCGACTTCCTTAAAATGAAGAAACATCCCTTCCTGGGTGGGTTTGTTATAATAGGGATTCACTTGCAGGATTCCGTCCACCCCGTCCTTGCAGGCGGCTTTCGTCAGCTCCACCGCCTCTCTCGTGGAATTGGATCCGGTTCCCGCCACGACCTGGATTCTTCCGTTGACGGTCCGAACCGTCTCCCGAATGAGTTCCGCATGTTCTTCGTGCGAAAGGGTCGGAGACTCCCCTGTCGTTCCACAAGGTACCACGCCGCTCACGCCTCCCCGAATCTGCTTTTCTAAGAGCGAAAAATAAGCGTCGTAGTCTATTTTTCCGTTTCGAAAAGGAGTGATGATGGCCGTATAAACGCCTTGAAACATAATTTGTAAATTCCTTAGCCGGGGAGGATTTGGCAATAAAAATACCCTCGGATTTCCCTTCCGCGTGCTTCCCCGGTTCGCGAACCGGATTCCGAGTTGCCTGGAGTCCGTCCGTCGCAATTCTGGGTTTGTCGATGCACGTTTCTACGGAACTTCTGGTCTATTATTCCACGACTTTTTTACTCTCCTTAGGTCTATGCAGGCTCTATATAGGTTCGAGACGGATTTCGATTTCGGACATCCCGAACGAACGTAGCATGCACCAGGCCGCGACCAAAAAATCGGGAGGGATCTGGATCTTTTTTTCTTCCAGCCTGATTCTTGTCCTATGGAGTTATTTCGGCCGCTCGGAATTTCCTTTGCATTGGTGGACGGGAGTCTTCTTCTTTTTTTTGGTCGGATTTGGGGACGACGTAAAGGGCTTAAGCCCGTATTTGCGTTTCGGGGCCGAGTTCGTATTCCTGATCGCTTGGATCGGCTTGGCTCCGTTCCGGATCTCTTTGTTCGGAATGGATCTTGGAGTTTCGCCGGGAGGTTACGGAGAGATCGCGCTCATTTCCCTCTACCTTCTCTTTTTCGTGAACCTCTGCAATTTTATGGACGGTTTGGACACGTATCTGGCATCCAATCTCGTATTTACCGCTTTTGCAACGATCCTTTTGACCGGTAACGATTTACCGTTTTCTTATCTATCCATCTTCGCCGCGCTGTTCGGCTTTTTGGCGTGGAACCTTCCCAAGGCGAAATTGTTTCTGGGGGATTCCGGTTCCCTATTTCTGGGTTTCGCTCTCGGCGCACTTCCTTTCTACGTCCAAGGCAAAAGGCCGTTCGAAGTTTCCGATTTGTTCTTCTTAGCTCCCGTATTTTTTACGGACGGTCTGCTTACGATCCTCGTCCGGCTGAAAAAAAAGGAGAATATCTTCCAGGCCCATCGCATCCACTTGTACCAACTCTTCGCTGTCCGTACCCACCACAAAGGATTCGTTGCGTTTCTATTTACTCTCGCGAACCTTCCCGCTCTTCTTGCCTGGGCTTTTCTTCCGAGATACTGGTCTTTTTTCGTCTCTCTGGTTTTGTATTTTCTGGCGTATTCGTATTTCAGAAGATTCATATCCAGAACGCCCGTTTTCGAGAAGAATCCGTAGATCACTTGACGAACTTAGGGCGGAATGAAATCTTCTCGGAGTCATGTCGTCCTCGGGAAGGTTTCAATCCGTCAAATATCTTCCTCGCCTCGCGGAATTTCTGAATAACGAAATCGAGAAAAGCCTAAAGGAAGTGGAGGATTTGCAAAGTCTCTCCGCCTCTCATTTCGAAATTCTGACCTTTTTACTTCGAAAGCAGAAAACGAATATGTCCTTGATCGCCACAGCGATCCACAGGAAAAAACCCACCGTTACCGTGCTAGTCGGCAAATTGGAAGAGTTAGGTCTGGTGAAAAGATATTCTTCGGAAGAGGATAAACGGGAAACGAATATAGAACTCACGAGAAAAGGGAAATCCCTGAAGAGAACCGCGTCCAAGATAGGATCGCGCGTTCTCTCTCTGAAACTTTGGGGTTTAAATCTCCAAGAGTCCGAACAACTCTTCGATTTATTAGAAAAAATTTATACTCATCTCAGAAATTCCCGTAAGATCTAGGTTTATTTTTCGAATTCGGGTCTTCTTCCTGTTATGGAAGCCGCCACTCCTTCGTGTGCATCTGAAGTCCTCAGGCTTTCCTTGGTTTTTTCCTTATCATATTTAAATATTTCCGCAAGTTCCCGGTTCAGATGCCTCATCCCTTCTTTGGAAGCTCTCACCGCGGACCGGGAATTTTTGGAGATTTTCTTGGCCAATTTAGAGGACGCCACTTTCAGCTCCGAAGACGTCTGGTAGACTTCGTCCAGCAATCCGATCTCGAACGCTTCCGAACCCTTGTACATATCCCCGGAAATGATATGTTGTTCCGTTTCTTTCCAGCCTACGATATTCGCAAGCATCCGAGCGACGGAGGCCGGAACCCGGATTCCGATCTTGACTTCGGGAAGTCCCATCCTGAGATTCGCCAGTCCCATGCGAAAATCGCTTGCAATCGCGATCATCGCGCCGTACCCGATCGCGTGTCCTCCGACTTCGGCGATGACGGGCGAAGGGAAAAAATAAATCTTTTCCAATATTCCGAAAAAATGATTTAGAAAAGGAGACAGATCCTTTCGGCTCTCCTCGGAATTCAATTCCGAAAGGTTCAAACCTTGGGAAAAAACCCCTTCCCTATCGCTAGCGATTACGAGCGCGCTCAACGTCGATTTTGCCGCGCCGTCCAGAACTTCCTCCAACTTACGGAACTCCGCTAAGGTAAAGCTGTTCCTTTCATCGGTATTTAGTCCGATTCTCCCTATGCCGTCCTCGACCGCAAAACGAATGGAATCCATCGCCACCCCCATTTAGTTAGATATCTCACTATTTGGACCGAAAAAATCTTGTAAAGGAATTTTCTCAGCTAGATTTCAGTTATATCTTGCCATTAATTTTTTCAACCCGAGCAGCGCAGGCTCGTAATCCGGATCGATTTTCAATGCGGCTTCGAACTCCTTTTTGGCCCGGTCCAGGTACCCTAGGCTCTCCCAACAGCAACCTTCGTTGAAATACGGATAGATCCGAACTTCGTATCTAGGTGCGGATTTGGCCTTTTGTAACCAGGGGACCGCGTCCAAAAACTTCTTTTGTTGCATCAGATAGACGCCTATATCGTTGTACGGATTTCCGAGCTTGGGATCCGTATCTATGGCGCGGTGGCAGTATTCGATCGCCTTTTCCGTTTTGCCAGCCAAGGAATACACCCAACCCAGAAACGTCCAGGCCTCGGCGGTAGGACGGAGGGAAAGGCTTTTTCTATAGTAAAAAGAAGCCCGCTTCAGGTCCCCTTCCGTTTGGAATTTGTATCCTTCCAAAAAGTACTGCTTCGCGTCCTCGTTCTCTCCGAATGCCCGTAAATACATAGGGTGGATCATTCAACCTTCTCCTCTACCGAACGAGTCCAAAGCTCGGATTCATTTGCGAACTTTTATATATGAAGGAAAAAAGGCTAGGAACTTGGATTCATTCGGTCGCCGTTCCGGGCAGTCTAGGTTAGAAGACATATGTTTACCAGTATTTTTCGACCGAGCTTCGAATTTTAAGGCATTCCGTTCCAAGTATATTACTACTCTTAACAAACTAAATGGGTTCGCGGGTTAACCGCTTAAACCCTTCCCTTCTATCCGACTTTAAGATCACTTCCTGCCTTGAAAGATGGTTTCTAAACGGTAATAGATGGCTGGGATGATGAACAAAGTCATTCCTGTGGCGGTAAACAATCCGTACACGATCACCGTAGCCAAAGGTCTTTGCACATCGCTTCCGATCCCTGTCGCGAGGGACGCGGGTAGCAATCCCAGGGCGGCGACCGTTGCCGTCATCAAGATCGGCCTTAATCTGCTCGTAGCCCCTTGGATCACCAAGTCCTTTAGAGGAAGCCCTTTGCTTTTGAGTTCGTTTAGATGCGAAACCATGATGACTCCGTTCTGGATCGCCACCCCGAATAATGCGATAAACCCTACGGAACTAGAGACGTTCAGGGTCATTCCCCTCAATATGAGCGCAATGAGTCCGCCTAATAACGCGGCGGGAACGATCAAAAGAAGGAGCGTAGCGTGTCTGAAGTTTCCGAACGCGGCATAAAGAAGGACGAACATCACGGAGATCACCAAAGGAACGATGATCGCGAGTCTTTTATTGGCCCTTTCCTGATTTTCCAACTGCCCTCCCCAGACGATCTGGTATTTTTCCGGGTCGAAACGGACGTTCTGCTCTATGTTTTCTTTGGCCTCTTTGACAAAAGAGGAAAGATCCCGTCCGCTTAGATTCACTTTCACGGTCAGGTGCCTACGGTTTCCTTCCCGGGTGATCGTGCTTTCCCCCGTGGTCAATTTCACTTCCGCTACTTGGAATATCGGGATCTTGGCTCCATTAGGCGCGGTTAAGGTTAGGTTTCCTATCGCCTCCGGAGTATTCCGAAAACGTTCCGCATAACGCACGGTGATATCATATCTTTTTTCCCCGATAAAAAGTTCCCCGATCGCCTGCCCTCCGATCGCGTCTTCCACAAGGTCGGATACGTCCGAAACGTTTAGACTGTATCTTGCAGCGATTTCCCTGTCTATCCGCACTTGGATTTGAGGCAAAGGAGGTTCCTGATCTATCCCTACGTCCGAAGCTCCATGGGTGGATCTCAGTTGGCCCATCACCTTCATCGTCAGTTCCCTGGTTTCCCGAAAATCTTCGCCGTAAACTTTCAGAACCAGCTCACTATGAGCTCCGGCAATCTTATCATTGACGTTATCTATCATGGGCTGGGAAAAACTGACGATATAGCCGGGAAGGGTCGCGTATTTCGCTCTCAATTCGCCGATGAGTTCGCGCTTGGTCTTACCGCTTTTCCAGGTGTCGTACGGTTTCAGTCCTACGGAAGCCTCTATATGGGAAGGAGTCCAAGAATCCGTTCCGTCGTCGTTCCTTCCGAGCTGAGTCACCATGTGGGAGACTTCCTCGAATTTCAAGGTTTCATGACGCAACTCGTCCGCCATTTCCGAACCCTTCGCGATGGAAATTCCCGGAGGAAGCTGTACTTGCAGCCAGATCGATCCCTCGTCCAATTCGGGAAGGAAGTCCTTTCCGATAAAGATTCCGAAAAAGATCGTCAGAACCAATGCGCCTCCGAAATAACGGAAAACTTTTTTGGGGGAATCCAGAGTGGACTTTATTACGGATTTATACTTTTCGGAAAGTCTTTCCAGCCAGCGGTTATGGTAGAGTTTCTGAGGCTTTCGGTACATGATATAAGCCAAACCGGGAATCAAAGTCAATGCCACCAAAAGCGCGCCTGCAAGCGCATAGCCGACCGTATAGGCCATAGGAGTGAACAATTTCTTTTCTATCCTTTCGAACGCGAACAAGGGAAAATACGCGGTGATAATGATGATCGTCGCAAAGAAAATCGGTTTCGCCACTCCTGCAGTCACCGTCGCGATGTCCGTGACGGTAAGCGTCCGATCCGAATCCTCTTCCCTCGCTTTCAAAACGCTTTCCATCATTACGATGGCCCCGTCTACGATGATGCCGAAGTCTATGGCTCCCATGGAAAGAAGATTTGCCGGAATTTTTGTGAAGTTCATCAGGATAAAAGCGATGAGGAGAGAAACCGGAATCGTGATCGCAACAAGTACCGCTCCCCGCACATTCCCCAAAAAAACCACGAGTACGATGATCACCAAAGCGATCCCTTCCAGTAAGGTTTTGGAAACCGTATTCAAGGTCGTTTTTACGAGATCGGTCCGGTCCATGTACGGAACCAACTTCACGTCCTTAGGAAGAAGGCCGTTATTCAGTTCCGTCACCTTTTCGTGAATTCCCTTCAGCACCACGCTCGGGTTTTGGTATCTTAATAGGAGTACGATTCCGGAGACCACGTCGTGATTCGAATCTTTTCCCGCGATCCCCTTTCTCTCCAGGTTACCGTATTTCAGTTCCCCTAAATCCTTCAGATAAATGGGAACTCCCTTGTTCGACTCCACTACGATATTTCCGAGATCCGAAAGAGAGCGGATACGGCCGATACCCCGGACCACGTATCCGAGATCCCCCATTTTCAGAAGACTACCGCCGGAATTCGTATTATTTTTTTGTACTGTATCGATGACCTGCGAGAGCGAGACGCCGAATTGGGTCAGACGATTCGGGTCGATCTCCAATTGGAACTGAGTGGTAATCCCTCCGAAATTGGAGATGTCCGCGACTCCCGGCACTTGCTTCAGCTTGGGAATGACCAACCACTTCTGCAACTCGCGCAATTCCCTGACATCCTTGGAATTCGATTCCAAAGTGTATCTGAAAATCTCGCCGATGGGGGAAGTGAGCGGATCCAATTCCGGTTTTGCACCGGAAGGGAGAGATACCCCTTCTATCCTTTCCTTGATCCTTTGCCGGGACCAATAGTCTTCCACTCCCTCCTGAAACACGAGAGTGATGATCGAGAGCCCGAACGTACTTTTGCTTCTCATCACAGACAGACCGGGAGTTCCGTTCAGTGCGCGCTCCAACGGAATCGTGATCTGCTCCTCGATTTCTTCCGCGGCCCGACCGGGAAATTGCGTGATCACCTGAGAAGTCACGTCCGCGATGTCGGGATAAGCCTCGACCGAAAGTTGCTGCCAAGAATAGAATCCGAAAACGCAAAGCAGAATAAAAAGCGCTATGATTAAGATTCTTTTGGAAATCGTCGAGTTTAAGTAATTGAAGATCATTTTATCAACCGTTCTCCCGGAATTTGCGGAGCTATTTCATTTTCAGAAGATAAAAAGTACCTTCCGTGATGATCTCGTCCCCGTCCGAAATTCCGTCGGTGACCACGATCTCGTCCTGAAAAGAATCGGAATCGTCCGTTACGATTTCCCTTTTTTCGAAATTCCCATCGGATATTTTCAGAAATACGAATTTCTTATCGTTTTCCTGAATGATGGATTTTGCCGGGATGAGTAGCGCCTTGCCCACTTTCGACCGGAAGGTCACGCTGGCAAACATGCCCGGTTTCATTTTCCTCTGAGGATTGTCGAATCCGACCCGAACTTTCACGGTTCTCGTTTCCACATCCAGAATATCGTCTATGTACAGTACTTTTCCCTCGAAGCGATCCTCCGGATAAGCGGATATGCGGGCGATGCCGTCCTCGCCCTCGGCGAGAAAGCGGATATCTTTTTCCCTCACATTCGCAGTGATCCAGACGCTGGATAAGTCGGCGATGGTGATTAGGTTTTGGTTCGGATCATTATGATATTCCCCGGGAGCCAATCCCATGGAAATCACCCTTCCCCGGATCGGAGAATACACCTTCAAAGGTTCGCCCAGACTGGTTTTTTCAGGATCGATATTGTAGATTTTTAGTCGCGCCTCCGCTTGTTTCAATTGGCTCTTTGCGACTTCGAAGTTCGTCTTCGTTTGCTCTACGTCCTTCTTCATCCCTACGCCGTTATCGAAAAGATCCTTTTGGCGATTCATATTGATCTCCGCCTGTATGATCTCGGCCTTTGCACTGAGGTAGTCCTTCTGCGCTTGAGCCAATTCCGGAGAGTCTATCGTAAACAAAACCTGTCCGGGTTTTACCGAGTCTCCAAGCTTGACATATATATTGATGATTCGTCCCACCAAAGGAGGGGTCACCTTCGCCATCTTCGTGGAGTTGGCCTCGACGGAAGCGGGGGCTTGGACCTCCTTTCGGAAGTCCTTCAACTTGATCCGGCCTGTGGACAATCTTCCGCGAAGAGTGGAATTTTCAGGCAGGGAAATCCTGTTCCCGTCTACAATGAAGTCCTCCGGAAACGGCTCCTGTTTTTTCGCCTTCTTGCAGGAGACGAGCACGATCAAAAGAACGGGAAGGAGTTTTATAAAAGTTTTCATAGTTCTATTTCCCAAATGCCCGCCGCTCTTTGGAGTTCGACCACCTTGATGGCGTAGTTTTTTAGATCTTGGTAATACGTGAAATATACGCTGTTCAGCATTCTCTGCGCGTTTAGAACGTCGAATAAGGAGGCGTTTCCTCTTTGAAAGCTGTACAACCTTCCCTTATACACTTTTTCCGCGTCGGTTAATATGCTTGAATTATAAATTTTTAATTGTTCGCTGGCGAGCTGGTATTGGAGATAGGCCCGCTTGACGTCCACTTCCGCCTTCAACTTAGCGGCTTCGAGGTCCACTTCCGATTGGCTGATCCTATGCCTAGCCGCCTCCAAATCCCCAGTATACATGTTCGAAATCGGCATCGTGATTCCGAAAAAATAAGTCAATGCGTAGTAGGCGGGAGAAGGTCCCGTAGCGTTCGTGGATCTCGTATAAAAGTTGTTCGCAACTTCGAAATTGAAGTTCGGCACCCGATCCGCGACCGTCAATTTTTGGTTGTTGCCTGCGACGATCTTATTGTATCTCGCTGCGATCACATCCGGACGTTTTTCCAAAGCGTAACGGATCAATTCGTCCATGTCGTATTTCTTAACTTGAATATTCAAATTCCCTTTCGGATAGAGAAGAGAACCCCTGTCCTTTCTGCACATCAATTGATTCATCGCCAACAAAGCCGCCTTCAGGTCCGACTGGGAGGTCAATAAATCGTTCTTCATCAAGTTCGCTTCGATCGCGGCCTGGGTCACGTCCGTTTCGGAAGCGTCTCCGAATTTCAATTTGATGGCGGTGGAATCCACCAATTGCTGAAGGCTGCGAAGGGACTCCTCTTTCCTTTGTATGGTCAAAAGGATGGAAAGGGAATTCGCGTAAGTGATCGTGGCGTCCGCACGCAACTGGAGCAGAAAGTCCGCAAACAACGCCCGGGATTGGTCCGCTACGCTTGTGGCCAAATTGACCCTCGCGGACCGTTTTCCTCCGAGCTCTATGGTACCTTGGAAACCCGCGTACCATTGTTGGGGAAGATGCTTATTGGAAATGTCCGCGGATTGGTTCCCGACCACGAAGTTCGGATTCGGAAACTTTCTGGCGACGTCGATCTGCGCTTCGGAAATATTCACCCCGTATTTTCTGGATGCGAGCTCGTAATTGTTGTTCAATACATCGCTCAAATAATCCCCGAAAGGAATCTCCGGATTGGAGGAACCGATGGCGAGAGGATCCTGCCCGAAAGAGGGGGAAGGAAACGTCCCGAGGAAAAATAACGAGAAACCGATAAAAGCGCTCTTTTTCATCTTTATCTTCAGAATTGTATCGGATAATACAACGTAAAAGAAACGTTAACTATATCCGCCTTGAATCCGTGGTCAGCGGAAAAAGACGGAACCCCCAGAGTCATCTTTCCCTTTAGCCCATAAACCATGGGAGTCTCGAAGAAAAGCATGAATCCTGTCCCTATCGCGTTTTTTTGATGGATCTTCTTTCTAGGATAGACGCTCAGAACGAGCGCAGTCATCGGATCCACTCCCCAAAAATTCACCAGGTTCTCGTAGGTGATCAAATCCGATTTTCGCGGGGAATACCCCTGAGCCATCAGGAATGCCGCCATAGTGGGCGTGTCCAACTTTTGCGAACTCAGAAGGAAGGCGGACTGCACGGGCAGGTCCACTACCCCCGACAAAATATTATAAGCGGTCAAGGTATTGATGTATGCAGAAGAATTCAATCCCGTGTTTGGGTCCGCCGATGCGGACGCGATCAAAGGCTGGTACCGGTTCTTGATGTACATGTTCCCGCTTTCGTTTACTACGGAGACCCCCACTCCTCCACCGAACCGAAAGCCGTCCGAATTCGGCCTTCCCCAGAAAAAAGCAGGCAACAGGATGGAATAATATCCGTTCGCATTCGTTCCTACATCCTCTCGCCTGGTCCGGTTTTGGAGCCTGGTATTGATGAAGTTATCCAAACCGTAGTTGGTAGTACTCACATTGTCCGGAATCGAATCCATCTCCTGGTTGTCGAAACTGAACGTGGTCGTATGACTCAAAAGCTGTACGCCGAAGTATTCGGAAAGGGCTAAATCCCTGGACTTGAGCTCCAAAAAAAGATTCGGTTTCACATAATGACCTTGGGTCTGCAACGCAACATAATCGTGGCGCCGAACGGAACCCGTAGCGTGAGAAAAACCGAGCCCTAGATTGACGGAAAAATATTTCGTCCTGTATTTTTCTTCGGCTATATCCTTTCTCTTCTGCTTGTCCGCTAGACTTTCCGAGGTATATTCCTGGATCATATCGTCCCACTTCGAAGCGGGGGATTGGTCCGGAGCGGCTTGCGCATGTAGACTAGAGATGCATACCGTCCCCCACAGTACGAAACACAATGCAAACGCCTTCGGAATCGGAAAAAATCCGGGAAGAAGAATCCGCACGCAAGATCCGCAGTTTTGGAAGGCGTAAAAAAAGGAAAACGAGGACGGATATCTGCGAAGAAGAAACATTTCGACCGCTAAAATAAGATATTAATGCTTGGGTTTCCGATAACGGCTACTCGCAAAGCCATCAAAATATGTCGAGCCGTCGGAGCGATTTCTTTTCGGGTTTTCCTGGAAATACGCCTATTAAAATTTCCTTAGAAGGTCTTTAGAATTTTATTAGAGAAAATCCCATCAAAAACGGATCGAAAAATCGATCGCTCGAAGTCGACGGACCTCCCGCAAAAAACAGTATTTCAATTTACGATTCTTCAACGTCGATAAATTGTATTACTGTAATCTTATTTTGTCGCAAAAGCGGAAAACTTAGAGTTATTCGAATGCATATATTGGTAATAGAAGACGACGTTCGAGTCTCCGAACTGATCAAACGCGGACTGGAAGAAGAAGGCTTCTCCATATCCACGGCGTACGACGGAGAGATGGCGAGCAAAATCGCCGTACAAAACGACTTCGACCTGATCATCGCAGACATCATACTTCCGAAGATGAACGGAATCGAGTTATGCAAAATCATTCGAAATTCCAAGCCGGAGATTCCGATCATTATGCTCACCGCTTTGGGAACTACGGACGACAAGGTGGAAGGGTTCGATGCCGGAGCGGATGACTATCTGGTAAAGCCCTTCGATTTTCGGGAACTTCTGGCGAGAATCAAGGCGCTTCTAAAAAGAAACCAAGCCCCCCTAAAATATCCGGGAGATCTATTGAAGTATTCGGATCTGGAAATGGACCTAAAAACCAAAATCGTCCGCCGGGGAGGCAAAGAGATAGATCTTACCCCGAAGGAGTTCAAATTTCTCGAATTTCTGATGAGGAACCCGGATAGAGTCCTTTCCCGAGCCGAAATTTCCGAAAAAGTCTGGGAAACCTCCTTCGATACTGGTACGAATTTTATAGACGTTTACGTGAACTATCTTAGAAAAAAGATAGATAACGATTTTGAAGCGAAGCTCATACATACCAAACCGGGAATGGGATTCATCTTCAAAGAAGGCTGATCCGTGAAACTTAGGAATAAACTGACCCTGATTTTCTCCTCCATAGTGGCGGTTCTTCTGCTCGGCTTCGCGGTCTCCATCTATATCACGTATTCCGAAGATAGAGAGGAGGAATTTTACAAAAGACTAAAACAACTCGGAATGACCAAGGCGGATCTGCTCATCGGGGCCAAGATCAACCCGCAGTCGTTGCAGTTGATCTACGCGAGCGCTCCGAACTCCTATTTTCAGGACGAGGTCGCGATCTACGACAAAGATTTCAACCTTCTCTATCACGACTCTTCCGATAACGACAAAGTCAAAGAGTCCAAGGAAATGTTCGAACGGATTCTCAAGGAAAAGGAAATCCATTTTTACACGAATTCCATCCAGGCCGTAGGATTCGTATACCATCACAGCGGGTCGGACTATATAATCACCGCAGCAGCGGTGGACGGATACGGATTGGCCATCCTGAAAAAGTTCAAATACAAGCTCGCATTCGGATTCCTGATCTGCGTCTCCCTCACCTTCCTGGCGGGCAAGATATTCTCCATCCAGGCTCTTCGGCCGGTTACGGATCTAGTCACGAAAACCGAAGAGATCACCGCAAAAAACTTGGACCTCCGCGTAAACGAAGGAAACGGAAAGGATGAGATTTCCAAACTCGCAAGAACATTGAACAGGATGCTGGATCGATTGGAAAAATCCTTCGAATCGCAAAAACATTTCGTTTCTCATATATCGCACGAGCTGAGGACTCCGCTATCCGCTTTGATCACCGAGTTGGAAATATCCAAGAATAAGGACAGAGGCGTGAGAGAATACAAGCAAACGATCTCTTCGGCGCTGGAAGATGCCAAAAAGATCGTTCGCTTAATCAACGGACTGTTGGATTTGGCCAAGGCCAATTACGATTCGTCCGAAATCGGGTTCAAATCCCTACGCCTGGACGAAATCCTCTTGGACGCGCGACAGGAATTGATCAAACAAAACGCCAATTACAGTTTGAACCTACATTTCGCGAGCGATTTCGGAGACGACCTGAACTTCATATCCATTTTGGGAAACGAGTATCTTTTAAAAGTGGCCTTTTCCAATCTAATGGAAAACGGATGCAAATTCTCCGAAAACAAACAATCGACGGTTTCGATAAACCGGTTTAAGGAAAAAACGATTCTTACTTTTACGGACAACGGGGTCGGAATCAAAGAATCCGAGATTCCGAAAATCTTCGATTCGTTTTATAGAGGCTTTAATTCCAATTTCGCTTCGGGTAACGGAATAGGATTGGCTTTAGTGAGTCGGATCGTGCAATTGCACGGAGGAACGATCGCGGTAAAATCCGAGGAAGGCTCGGGCTCTTCTTTTATCGTGGAACTTCCGCATAGATAAGAAATAAAATTCGGAACAAAGGATATCGAAGATAAGAATGGAAGCCTTTCATAAAATCAATTTCGCTTCTTTGATAGATACTCTCATAAGTCTCGGTGCCGCCTTCGTATTGGGGGGCTTGATCGGATTAGAGAGACAGTACCGACAACGCACAGCCGGCCTGAGAACGAACGTTCTTGTAGCAGTCGGAGCAGCCATCTTCGTGGACGCGGCGAATCGTCTCCACGGACACGAAGGAGCGATTCACGTCATCGCTTATGTGGTCTCGGGAATCGGCTTTTTGGGAGCCGGAGTAATCATGAGGGGAGAAGGAAACGTGCGCGGATTGAATACGGCCGCCACTCTATGGACCTCCGCTGCAGTCGGCGCCTGCGCCGGAGCGGATCTTCTGCTGGAAGCTTTTTTAGGTTCCGCATTCATTCTGGCGACCAACACTTTATTGCGCCCGATCGTAAACCGTATCAACCGCCAACCTCTGGACACACGATTTGTGGAAGTGACGAATATCGTAAAGATCATCGCCGTCCGGGAAAGACACAAGGAAGCCTTGGAATTTTTAGAACAACTTCTGGAGGCCAAAGGCTTTCCGATACGCGATCTGATCATACGCCCATTCGGGTCCGATTCCGTGGAAATCCAGGCCGTGCTCGTATCCAGTTCCGTCGAAAGCGAGGAGCTAGATTCGCTGATAGAACATCTTTCTGCCCAGGAAAGCATCGCCCAAGCGTTCTGGACGAGCGCGATGGAGTAAAAAGTTCCGTGAAGAAAGTCCGGAAAAGTTCTAGGATTTAAAAAACGATTTTTTTATATCCTGAATATAACCTTTCAGATAGGAGGGAAAATTTTCCGGATTCCTCCGATGATCGATAACCAGTTTCGATCCGCTACTGTGGAGCACCTTTTCGATTTCATCTTCGAATTTCTTGCGCGCGACTTCGAACTGATTCGGGTACAGTTTACTTAAGAAAAACCTGTTTATTTCCAGAATCACGCTCGAGATTTTCGGATGTCTCATCTCTATTCTAAAATCCAGAAGGTCCGCGTTGAACAGGGAATATTTTTCCAACGGAATCCAGGTGACCCAGAGAAATATGAGGAGGCCGAAGATGGAAAAAAACGTTAAGTGAATTCCCAATAACGGTAGAACTAGAGTAAAGACGACCGAAACGAATCCCCCCACAGAAACGCCCGTAAACATATAAATCGAGTGCAGTCGGACGAAATGTTCCCCTCGAAGAATGTTTCGGATCATCACGAAAAGAGAAACCAAAATCGTTCCGATGATATATCCGCAATAGGGAAAGTAATACTGGAAATTTCCCCGGAAAACGCTTTCCCCATTCTCGGCAATGAAAGGCGAAAGCCTCCCTTCCCAAGACAGCCAAAGGAAATATACGATGACGATCGTATGAAAGATCGTAAGCACCAAAGGAGGGTTCTTCGGATCCACCGGGCGGGTATAATTGTAAGTGATATAGGTAAGTAAGACAGGTACGAATAAAGGAAAAACCGTGATGCATTGGATCATCGTCCACCGGAATCCGGGAAAAAGATCGTAATCACTCCAAAAAAGGGAAAATCCCCAAAAGGACAAGGTGAAAGCCATCAAGGCAAAGGCTTTGCTTAAATTGGTACGATGGGAATATTTATAGAAAAAGACCGCCGACCCAAATATGAGTCCGAACATGATGAGTCCCATTCCAGCCTACCTAAAAATCAATAATATTCGGAATCGAAAAAGGAACCATTCAGACATCGAACTGACACCTTCTTTGAACGCCTAAAGTAATTTTTAATTCCTGCGTTTTTTTGGCGTCAACCGACTTTTCCTGCCATGTTTTCTTTCGGGACGAAAAAAGAAAAAATCCCTGAGATTCGTTTCTGCCCGACGAGCTCGGATTCGAAAAACAAAACCCTGTAGTTCGATTCTTTCACACTTCCTCGAGTGTAGAAAATCCGAACTCCAAGGTCTCCAAACCTAGGTTAAACCCTCTTGCTCTTCAATCTGCTCAATAGATCGCCAACCCCCACCGCTTTCAACTTCCTCTCCAGCTCGTCGACCTCTTCGACTAGCTTCTGCATTTCGGAAAAAACCCGGTCAAATTTTTTATGATACGAAATCAATTTGGCAAACAGCCCTTTGATCTGTTTGATCCTTCCGCTCGCGCTCAATTTTTCGTGCCGTTTTCGGAACTCTTCCACTTTTTGAATCATTACAATTTCCTTGTCGGAGAAACGCAAATTCTGTTGTTTCTTCATACGAATACCCATAAAAATCAATCCGACTCCATTTATTTTTTATAATATTCAAAGGACGAAAAAAACGGGGCGTTCAGCCCCGAAACGTCTTCGATATCTTTGATACTTATCTTTAAGCAACGTAGCAATTGTTGGTTAGTTCGAATTCGGTGCTTATAATATGGCCGGATTCGCTTGCAATTTCGAGCAGTCGTTGTTTGTGGCGACGGTCAAGGAGGCGCTCATCACCGAAAGCCCGAGGATCCGTATATCCTGAACGCATTTGTCCACCGAGGTCTTACCGTAGTATTTGCTATCGTCTATATTCGCAAAAATTTCAGCCAAGTAGGAATCTATCATCGCTACTGCAGCCGCGCTCGACGAGTCGGACAAAACGGAATTATAATAAAGAAAATCGGAACTGAACGCTGCGTCGTGAATCTTGCTTTTCACTACGGATCCTTTGTAGGAGTTGGTAGCGCCGGTGGAGTCCAATGCGGTACAGTTCGAAGCGAAGAGGCGGAACGTCAGAGGGAATATTGTTTTTTTCACCATAATTTAGCAACTAAAACACCCCAATTAACATACAACCATTTAATAGTATTTTATTAAAAAATTTTACGTTCAGATCCTCGCAATCGACGAAACATATGTATACCGAAATTAGATGTAAGAACGACCTCCTTTCTCCTGAAAGAATCCCCGAGGTCGCGTCTAAATTTAAAATATTCTAATACAGAATATATTACGATGAGCGCCTCTGAAAAGGCGGATCTAATCGTATATCAACTCCCGTTCGAATCTTCCCGGTCCATCCGCAGAAAAATGCAGAATCGGGTCCGAAATTTCTTGAATTCAAATGTATAAATGTCATATATCTCCCCTGAAAATCAACAGACCCGAATGGAGAAACACATGATTCGATATGGAAAAACGAACCTCGTCGCAGGCTTGGCCGCGATTTTTTTGGCGGCAATGGGCGGATTCGCTCTTGGCGCCACATTCGATGCCAATTCTGTAAAAAACGGAGAACACGTACTGAGTATCGTGCGTTTTTACCTCCGCGAGGGACACTCCCACGGAATGCCGATCGCTATGTATAATATGCTGGTCGGACTCTGGATCGATAAGGTAGCTCTTTCGGATAGAGCGAAGTCAATCGCATCTTGGGCGGCGGTGGCGGGACTCTTATTGCCGGTGGGTCTGGCTGCGAAAGGAGCAGTGGGAGCCCCCGTCAATTTTCCTCCAGTAGGACTTCCGGGAATTCTCGGAATGTTCATCTCCATTCTAATGCTTCTTATCGGCGCAATCCGGATGAAAAAAACGGCATAAAGCCGGAAAACGGTTCTTTCGGAATTCGGAGCGGTTGCCAAGCGAAACGACCGAATTTCGAAAAGAATCCAACATCCTCCGTTTTTAGCTCGATAAGGGACCGGCACGATCCCGTACGGAAAAAATAAATTAATTTTTTATAATATATAAAGCGCTCGTTCCGACAAGGGTCTGCCCGTTCAGGCTGCCTGAGGTGTATCCCGTCTTGTACATGTTATCATAGTAATCGGAAGCGATTCCCGAAGCGGTGGTGCTGGCAGCCGAGGCCCCCGTTTGTTGCGTGGATTGTTTTACTCCATTCGAGTCGTATTTCGTCACGTAGATATCCTGAGTTCCGGTCAGGGTATTCCCGTCCAAACCTCCTCCCGTATATCCTGTTATGAAAACGTCGTTAAAGGAATCGTATGTGATTCCCAATCCGTACGTAAAAGTTCCTCCGGTACCTAAAAGACGCGTCCATTGTTTTGTGCCTTGGTTGTCGTATTTCACGACAAAGAAAGCGAAGGTACCGGTAAGAGTCTGACCGTCCAGGTTTCCGTTCGTATTTCCCGTCGCATAGATATTCCCAAACATATCGGTAGTTAATCCGTTTCCGACTTCGGAAGCGGCCGATAACCCCAATTGGCGTGTCCATTGTTTGTTCCCGTTCGAATCGTATTTGACCACGATCAGATCCTGAGCTCCGGCCAGGACGTTTCCGTCCAAATTTCCGGTCGTATAACCTGTCACGTAAACCGAATTAGAGGAATCTAAAGTAATTGCATCCGATTGCGTATGTGCCCCCGAGACTCCCAGGGTGCGTGTCCACAATCTGACTCCGTTCGGGTCGTATTTCGTAAGAAATAAGTCGTACAATCCGACAAGTACGTTTCCGTCCAGGTTCCCGTTCGTGTAGCCCGTCACGTAAACAAAGTTGAGGGGATCCGTCGTGATTCCCATTGGAAGCGCGGCGCTTCCGGACGGTCCTAAAAGACGGGTCCAAAGTTTATTTCCGTTCGTATCGTATTTCGTAAGGAACAAATCCGTGGTGCCCGAAAAAGCCTGCCCGTCCAAGCTCACACTTGTGGAACCCAAAATGTACACGTTTTGGAGAGAATCGGAAGCGGTTCCGTTCATACTCAAGCTGGACCCCCCAACCCCCAACGTTCTCGTCCATTGTTTGTTTCCGTTCGTATCGTATTTGACTACGAACGCGTCTTGAGAACCGATCAGGGCGTTTCCGTCCAGACTCCCCGTCGTATTTCCGGCAGCATAAACGTTTCCCGAACTATCGGCAGTCACTCCTGCGGATTGGGTGGAAGCGCCGGCTGCCCCCAAGAGGCGGGTCCAAGGAGTCGTCGGCAGAGGAGATTTCAGATATCCGCAAAAGGAAGAACCTCTCCGAGAATTGAGACCTTGGAAAAAGGAAGCCGTAAAGACATCGGAATTGTCGCAGTTTCCGGATTCCGTCTTCAAGCAGTTCAGAAAAACCAACGATAGGAAACAAAGGGAATAAGCAAATTTGGGAATTCTCATCGGAAATTTGTATCTTGCACTTTCTTTTTTCATTAACCGACAACCAACAATTTTTTTCCAAAAAATGGCCCTAAATTTATCTCAGAGCGGAAAATCGGAAGGATTTTCCTTCGTATTGCGTCCATCAAAAGTAGCACAAGAAACGATAAGACAGACGGAAAAGAGAGATAGTACAACGTAAGGCGTTTTCATTCTTCCTCTCCCAAGAAGAGAGCCAATCGATCCAAATGCGCTTCTGTTCCGTTCTTTCTGGAAACGTTTCCTTCATTCCCAGGAGTTCCATCCAGAAACGCGACCTGTTCGGTAAACGTAAGACGAGTCCTTCCTCCGGACAAACCTTCGATTTCCACCGAGGCAAGCGAAACGGAATGGATCGCGTCGTTTAGATGCATATCGTATACGAATACGATCCTTTGGTCCGGAAGAATGCTGTGAAAACGCGCCGTATAAACCGTTTTTAGGCGATCCCCAAAACGACCTTGCAGAACTTCGTTTCCCCCTACTCGAAAATCCAGTTCCCTTTTGACCTGAACCCAATCTTTCGGTCCGATAAACCATTTCGATTTCGAAGAAAGGGAGCCCCAGGCGGAAAAAACCGAATTCGGAGCGGCCTTGTAGATCTTTTCTATACTGAACGATTCGTGCGCGATTTTTAGCGGATCCATTTTATGTTCTCCTCTTGTCCGGCGTCCATCAGCGATGCGGCGTATCCGCAAGGAGTTCCGACTCCTGCGAAATTCTTAAGTAATGCCTTAAGTTTTCTAAAACGGAACAATAGTCAAGTATTTACTTAACTATAAAGCAAACGATTTTCCTGCCATCCGAACCGGAAAGGGAAAAGTAGAATCGATCCTTCGTCGGATTAAGTCAGTTTTTCGTCCAAGAATCTCAGAATTTCCCCCGGTAAACTGCGATGGAATTCTTCTCGATCGAATCCGTCCGGATCTACGGAGGGTAGAAAATTACGATTCTTTAAAGCGGGAGGGAAAGGACTTAAAAAGGAAAAATGACCTGCGTTGGGAACCGTCCGGAGCAGAACCTGGGATCGATCCGGAACTCCGTTCAATACTATATCCGAATTCCACCCGGGAGTAATGGGATCGTGTTCCGCGGCAAACAAAAGAATCGGGATCGTCACCTTACTCAAAGAGTTCAAAAACCAACCTGCTCCCGGAGCCATGAGCACGATCGCCCGGAGTCTGGAATCGGTAGGAGTTTCGACTTTTTCCCCTTCTTTCGTCCAAGGAACTCCGCCGGCAAGGGCTAAGGCGGTATATCCGCCCATAGAATGTCCGATCATCGCAATGCGATCGGTTCGAACGCTTTTTCCGAAACGTTCCGAGGAAAGGAGTCCGTCTATCGTCATGCTGACGTGTTTGGGGCGATTGATCAAATTCGCTCGAGTGTTTTCCAATTCGTTGTTGTTGCGATTATTTCCGTAATGTTCCAGCATCGCGACGATCATACCGTTCTTCGCTAAATGGGTGCTGATGGTTCTGTACAGAAGATGAGAGCCTCCGTTCCCGTGCGAAATCACGATCAAAGGGAATCGCCCCTCGGAAAGATCCGCATTCGAACTGACGTCCATTATGTACGGACCGAAGGACGTCGGAACGGAGGGAGTTTCCGTGGGGTACTGTACTAAAACGGGAAAGGAAATCCCTAGCTCCGGATCCTCGATCCTCAATTCCACACTGCCGATAAAAAACGTCTTCGTATTACGATCCATACAACTTTAGGATCTGACATCCGATTGACATTCGAGTTCAAGAACTTTTCCTAAGAGAATGAAGGTTCGAGACAGCGGGATGCCGGAATACTCTTATTGGGAGAGTTTATTCGACGTAGAGTTGGTACTGGATAGAATGGAAATCGGTTCCGACATCGGGACGTTCGTCGAATTCGGATCCGGTTACGGGACCTTTACGATCCCGGTCGCGAAGCGGATTTCCGGTAAGATCATCGCATTCGACATCGAACCTGAAATGATTTCCATGGCGGGATCGAGAGTTCTGCAAGCCGGTCTGACCAACGTGGAAATCATACGACGCGATTTGATCAGCGAAGGAACCGGCCTCGTAGATCTCTCCGTCGATTATACGGCTCTGTTTAACATCCTTCACCATGAGTCTCCCGAAGAGATCCTTGCGGAAACGTTTCGAATCCTAAAGCCGGGAGGAAAAGCGGGAATCATTCATTGGAATTTCGATCCTAAAACTCCCAGGGGTCCGAGCCTGGACATGCGTCCCAAGCCGGATCAGATCAAACTATGGGCGGAAGAAAGCGGATTCGAAATCCTGGAACCGACCGTAAGGAGCCTTCCTCCTTGGCATTACGGAATTCTAGCTCGCAAAAGAAGCGCTTGATTCCGGTAGAAATACCGAAAGAGAAATCCGCCCGATCTTTTATGGAAAATACGTGATGCGATTGAAGTTGATGTCGGCAACCCAAACCTGGCCACAAGGCGTAACGGTCACATCGAAGGGGTTGTTGAATGTGGATGCAGAGACGGTAAGATTCGCATTGAAAGAGGCATAGTCAGGTTCTCCCAAAACATTGTCCGCATTCATCCCGTTGCTAAAGGGAGCGGAATAATGAGTAACTCTTCTGTAGGAATTGTCGGTGACCCAAACATTCCCTTTGGAATCGAAGGAAAGTCCGCTCGGAGCCCAAAGAGTATTCTGGCCGGTGACACCGTTCATGGTAGAAGTGAAATTCGGCGCACCGATTACGAGATTCGCATTCATTCCGTTGGTGAAAGGGGGAGAATAGCGCAACACTCTAGAAGAAATATTATCCGTAATCCAGACATTTCCGCTCGAGTCGACTCTGACGGCATTCGGTCCTCCTAAATTCGAAGCGCTTGGGGTTCCCGTGGCACCAGTCGTAAAGTTGGGCTGTCCCAGTACGAGATCTGCCGACATCCCGTTAGAGAAAGGAGCGGAAAAATGGAGAGCGCGAAAGTTCGCGTAATCGATCACCCAAATCCCTCCTGCATTGTCCACGCCCACGCCGGACGGAGTGTACAAAAGAGAACTCGTGGTGCCGGTAGTTCCCGTAACGCCGATGATTGCGTCCGCACTTCCTCCTGTCGAAACTCCTTTCGGAAAATGAAGTACCCTTTCGTTGGAAGTATCCACGACCCAAAGTCCGCCGGAGGAATCCAACGCAAGACCGCTAGGACTTTGAAATTGATTCAATGCAGTGCCAGCGGTTCCTCCTAGAATAATATCCGCAGATCCGCCGGATGCGACTCCCGCAGGAAAATGTAAGACTCTTGCATTGGAGCTATCTGCCACCCAGATTCCTCCGCTGGAATCCGAAATGATCCCCTGCACAGAATGAAGCCGATTTGTAGCGGAGCCGGAGGTGCTACTCACAAAATCCGATTGTCCTAACACCCGGGTCGCGCCTTCTCCCAAAGAAAGGGTGGGACTCGAGGTGCAGGCAGCGGAGGACGACGGGTTGTTTTCCAGAAGAATGGAAAGCAAAAATCCAGTTCCATGGCTCATATCCATTTTTAAAGGCAGGGCACGATTGCATGAAAAGAGGAAAGGCAGCAGCAGAATCGAAATAACAACTCGAAATCTATGCCATTTTTTCCCGAAACTCTTTAGAATTTCGTAATTGAGATTAGAAATCATTTCCTTCATACCTTCAGATACGGAGCACCTTTGTATTTTAACAATCGGAAGGAAAAAAATTGAGTAAAATTTAAAAATTGAGACTGAAAATCCGTGAAACTCGAAGCTCTCAGGGGACTTCGGCTACTTTTTGTCGTTTTTACCCGAGACTTTCGGAAAATATGGGCTTACCAGCCTCTTTTTTCTCCAGACTCCTCTACAAAAGAATCTAGTTTCAGCTATTGTAATATACTCGCTTACAATTTTCGCGGAAAAAATGGGAGAAACGTCTTGTCCTCCCACTTTTTCCGACGCACGTACGATTTGCGTACGATGCAAGAATGCGGCTCTCATCCCGACAGCTCAGATAACTTATATTTCACTTATATTTTAACGCAAAATTCACGACGTCTTGTCAGTTTTGTCCGGTTTTCCCGTTGCAACTTATTCTCGATTGAATAAGTTAGCACTTAAAAAAATACAGCTGAAGCTCGGTTAAAACTTTTATGATTTGGGACAACAGGAAATCACTTTCGGAAATTGTAATAAATCCAGGATCTAGATTACGTTCTAATTGCTATTTGTGCGGAAATGACGGCAAAAAAATGGTGTTTCTAGAAAATCTCATCCCCATTGTCGAGTGTCACAATTGCGGGCATGTTTACTCCACGTACCTCCAGAAGGAGCATTATGATGAATACTGGGGAGGGGACAGCAAAGAATACGATTTGCGCTGGTGGGACAACGCTCACCGGGAAATATACCAGGACTTCTGTGATCAATTCCTGCATTCTCCGAACGGAAGAATCCTGGATGTGGGTTGCGGTCTCGGCTTTTTTATCCGTAAAATAGAACAAGAAAGGCCCGGATGGAAAGCGGTAGGCTACGAAATTTCGGAAGAAGCGGTTCGATTTGCCAGAGAAAAAAACCATCTTACGAACGTATTCTCCGGTGTGGTCCAGGAAAGCGACCTACCCGAGGAAAGTTTCGATATCATTACACTCTGGGATGTTATCGAACACATTCCAAACCCCCAAAGTCTGCTAGAATATCTGCATTCTCTGCTCAAACCCGGAGGGTTCATTTTCATCGAAACTCCGAATTTTCCGTTACAATTGATCAAAGCAAGGTTGAAGGTTTTTCTTTTAGGCAGGAATCCGAAAGCTCATTACCTCGAAGCCAAGGATCACATCAATAATTACAAAGAAAAAACACTGACCCTTTTGGCCAAAAACTGCGGATTTTCCGATGTCACCTTTACCATGTTGAGGCCCATCTCCTTTGTCTCAGGAAATCCGTCCCAATTGGGCGTGATCGCCAAGAAATGCATCTATTACGTGTCCAGGTTCGTCCATTTCATTTCATTCAAAAAATGGAATATAAATCTTACCCTATTCGCCGTCGCATCGAAAGGCGGTACTCGATTCGAGGTTAAGAAATAGAAACGTCTGTAGAGAAATCCCGTGGAAGTCGCGGGTTTCTCAAGATATAGCTCCTGCCCTGATCGCTGTCCGAAAAAACTGCAATCTCTGGAATCAACTGCGCTGAATTCTTAAGGAGCTAAGGTACCATTCGAATGCTC